>NZ_CP032229.1:0-301874 GCF_004328625.1 Streptomyces seoulensis
CGGTGGGCTCGGCTTCGGGGTGGGGCGGGGTGGCGTGC
This sequence comes from Streptomyces seoulensis, assembly GCF_004328625.1. NCBI lineage: Bacteria > Bacillati > Actinomycetota > Actinomycetes > Kitasatosporales > Streptomycetaceae > Streptomyces > Streptomyces seoulensis. Next base: position 39 of record NZ_CP032229.1, read on the forward strand.
TGGGTGCGGAGTTTTTCCTGGGCGGCGGTGAGGAAGTAGGCGTACTTCTCGCGGAGTTCGCCGCTGGGGTCGCGTCCTGTTTCCCAGCCGCCGACGGTGGAGGGGCTCACTCCCAGGGCGTGGGCCACCTGGGTGCGGGTGAGGTGGAGGGCTTCGCGCAGGGCGCGGCGGCGGTCGGCGGGGGGCAGGGCGGCGGGGGTGCGGGCGTCGGCGAGGAGGGCGTCGATGGCGTGGTAGTCGGTCATCGGGGTGTCCCCTGGGCGGCCGCGGGGGCGGGGGTGCGGCGGCGGTGGGGGGCCAGGGTGTCGCAGGCGCGGGTGGGGCCGGCGAGGAGGTCGAGGACGTCGATGCCGTAGTGGGTGGCGAGGGCTTCGCAGTCGGTCAGGCTCCAGGCGGCGTGGCCGCTTTGGCGGCGGCTGATCTGGGTCTGGCTGATGCCGAGGGCGGTGGCGAGGTCGGCCTGGTTTTCGCCGGTGAGGTGCATGAGGGCGGCGGTGGCGGCTCGTACGCGTTCGCCGAGCGTCATGTTCATGGGGGCATCGTAGGGGATGGGTTATGCGTTTTAAGCATCAAGGGTGGTGAAAAGGAGGGGTGGGTCGGTGGGGGTGGTGGGGGTTCAGAGGGTGAGGAGTTCGGGGGTGAAGACGGTGATGTGGTCGGTGATGTCGTCGGGGGTGCGGCGGCGGGGGGTGCGGGTGTGGTGGGGGGTGCCGATGTAGAGCCAGCCGAGGAGGCGTTCTTCGGGGCGCAGGCCCAGGGTGTGGCGGGTGGTCTGGGACTGGGTGAAGGGGCCGGTGCGCCAGACGCTGCCGAAGCCTCGGGCGTGCAGGAGGAGGATGAGGGAGCCGGCCATGGTGCTGGTGGCGGCGAGCTGTTCCCATTCGGGGATGGTGGCGTGCTGGGGGGTGAAGACCAGGGTGGCCAGGAGGGGGGCCCGCTGGGGTTTGGTCTGTACGTGGGCGCGGCGGGGCTGGGGGCCGTCGTAGTCGTCGGCGAAGCAGCGGCCCAGGGCGGTGCGGGCGTCGCCGCGGACGAGGATCCAGCGCCAGGGGCGCAGCCGGCCGTGGTCGGGGGCGGTGGCCGCGGCGCGCAGGAGGTAGGCGAACTCGGCGTCGCTGGGGGCGGGTTCGACGAGTTGGTGTTCGCTGCGGCGGGTCAGTACGGCCGTCATGACATCCATGGCTGTTCCTCGTCTCCTCTTCTGCGTGTCTTGTGCGTGCGGGCTGTTTTCCGGGTGCGGGTGGGCGGCGGCTTGGGGGTTACTGCCAGCCGGAGTCGTTGTCCGTGGTGCCGGCCGTGTGGTGCGCGTGAAGGGGTGCTGCGGCTGTGCCCCGAGCTGTGTCGCCGACCGCCATGGGTGTGCCTCCGGTGTCCTCGTTGGGCTGACACCTTTGAGGGTGCCGTTCCGCAGGTGTCGCCGTAAGGGGGAAACGTGCAGGTCAAACCGTCCATGACCTACTTAGGACATGCCGGGGCGGTCGGCGTCGATGGGGATGAGGGGTACCTCGGCGCGCAGCAGGGTCCAGGGGTGGAGCCAGTGGTGGTGGAGGAGGGTGTGGTGCCAGAGGGTGACGGCGGTCTCCTCGGCGGCTTTGAGGGTGGCGGCGCTGATGTAGACGCCGATGACGGGGTGGGGGTGGGTGTCGGCGTGGACGACGACGTGTTCGACTCCGGTCACGTCCCGGCCGCAGGCGGCCACGGCGTCGGCCGTCCCGCTGGGCAGGAGGACGCCGTGCACGGGTGGCTGCACGTGGACGTGGACGAGGTACATGCGGGTTTCCTGCCGGTGTCGGACCCGTTTGCCGGGCGGGCCCGGCAGACAGCGGAATGTGCAACATGGCACGAGTCGCTGGTGGCGTCTACGTCCGACGACGTTGAACAGGGGTGTGGTGCGGGGGTGTTGGGTGGTTGCCCGGTGGTGGGGGTGGGTGGGGCGGGTGGCTGTGAGAAGGGTCAGTCTTGGGCCAAGAGAGTGCGTATCTGGCCGATCGCGCGTGCATCTGGACTACTCTCCTCTCCTTAACAGCGGTTGAGGCGCGCGCTCATCGGCCTCAAGCGGTTCAGGTGCCACACAGACCTGTCGGGGGAATGAGATGCTTGATCTTCTCGGGCTCGACCACCAGACGGAATCCGTGTACCGGGCCATGCTCGATCATCCCGAGGACGGTGTGGAGGGTCTGGTCGCCCGGCTGGGCAGACCGGCGAAGGAGATCAGGGACGCGCTGGACCGGCTGAGTGAGCTGGCGCTGGTGCGGTTTTCCACCGAGGACCCCACGCAGTTGCACGCGGTCAGTCCGCATCTGGGTATCGAGATCCTGCTGGCTCGTCAGCAGGCGGAGCTGGCGGCGCAGCAGCAGCGGGTGGAGGCGAGCCGGGCGGTGGCGGCGCGGCTGATCTCGGAGTTCGCCGGGCAGCAGGAGGATGTTCCTGAGGCGGGGGTGCAGTATCTGCGGGGTCTTGAGTCGATCCGGGATTATCTGACGGCGCTCAATCATCAGGTCCGTCATGAGTTCCTGGCGTTCGCGCCGGGCGGTCCGCAGACGGAGGCCAATATGCAGGCCTCGCGTCCGCTGAACCAGCGGCTGCTGGAGCGGGGTGTGCAGATGCGGACGATCTATCTGGACAGTATCCGCCGGGACGCGGCGACGGTGGCGTACGCGGAGTGGCTGGTGGACAAGGGTGGTCAGGTGCGGACGGTGCCGTCGCTGCCGAACCGGATGATCATCTGTGACCGGCAGGTGGCGATCATGGCGGCGGACAGCAATGCCACGTCGGTGGGGGCGGTGGTGCTCAGTGCGCCGGGGCTGATAGCGGCGCTGTGCACGCTGTTCGACACCACCTGGCAGGCGGCGGAGGCGCTGGGCACGCCGCCGGCGGGGCGGGAGCAGGAGGGGCTGACCCGGCAGCAGGCGGAGGTGCTGCATCTGCTGGCCGAGGGGCATACCGATGACGCGATCGCGCGGAAGCTGGGGGTGTCTCCTCGTACGGCGCGGCGTTTCGCGAACACGCTGATGGCGCAGCTGGATGCGCGCAGCCGGTTTCAGGCGGGGGTGCGGGCGGTGCAGTACGGGCATCTGCCGGCGAGTGTGGGCTAGTACCCCTCCCCTCCCCTCCCCTTCTCTCCTCCCTTCCCCTTCCCCTTTCCCTCCGCTCACCTCGGCTGTGGGGTGGGGGTGTTCAACCGCGGAGGGGCGCAGTTGAACACGGGCCTGAAGCGGTTTTCAGGGCGGTGCGCAGGAGGATCTCGGCGCCCAGGACGAGGTCGGCGGGGTGGGTGTCCTCGTGAGGGACGTGGCTGACGCCGCCGACGCTGGGGACGAAGATCATGGCGGTGGGGGTGAGGTCGGCGACGACCTGGGCGTCGTGGCCGGCGCCGCTGGGCAGCGACTGGTAGGGGGCGCCGGTCTCCCGGCAGCTCTCCTCGATCAGGGCGCGCAGGCGGGCGCTGGTGGCCACGGGTGCGGAGTGGGTGCGGGCGAGGGTTTCGATGCGGGTGCCGGTCTGGTGGGCGAGGTCCTGCAGTTCGCGGGTGAGGACGGTTTCGGCCCGGTGCATGCGGGCGGCGTCGGTGTCGCGCAGGTCGGCGGTGAGCCGGACGGTGTCGGCGATGGTGTTGGGCGAGTTGGGGTGGATGTCGAGGCGGCCGACGGTGGCGACCCGGCACAGGTCCAGGGTGGTGGCGAGGCGTTCGACGGCCAGGGTGGCGCGGGCGGCTGCGGCCAGGGCGTCGCGGCGGCCGGGCATGGGGGCGGTGCCGCAGTGGCCGGCGCTGCCGCTGATCTCGAGGGTGAGGACGGTGCGTCCGGTGATGCCGTCGACGACGCCGATCCGGTTGCGGGCGCGTTCGAGGACGGGTCCCTGCTCGACGTGGAGTTCGAGGTAGGCGGCCAGTGCTTCGGCGGGCCAGACGGCGCTGCCCAGGGCGTCGAGGTCGCCGCCGGCCAGGGCGAGGGGGCCGCGCAGGGGGTGGCCGTCGTGGTCGAGGGGTTCGCGGGGCAGGCCGTCGAGGCGGCCGGCCAGGACGGAGGAGCCGAAGAAGGGCTGGGGGAACAGGGCGCCTTCTTCGTTGGAGAAGGCGGCCGCCACCGGCTCGTAGGCGGTCTCGATGCCCGACTCGGCGCATGCCTGGACCACTTCCAGGGCCGCCAGCACGCCGTAGGCGCCGTCCAGGCGGCCGCCGTTGACGACCGTGTCCAGGTGGGAGCCCATCAGGACGGCCGGGCGGGCGGGTGCGGTGCCCGGGGGGCGGGTGCGGATCATGAGGTTGCCGGCGGCGTCCACCGAGGTCGCAAGGCCTGCGGCCCGGCTCTCCCGCATGACGTAGGTGCGGGCTTCGCGGTCGGCGCGGCTGAAGCCCTCGCGGGTGATGCCGCCGGTCACCGGGTCACGGCCGATACGGCCCAGTTCCTCCACGCGGCGCAGCAGGCGTTCGGCGTCGATGGCGGGCTGGGCGGTGCGGCGGTGGGCCACTGGTTGACTCATGAGTCCTCCAGATCGGTTGGGTCGGGCCTGGACGGAAAGAGGGGGGTGGCGTGGGCCGGGCCCCGGTCCCTCGGGAGGGGTGCCGGGGCCCGGGGGCCGGGTTTTAGAGGTGGCGGTCCCACCATTCGAGGACCGCTTCGAAGCGGGCGATGCGGTGGCTGGGCAGGCCGGAGCGGGACAGGTCGTGGCCTTCGCCGGGGAAGAGGAGGAGTTCGACGGGGACGCCGCGGGTCTTCAGGGCCACGAAGAGCCGCTGTGCCTGTTCCATGGGGCAGTGCCGGTCCTCGTCGGACTGGATGATCAGGACGGGTTTGGTGATGGAGTCGGCGTAGGTCAGTGGGCTCTTCTCGGCCCAGCGGGCGGGGTCGGCGCCGTAGAGGGCGATCGCGACGTTCACGCCGTCGTCGCTGGAGGCGGCGTAGCTGTCCACGGCGTACAGGCCGCGTTCGCCGATGAAGGCGCGGAAGCGGGCGCCGTGGTGGGCGGCCATCCAGGCGGACATGTAGCCGCCGAAGGAGCCGCCCATCACTCCGACCCGGGAGCCGTCCAGGTCCGGTGCCTCGAGGGCGGTGTCGAGCAGGGCCAGGAGGTCGGGGGCGGTCTTGCGGGCGAGGTCGTCCACGACGTGCATGCCGTGTTCCTGGCCGTAGCCGGAGCAGCCGCGGGGGTTGCCCAGGACGACGGCGTAGCCGGCGCTCGCGTAGACCAGGGCTTCGTCCAGGGCGGCGGGGCCGTTGAGGGTGTAGCCGAACTGGGTGTAGGGGCCGCCCTTGATCTGGAGCAGGACGGGGTGGGGGCCTTCGCCGCGGGGGCGGACGATCCAGCCCTGGAGGTCGTAGCCGTCCTGGGTGGTGGCGGTGAACTCCTCCACCGGCAGGACGTCGGTCTGCTGGGTGAGGCGGTCGCCGAAGCCGGTCAGGAGGTGTTCCTCGCCCGCGCGGAGGCTGAGCAGGTCGCCGGCGCTGGTGGCGCTGGAGACGACGGCGGCGACGGTCAGGCCGTCGGGGGTGTCGACGGCGGCGTAGGCGTTGACCTGGCGGGCGCCGGTGATCAGCGGGGTGGGGGTGCTTCCGTCGTAGGGGACGAGGAGCAGGTGGACCTCGCCGCGGTGGTCGGCGGCGAAGAGGACGCCGTCGGCGACGGGGTGGATCATCTGGCTGGCGAAGCTGAGGTGGTAGTCCTCGTGGGTGAGGCGGCGGGCGGGGGCGGAGCCGTCGACGGGCGCGGACCACAGGCCGTAACTCATGGTGGCGTAGGCGTTGTTGTTCTCGTCCAGCGGTTCGGCGGCGAAGCACAGGGTGGCGCCGTCGGGGGCGAAGCGGGGGCAGCCCAGGATGAGGCCGCCGCCGGTCAGCGCGCGCAGGCCGGTGCCGTCGGGGGCGCACACCCACAGGTCGTTGCGCAGGTCGTCGCCGGCGCCCTGGTGGCGGGCGGCGGTGAAGGCCAGCAGCCGGCCGTCGGGGCTCCAGGAGACGTCCGCGTGGTCGAAGTCGCCGTCGGTGACCTGGACGGTGGCGGCGGCCGGGTCGTCGGCGAAGGGGTCGGTGACGAAGAGGTGGCGGGGCCGGTCGACGGTGAAGCCGAAGCCGTCCGCCCAGTAGCGCAGGGTGGTGATGCGGCGCGGGGCCTCGGTGTGCGGGGCGCCGGTGTAGCGGCCGGGGGCGGGCACCCGGGCCATGTAGGCCAGGCGGGTGGAGTCCGGGCTCCATACGGGCTGTCCGGCGCCGATGGGGTGGCTGGTGACGGGGCGGGCGTCGCCGCCGTCCAGGGGCAGCAGGTGGATCTGGCCCGGGCCGCCGGGGACGGGGCGCAGGAACGCCAGGTGGCGTCCGTCGGGGGAGAACGCCGGGGCGGCGTCGTGCGGGCCGCGGGTGAGCAGGCGGGCGGGCCGGCTGCCGTCGGTCTCGGCCAGCCACAGCTCGGACACATACCCGTCGGCGGCCAGGTCGGGGCGCGTCACCGCGACCGCGGCGAACCGGCCGTCGCCCGACAGCGTCGGCTTTCCCAGAACAGGAAGGAGATCAATGTCTGTGAACTTCATGCCCCCGAATTTAGGGGCCGCCGATAAAGACCGTCAATGGTGGTGGATTTGAACAGCAAAAAGGCGCGAAGACGGTTTTCCGTGTCTTCGCGCCTGCATATTCGTATTGTTTTTCCATGTTGCGGCGGAGGGGCGGTCGCGGAATCTTGTCCGCCCCTCCGGCCGCAGCAGCTTTATTACTGGATGTTGACGTAGTACGAGGTCGCGAGAAGCTCGGCGGAGGTCTCGATGAACTCGATGTCGTCGAACGCCACGGTGCTCTCCATGATGCTCACTCCTTAACTGTCTCGGTTTCCGCCGGTGTTTCCCGGCGGTGATGAAATATTCGCCCCGCCGGGCCCCTTGCGTCAACTGCGGGCGGTGCCGGGAAAGTTGGACACCATTTCCTGGACGGTTTTCCCGGCGGGCATGTGAAAGCGCCCCCGGCCGCGCATGCGGCAAGGGGCGCTCTGAAGGCGGGGCGCGGCGGGGGGGCGGGGGTCAGACGGCCGCAGGCACCGGCTGTGTGCGGGCGGCGGTGAGCAGGTCGAGGGCGTCCTCGACGTCCCGGCCCTCCTGGATCAGGCTCCGCTCCGCCTCCTTGAGGAACCCCTCGTGCACGAGGTGGTCCAGCATGCCCAGCAAGGGGTCGAAGAAACCCTGGTGATTGACCACGACGATCGGTTTGCGCATGAGTGACAACTGGTTCCAGGTCGCCACCTCCAGCAGTTCGTCCAGCGTCCCGAAACCGCCCGGCAGCACCGCGAAACCCGCGGAGAGCCGGTACATGAGCGCTTTGCGTTCATGCATGGAACGCACCAGGAAGAGCGCGCCCGGCGCATTGTCGGCGCGCTCGCGTTCGTGGAGGAAACGCGGCACCACCCCGGTGACGCCGCCGCCGGCGTCGATGACGGAATGCGCCACCGCGCCCATCACCCCCACTCCCCCGGCCCCGTACACCAGGTCCAGGCCGCGGCGGGCCAGCGCGGTGCCGAATTCCCGGGCGAGCAGCAGATGGCCGGGGCGGGCGCCGTCGCGGGCGCCGCAGAACACGGCGATCTTCTTGCTCTGCGCTATCTCGGGGGGCATCTCCATGACAGAGGACATCTCGGATTCCTTCGGAGTCGGTCGCGTCGGCCGCGTTTCGTCGCGGTCGGTCGCGGGCGGTCGTTTCGCGCGGGGCGTGCCCCTTTTTTTTCGGCGGGAGCTGCCCCGGGGTTGTGCGGGAGCTGCCCGGGGGTGCTGGGTCAGGCGAGGGCGGTGAGGCGGCGTTCGACGGAGGCGGCCTCGTCCAGGCGGTCCTGGGCCCGGTACACCGCCGCCGCGCTCCCCCACACCGTGCGGGCGTCGGCCGGGCGGCCGGTGGCGGCGTAGCTGTCGCCGAGCCGGTCCAGGGCGCCGGCCTCCTGGTAGGTGTTGCCCAGGGTGCGGCAGTGGGCGAGGGCGGCGGTGAAGGCGTGGACGGCGTCCTCGTGCCGGCCGTTCGCCTGGGCGAGCAGGCCCAGGCTGTCCAGCGCGGCCGCCTGCCCGCCCAGGTAGCGGTGGCGGCGGGCCAGGTCCAGGGCGCGGGCGCAGTACCGCCCGGCCTGGACGGGATCGCCCAGGCGGGTGAAGTACCAGCCGGCCGCGTTGAGGGCGTCGGCCTGGGCCCTCCACTGCTGGGCGCGGGCGAACAGGCCCGCCGCGCAGATCGCGTGGGTCAGGGCCGCCGCGTCGTCGCCGGCCATCTCCTCGGTCCAGGCCAGGATGTAGTACGCCCACGCCTGCGGGCCCGGCCGTCCGTGGCGCTCGGCGATGCGCACCGCCCGCTGGAGATGGGCCAGAGCATCGGGATGCCGGCCGGCGCGGCTGGCGGCCTGCCCGGCGTAGCGGTGGGCGGTGATCTGCGCCTCCGGGTCGCCCAGGGCGTGCGCGGCGCGCAGGGCGTCGGCCCACTGCCGCTGCTGCAGGGCGGTGTGGCCGCGGCGGACGTAGTGCCCGTTGAGGCAGGCCGCCAGGTGGAACACCGTCCACCGCTCACCCCTGTCACGCGCGCTCTCCCGGATCGCGGTCAGGGCGTGGTGCTCCTCGTCCAGCCAGGCCAGCGCCGCCTCCCGGGAGACGAACCTCTCCGGAGTGCAGCCCGGTTCCACCGGGGCGAGGGGGAGTTGGGGGCGGTGGGGGGCCAGGAGACGCTCCGCGTGGTGGGCGGTGTGCAGGTAGTGCCCGGCCAGGCGGCGCAGGGCCTCGCCGTCACCGGGGCGCACCCCGGCCGGGTGGGCCGGCGGGGCCGGGCGGGGCCGGTAGCGGCCCGGCCCGGTCCGCTCGCACAGCCCGCCCCCGGCCAGCCGCTCCAGCAGCACCGCCGCCCGCTCCGCACCGACCGCGAGCAGCGAGGCGGCCGCGGCGACGGCGATGTCCGGGCCCGGCACCAGACGCAGCAGATGCCAGACCTGGCCGTCACCCGGCGCGTAGCAGGGCCGCAGCGGGGCGGAGGCGGCCGGCGCGGGGGCGGGCTGGGCCGGGGCGGCCATCACGGACCCGGCCTGCACAGGGGCAGCCAGCGCGGGCGCGGGGACGGCCGGGGCCTGGGCGGCCTGCACGGGGGCGGCCACCATGGACGTGCCCTGCGCGGGTGCTGCCGGCGCGGGGGCGCTCTGGCCGGGCGCGGCCGGGGCGGGGGTGGCTGGGTGGGTGTGGGCCATGGGGTGCCTCCTGGGCGGGGCCGTCAGCCGGCCGGGCCGGTCACAGCAGCGTGAACCGGTCCTCGGGCGGGATGAACATCGAGTCGGTCTCGGTGACGCCGAACGCCCGGTAGAACGCCGGGACATGGCCGAGGACGGCGTTGCAGCGCACCTGGGGCGGGGCGTGCCGGTCGTGGGCGAGCCGCTCGCGCATCCGGCCCGGTGTGCGCTTGACCCGCCACATCGTGGCCCACAGCGTGAAGAACCGCCGTGTCTGCGCCTCTTGTTCGGCCTCGGTGAGGGCGGAGGCGGCCAGGTGGGCGGCGAACGCGGTGTGGGCGACGGTGAGGCCGGTGATGTCGGCGATGTTCTCCCCCGCCGTGCGGGCACCGCTGACGTGCTCCCCGTCCAGCCCGCCGGGCACGTAACGGTCGTAGTGGCTGATCAGGAGAGCGGTGCGCCGGGTGAACTCGGCGCGGTCCTCGGTACTCCACCACTCGCGCAGCCGGCCCTCACCGTCGTAAGCCGAACCGCGGCTGTCGAAGGCGTGGGACATCTCGTGGCAGACGACCGAGCCCAGCAGGGCGAAGTTACGGGTCATGTCGCCGCCCGCGTCGAACAGCGGCGGCTGCAGCAGCGCCGCGGGCACGACCACCTGGTTCAGGCCGTGCCGGTAGTAGGCGGTGACCGCCTGCGGCGCCACCTTCCACTCCCCCCGGTCCACCGGACCGGCCAGACGGCCCAGCTGGCGCTCGAAGGACCGGGCGCGGCCCCGGCGTACGTTGCCCAGCAGATCGGCCGGGTCGGTGTGCAGGGGGCCGCGCGCGGCCATGTCCTGGGGGTGGCCGAGTTCCACGCGCAGGGCGTCCAGCTTCGCCAGCGCCGCCCGCCGTGTGCTGTCCGCCATCCAGCCGGCCTGCTCCAGCCGGCCCCGGTAGGCCGCCCGCAGGGCGTCCACCAGATCGGCGGCCGCCTTCAGGGTGCCCGGCGCGAGATGCCGGCGCAGGTAGCGCTCGCCCACCTCGTCTCCCAGCACGGTCTGCACGAAGGACGTCGCCCGCATCCAGCGCGGCCGGGCCCGGCGCGAACCGGTGAGGACCTGGCCGTAGAAGCGGAAGTTCTCCGCGAACAGGGCGGGCGGAGCGAACGGGGCCGCCTCGTGGACCTGCGACCACACCAGCCACAGCTTCAGCTCCTGCACACTGTGCGCGCTCCACCACGCGTCCAGGGCACCCCGGTAGGGGCCGGGGCGGATCTGGAGGCGGGCGGCGGACGGGATGTCGCCCAGACCGTCCAGGAACGCCCCCCACGGAAAACCCCCCTCCCCGCCGCCGTCCCCGCCGGCGATGGCGGCGGTGGCGGTGAGGTCGGCGGCGGTGGTCACCTCGGCCTGGGCGCGGATACGGCCGGAGGCGTCGGGGCGGGTGTGGGCGGCGGCCAGCGCGCTCTCCACCCGCAGCGCCGTACGCGCCGCCTCCTGCGGGTCCGCCTGGCCGGCCAGGCGCAGGACCGCCCCCACATGGGCGGCGTACTGCTCACGCAGCGGGGCGTGGCCGGGGTCGAGGTAGGCGGCCGGGCCGCCGGGCAGCGCGAGACCGGACTGGGTGAGGGTGAGGAGATAGCCGCGCACCCCGGTGGTGTCGGCGTCCACCGTCGCCTCCACCGGCCCGCCCACCCCCTCACGCTGCAGACGGCCCATCAGACGGGCCAGCTCCTCGCGTGCGGTGACCGCGCGGACGGCGTCCAGGAGAGCGGTCAGGTCGGCCGGGCCGCGTACGGCGAGGGCGTCCTCGTCCATGAAGCTGGCGTACAGGTCGGCGATCTGCCGCCCCGCACCCGCCACCGGGACAGCGTCAGTACCGGTGGCGGTGGCGGTGGCGGTGGGTGTGGGTGTGGGTGTGGGTGTGCTGTCGCGGATCACGGCGACGACGTCGTCCTGCACCTTCTCGGCCAGCAGGGACAGCAGCGTCGCCTCGGCCCGGTGCTCGGGCAGCCGGAACGCCTTCAGCCAGCGCCCGTTGACATGGGCGTGGAAGTCGTCCTGCGGCCGCACCGACGGATCGGTGTCGACATCACCGGCGCCGAAACCGGTGCTGGTGCCGGCATCGCCGGTGCCGGTGCCGGTGCTGGTGTCGCCGGTGCCGGTGCCGGTGCTGGTGTCGCCGGTGCCGGTGCCGGTGCTGGTGTCGTGCGCCGTGTCCGCGCTCACCGGGATGCGGCCTTGTCCGGGACGGGGCGGGCCGGCACGGCCGGTTCCCGGGCGGTGTCCAGGGCAGGGCCGGTGACGGTGCCCGCGGCCGGCTCCGGGACGGTGAGCCCGGATTCGGCGCGGACGGTGCCCGCGGCCGTGTCCGTGACGGACTCAGGGGCGGTGCCCGCGACGGTGTCGGCGGCCGGCCCGGCAGCGGGTCCGGCGGCGGGTCCGGGGGCGGGTTCGGGGGCGGGTTCGGGGGTGGTGGCGGCGGTGTGGAGCAGGGCGCGGTGGAAGACCAGGACGGCGAGCAGGGAGCAGGTGCCGGCCAGGAGGAAGGCGTAGCGGGGCTGGATGAAGCCGAGGATGACGCCGCCCATCAGGTAGCCCAGGGCGGGGCCGGTGTTGGAGACGGCGCCCAGGGCGGCGAAGGCGCGGCCGCGGTGGCTGTCGGGGACGCGGAGGTTGATGACGATGTGGGTGACGGTGGCCTGGGCGCCGTTGCCGAAGCCGCCGATGATGTAACAGGGCACGATCCACCAGGCGCCCGGGGCCAGGCCGGTGGCGAGGATGCCTGCCGAGATGCACAGGAACGAGCCGATCAGGAGGGCCTCGTGGCTGAGCTTCTTGATCCGGCGCACCAGCAGGGCGCCGGGGACCAGGCCGGCCATCCAGGCGGACATGATCAGCCCGTAGGTCTCCTCGGAGCCGCCGAAGGTGTCGCGGACGTAGAAGACGATGAGGACGTTGATGATGCTGGCGGCCGCCATGACGACGCCGCTGACGGCGAGGATGGAGCGCAGGAAGCGGTCCCCGCTCACCCGGTAGGCCGGACCCGTCTGCTTGCCCGTGTCCGCGGGGCTCTGGGCGGCGGGGGCGGTGTGGTGCAGGCGGGTGCGGATGGTCAGGGCGCCGGCGACGACCACGGCGAAGGAGGCGGCGTCCAGGAGCAGGGAGATACGGACGCCGAAGTGGGCGGTGAGGAAACCGGCGATGCCCGGGGCGATGACCATGCCCGCCATCGCGGTGGTCTGGGAGATCGCCGAGGCGCGCGGGATGTTGTCCTTGCCGACCATCGCCGCGGGCAGCCCGGCGAACACCGGGTGGGTGAAGGCCAGTCCGGTGGAGAGCAGTACCGCGAGCACGATCAGCAGGGCCGGGGTGGTGGTCTGGGTCATCGCCAGGCAGGCCAGGATCTGCAGCGAGGCGACCGTGACGATGAGGCGGCGGCTGTCGAAGCGGTCGGCGAACCGGCCGGTGAGCGGGGCCAGCAGCGCCGGGGGGACGGCCGCGGCCAGCAGCAGGGCCATGACCGCGTACGATCCGGCGCCGTTGGCCTGGAGCAGCAGGGTCAGGGCGGTGGCGGCGGCGATGTCACCGGCGAAGGACAGTCCCCGCATGCCGGCCAGGACGTAGACGTCCCGCCACGCGGGAGCAGCCGTGGCGGTGGGGGGCGGTGGGGTGATGGCGGTCATGACGGGAGGTCAGCTCCTAGTTGCGGTCGGCGGTTTCCAGTACCCCGAGACGGGTCAGCCCCTGGGCGACGTGCACGGACCGGGCTTCGTCCACGCCCGGGAAGAAACGGGCGGCTGCCACCGCGCGGCCGTCGGCCAGGGCGCGCAGGGCCTCGGCGACGGCGTCGGGCACGGCCAGCCGGTGGCCGTTGACGAGCAGGGCGCTGCGGGCGCCGTCGCTCGGGCCGATCTCCAGCGGTACCGGGCTGCGGCGCAGCAGGGCGGCGGGGGCCAGGACGTCCGCGGACGCCAGGCGTTCGAACTCCCGGGGCCGGCCGGCACCCGCGCGGGCAGCGCCCATCTCGCGCAGCCGGACCGCCTCCGCATCCGTGTCCAGGCCGGTCAGGAGTCCGGCGAGGCGGGCGGACAGGGCACCGAGCGTGGCGGCGGTGTCGGGGGCGGCGGGCTCGGCCAGGTACGGGAAGCCGTCGAAGGCGGGGTCGGCCAGGAGGTGCTGGACGGTGTCGGCCAGCAGGTCGCGCCAGCGGCGCGGCTCGACGGTGACCGACAGGTGCAGGGACACCTGGTCCTTTGCGGCCGCTGCGTGCGGGGTTCCATAGGGCAGGTACAGGACGTCACCCGCACGCAGCGTCGTCTCGATGGCCGGCGCCCCCAGGTCCTCGGGCCGGTAGGAGACCTTGCCGGCGCGGCGGCCGGCCGGCGGCTCCCAGATCCGCCAGTCCTTGGTGCCCTCGATCTGGATGACGTAGACGTCGACCGGGTCGTGGTGAGGGGCGTAGCCGTCGCGGCCGGCGGGGGTGAGGAAGGCGACGACCTCGCTCTCGCAGGCGAAGGTGGCGGCGAACATCTCGGCCAGGCGGCGGGCGGAGGGCAGGAAGTGGTTCAGCGCGTTCCAGGTGACGGTGCCGCCGGAGCGGAACAGCTCGTACACCTGCCCGGCGACGACCGCCTCGGTCAGTCCCGCCCCGCGGTCGGAGACGGTGCGGGTGTACGCCTTGCCGGGCACACCGCGGCCGTCCTTGGCGATCCGCAGGTAGGCGGGTGAGACGGTCTGCATCGCCACGATGTCGTCGAGCTGCCGCACCGACACCAGATCCCGGGCCCGGCCGTCCAGGGCGCCCCTGCGCAGCAGCGGCTTGCGGTTGAAGTACTCCTGGAAGAAGACCTGCCGGTCTCCGACGAGGTCTTCGAAGCCTTGGGGGGTCGTGGATGTGTCCACGCTCTTCGCCTCCAGCGGACGGGATAGGGCCAGGGGTGGGAACGGTGGTGCCGGTGCGGGGAATGAGGGGGCGGGCCCAGAGGGGGCCCGCCGGGCGGGGCGGGATTGCAGATGGCGGGGTGGGGCTTGGAGCGCCTCCCGCCGGGCGGGCGGGGCGAGGCCCGCCGGGCGGGCGGGGCGAGGCCCGCCGGGCGGGCGGGGCGGGATCGGCGGGTGGGGCGGGGGCAGGTGGCTCGGGTGGGACGAGGCCCGCGGGGCGGGTCGGCGGGTGGCCGGCGCGGAAGGAGGGCCGCCGGGCGGGACGGCGTCGGCGGGTGGCCGGGGGCCGGGGGCCCCGGTAGGACGAGGCTCGCCGGGCCGGCGGGTGGCCGGCGCGGGGCGAGGCCCGCCGGGTGGGGCGGGGCGGGGTCGACGGGTGGGGCGGGGGCAGGTGGCCCGGGTGGGACGAGGCCCGCCGGGCGGGCGGGGCGGGGTCGACGGGTGGGGCGGGGGCAGGTGGCCCCGGTAGGACGAGGCTCGCCGGGCGGGACGGGCCGGGCGGGTGGCCGGGGCGGGACGGGCGGGTGGCCGGGGCGGGGCGAGGCCCGCCGGGCGGGGCGGGGCGCCTCCCCGGCCGGCGCGCCGGGGCCCGGGGTCCAACTGCCGGGGCGAGGGGCGGGTTTTCGGTCCCCGGGGTTCGGGACTGCGGTGTCACCAGGTGGCGTCACACCCGGGGCACTCCCCTGCCCGGGGGCGGCGCCGGGGTTCAACTTCCCCAGTACGGCCGGGTGTTACGGGCCCCGGGCGGGGCTGGGTGTGTCAGGCGGTACCCGGGTGTCGCGGGCCGGTGCCGGCCGGGTGTTCAACTGCCCGGGCGGTAGCAGGTGTTGCGTGCCGGGGCTGTGCGCGGGGCCTTCCTGGGTGCGGGGGCCTGGCCCCCCCGGCAGCGGCCGGCGCGAACCGCCTGCTGCCGGGGGGGCCGTGACCGGTGGCCTCGCTGCGGGGCGCGGCCGGGTCCCCCTGCCGAAGGGGGCCCGTTTCAGTGAGGGGCGACTTCGAGGACGCCCAGGCGGGTCAGGCCCTGGGCGGCCTTCGTGGCGCGCTCGGGGTCGACGCCGGGGAAGATGTCACCGGCCGGGACGTCCGCTTCCAGACCGGCGAGGGTCTCCGCGACCGGGGTGGGAACGGCGATCTTGTGACCGTTGACCGTCATCTGCGTGCGCCCGCCGTCGTTCGCGCCGAACTCCACCACCGCCGCCGTACGCCGCAGCAGCACCGAGGGGGTGATGCGGTCGGTCTCGGCGATCGTCTGGAAGGTCGTGCCGTGCGAACTGCCCGGCATCGTACGGCCCAGCTCGGCCAGCCGGTCCAGCTCCGCGCCGCTGTCCAGGGCGTCCATGCGGGCGGCCAGCGCGGCGATCTTCTGCCGGAACAGGGCCTCGGTACCGGCGTCCCGCAGGGCCCCGATGTGCGGGTACTGGTTGAACTCCGGCCCGGAAGCGGCCTGTTCGAACGTCTCGCGCAGCAGGTCCTTCCACATCCGCGGCCGCATCATGATCGACAGATGCAGCGACACCTGGTCCTCGGCGGCCGCCGCGTGCGGGGTGTTGTACGGCAGGTACAGGACGTCACCCGGCTCCAGCAGGACCTCGATGGCCGGCTCGCCGAGCTCCTCGTCGGTGTAGGAGGCGTTGTCACCCTCACGCTGGGCGGGCAGGTCCCACAGCTTCCACCGCTTGGTGCCCTCCAGCTGCACGATGAACAGGTCGACCGGGTCGTGGTGCGGGAGGTAACCGCGCTTCTTGGTGGGCGTCATGAACCCCACCACGTCGGTACGCACGGCCATCTTGTCGCTGATGACACGGGTGAAGTCCCGCAGCTCGGGCACGATCTGGTTCAGCGAGCACCAGGTGACCGTCGCACCGGCCCGGAACAGCTCGTAGATCTTCTCCGGCACCACCGTGTCGGTGATGTTCACACCCTGCACGACCACACTGCGCGTGTAGCCCTTCTCAGGGACACCGGAACCGTTGTGGTTGACCTTGATGTACGGCGGCCGGATCGACTCCATGTGCAGCAGCTCGTCGAGCTTGCGGACCGACAGGATGTCCCGGACATCGCCCGGCATCGCGTTCTTCCGCAGCAGGGGCTTCTTGTCGAAGTACTCGGCAAAGAAGACCTTTTCGTCCCCCACCAGATCTTCGAATGTGAAGTCGTACATTGCATTCCTTTCAATGCCCGATGGCGTGGAACGAAAAGCTTTTATGCGGCGGAGGGGCGGCAGCCTGTACATTCGGGCCGCCCCTCCGGCCGCATCAGAATTACTGGATGTTGACGTAGTACGACGTCGCCAGCAGCTCGGCGGAGGTCTCGATGAACTCGATGTCGTCGAACGCCACGGTGTTCTCCATGCTGTTCACTCCCTCTTGTTTCCCGGAATTTCCGCCGGGCTGTCCCGGCGATGACCAAATACTCACCCCGAACGGGCAGGAACGTCAACGGAACAAAAACCTGAACAGCACGGCGGCCGGGATATACGAAAACCCGGACACGGGGACGGACGAAGAGAAGACCGGCAACCCCGGCGAAGACCAGGAACCCTTGGGTGGTGGGTGGGGTGAGCGAGGGCGACTGTCCCGGAGGCGAGAGGTGAGGGCCCGCCGGGCGCAGGGGGGCCGGGACGAGGGGGGTCAACTGCGGACAGGCGCAGTTGGACACCGGGCACAGGCCGGCCCCGGCCGGGCCGTGAACGGCGAGGAGACGGGGCCGGGAGCCCGGGTAATCCCAGGTGGGAGACGGTAGCGGGGCACATCCCCTTTACCGGGCGGACAGCGCAACCGGGGCGGCGAGGGGATCTCTCCACAGCGGCAGACGGCCCCCTCCAACCCGCCGGAGGCACACCCCCTCATACGCGAGGCGCACGGCTTTCCCGTGAACACCTCCGGAGGGAAAAGGAGTGTTCAACTGCGCTCGCCCGCAGTTGAACACCTAACCGGGCACACCTGAACACACGCGACCGGGCACGCCACGCACGGGGCCTACGGGGACGGAATGTGATGGCGGGACCCGACTTCCGGCCGGGCAGGAGACGCGATGGCGGAGCAGGCGACCTTGTACGGCCACCGGACACAGTCCCTCAGAAACAGATACGACTGGAACAGAAAGGGAGAAAACCACGGGCATACACGGCCGAAGTCAGCGGCCCGGCCCCCATTCGGACGTCCTGCCGGCTCGGGGAAGCGGGACACATCCCCTCTTCCTTCAGCAAGAAGCAGACCCCGCTTTCCCGACGGCGCAGCGCAGCTCCATGTATGCGGGCGCGGCCAAAGCCGAAGAAGCAATTGCGGCCGACTGCGGACAGACCCAGCCGACCGCGTAGACCCGCCCACCGTCCGGGGCCAGGGCGGCGGCAGCGCAGACACAGACCTCCCACCGGGACAGGGCGACGCCGTGAAACCCGGGGCCCCACGTACGGGCGGCCCGGCACAGCCCCGCGAACGCGGACGCACCCAGGAGAAACAGCACCACAGCGGGCCGGCCCGGTCCCGCGAACGCGGGCGCACCGAGGAGCAGCGGCACCACGGCCGCCAGCCCCAGCCGAACACACGCCCCCGACCGGCATCCGGGAAACTCCCCCGTCCGGCAGAGCCCCAGTAGGCATCCCGCCCGCTGGGGCGACAGCGGGGCACACGGTCCTTCCGCCACAGCGGGCACGGACCTTCAGACCCGGGCCCGGCCGACAGCGGAGACGAGGGGTCCAACTGCGGACGACCGCAGTTGAACACAGCCCGCACCACCCCCCGGGATCGTGGCCGGACGGGAAACGGCAGCCGAGGCCGGCTCCCCATCTCTTCGCGGGCGGCACGAGGCACTCTCTCTGGTCCAGGCGGCGGCGTCCCCCGCCGAGCCGGACAGCGGAACGAGCAGCCAGGGAAAGCCCCCCTCCCCCGCACCGCCAAAACCCCCAGCCCGCGAGCCGACTCCCCACCTGCCAGGAACAGGCAGAGGACAGCGGCAAAACCCGCGGCAAAGGCCTACACGACGAACACACGAAACCCGGCACGGACCTCCCCCGGACCGCAAAAGCCGGCCCCCTGGACCGGCAGGGCCCGAACCCGACACACCCCACAGGTGCGCCAGAGCCCTCACGCAGACCGGCCCCCGGCCCGGGCCGCCCTTTACGGGGCGGCCCGGGCCGGAGGCCGGTCGAGGCGGGCCGCACCCGGAGGCCACTGAGGGCGGAGCCGAGGGAGACCGGAGCCGGTGAAGCCGAGGCCGCTGAGGGCTGGGCCGGCAGGGGTCAGGACCGGAGCCGGCAGGGAGCCCGGGGGCCGGTGAGGCCGGGGGGGCCGGTGAGGCCAGGGCCGGTGAGGCCGGGGGCCGGTGAGGCCAGGAGGCCGGTGAGGCCAGGACCGGTCGGGTCAGGACCGGTCGGGTCAGGCGCCGAGGGAGGAGGGCTGGGCCAGATCCGCCTCCGGCAGATCCCTCTCGCGCAGTTCCTGCGCCAGCCGCGCCCACACCTCGCCATACCCCTCGGCAAGCTCGGCCAGCGGACCCCGGCAGTGCGCCGGAACACTGTCCAGGACCCGGCCACGGTCCCGGACCACCACCGCACACGCATCCAGCAACCGCAGCACACTACGGCCCGCGTCATTCAGCCGCAACGACGGATCCCGCCGCAACACATCGAAAACCGCCAGCAGCTCCGCCGGACTCTTCGACGCCCGCGCACGGGAAGAGCGGGCCGGACGGCCCGGCTGGGCATGCGCCCGTATCAACGACGTCACCCCAGCCGACACCCCACCACCCGCCCGCGCCCCCGAACCCCCACCAGCACCCGGCCCCGCAGACCCGGCCGCCACTCCGGCCGCCACCGCACCCAACCGCCCACCCGACACGGCAGAAGACACCCCGCCACCCACACCCCCGGACAACCCGGCAGACCCGGAAGAAGAAACCCCGGCACCCGCGCCACCATCCAGCCCCGCAGACGCGGCAGAAGAATCCCCGGCACCCGCGCCACCATCCAGCCCGGCGGACGCTGCCCCGGCATCCGCCAGGCCGGGCAGCCCGGCCGGACCGGCGGGGTCCACGCCGGCGACACGCGCCACAGCCACCCCCTCCCCACCCCCCGCACACCCCACCGCACGCGACTGCGCCGCCCGCTGCCTCGGCGGCAACGGATCCTCACCCCGCCGCAACCGGTCCCGCACATCCGCCACCGTCGCCGGAGACAACCCCGCCCGCCGCGCCACCTCACGCAACGACACCCCCGGCTCCTCCCTCAACAACCGGCACGCCACCTCCCGCGC
This sequence comes from Streptomyces seoulensis, assembly GCF_004328625.1. NCBI lineage: Bacteria > Bacillati > Actinomycetota > Actinomycetes > Kitasatosporales > Streptomycetaceae > Streptomyces > Streptomyces seoulensis. The sequence goes on from NZ_CP032229.1 coordinate 19,380, forward strand.
CCGCGCCGAACCCGAACCCACCGCCCGCACCCGCCCATCACGCCCCACCCGAACCCCCGGCACCTCCACCCCACACGCCCGACGCACCTGCGCCACCTTCCGCGCCGACAACCCCGCCACCGCCGCCACCGCACGATCCGACCACCCCGGCCGCCCCACCACAATCCGCTCCGCCGCCGCCACCCGGTCCCCCACCGGCAACGACCGCCCATGCCGCACATTCACCGCCACCGCCAACAACGCGGCATCCTCCACACACCCATCAAAAAACCGCACCGCGATCCGCTCATCACCCCGCAACCGCGCCGCACACAACCGATGCACCCCATCCACCACCCGCATCGACGCCCGATGCACCACAATCGCCGACCACCCCAACCCCCACCCCAAACCCAGCCCACCCCACTCACCCGACACCAAACCCGGCCCACCAGCCGGCCCCGGGTCCGTCACCGGCACCGACTCCACAAGCTCCGCCACAAAACCCTCATCCACCCCACCACCCCGCGCCGAAAACCCCACCCCCACCTCATCCACCCCCACCCACACCACCGGCCCCCCACCCACCCCATCCCGCAACAACCTCACATAATCCCAACCCTCCACCACCGGCCCACCAGAACCCACACCCGCCACCACCCCACCCACCACACCCGACACAGACCCCTGACCCACACCCGACCCCACAGAACCCACACCCGCCACAGACCCCTCACCCACACCCACCACCACGGAATCAACCCCCACCACCGGCCCCACACCCGACCCCACCCGATCAGACCCCACACCCGCCACCACCGACACAGACCCCTGACCCACCACAGAAACCCCTCCCACCACCGACACCAACCCCACACCCACCACCCCGCTCACACCCCCACCAGGCCCCCACCCCTCACACCCTGACCCCCTGCCACCCCGAATCATCCAAACCCACCCGAACACCCACAGAACCCACAGAACCCACCACAGCAGAACCCGCCGCCACACCCCCCACCAGCGAAGAACCACCCAAAACCGAACCCACACCAGCCGAAGCCCCACCCCCCGCCAAACCAGCCCCCACCACCACGACCACACCCACCACAACCACCCGCACAACCCAGCCACCCAACATCCCCACAACCCCTCCCCAACCAACCAACACCAACACCCACCACCCTCCCCAACCCACCCCACCCACCCAACACCCCACCCCCCAGCCAAACCGGCCCTGACCTACACAGGCCACAACCAGAAGCCAGCAGCAGCACAGGGACAAGTGCCCTCGTTCAAGCGGCTGCGCCCGCCCACTGCCCCTGCTCAAGCCCCCCAGAAAGGCATCAGCGCCCCCGCCCCACCCCAGGCACAGCACTCCCGTCGCCCCCCCCCACGGCCAACGGCACGACCACCCTGACCCACGCACGGCGCCGAACGAACAACCCGCTCTCGCCGACCCCCTGCAACAACTTCGCACACGCCAACCACACCCACAGACCGAACAACCCAGCAGCCCCGGTGAGAGGGACCGACACCGCGGCGAGGGACCCGAACCACACGACCGTCGACACCAGACTCGGCCCAGTCCGTGCGCGGGTCAGTAGGCTGAGGCCATGTACACACGGGGGCGCAGGCTCAGGTTCATGGTGGTTTCCGGGATGGTCGTGCTGGCCTTGACCGGGTTTTCGTCGAGTCGGGGGCATGGGAGCAGGAGCCATCACAGCAGTGGTGGCGGGTGCAGCAACTCCAGTCAGGATCACGACAGTTCGTCTCACTCGGGCAGTGGTGGTTCGTACGGCAGCAGCACACCCGACCGGGACAGCGACAGTTACAACAGCGGCGGCAGTACGTACCGTTCGCGGCCCACCAGCCGCTCGTCCCCCACGGCGACCGCCCGGCCGCTCAAGGACGGCACCGCCGTGCTGAAGCACTGCGCGGACACGGATGATCCCTACACGACCGTCGAGGTCAGGAATCCCAACACGCGCGACGCCTACTTCACCGTGAAGGTCAGCTTCAAGGACGCGAGCGGGTTCACGATGGCCTCGACTTCCGACCAGGTGTCGGTGCCGGCGAAGGGCACGGCGACTCACCGCGTGTTCGCGGCCCGCGTGGGAGACGTGTCCCGGATCGAGCACTGTGACGTGCAGCGGCGAGCCGACGCCTACGAGTGACAGATTTCTTCGGAGACCGGTACAACCATCCGCATGAGTCGCCAGTCAGACCAGTCAGGAGCAACGAGCTCCTACAGCCACAAGGGGGAAAAATGCGAATCAACCGTACTACCCTCACTGTCGGTGCACTGGCCGCGCTCGCGCTCGGGGCCGGTACCGCGATGGCCGCGCCGGCGTCCGCCGCGCCCAACACCACTCCGCAGAAGGTGTGCGGGAGCAGCTACCGCACCGTCAACTCCGCGGCCGTCGGCTCGCTCGGGACCGTCTACCTGACCTACAACGCGTCCAACGGCAAGAACTGTGTGACCACCATCCGCAACAGCCCCGGCACCGCGGTCGACATGTCGGCGTGGCTCTACGTCGCCGACACCGACCAGGGCGACGACGACTACGGCAGCTTCACCTCGTACGCCGGTCCGACCTACGTCTACGGCAAGGGGCACTGCGTCGACTGGGGCGGCCAGATCAAGAACGTGTACGTGCAGATCTCCGGCTCCAACTGCGCGTCCCTGAAGGAGAAGCGGGTCACCTACACCCGCTGATCCACGGCAACGCAACGTAACGCGCGCTGAAGACTCGCTCTGGCGGAGGGTGCACCCTCCGCCAGAGCGAGTCTTCATATGGCGGCGCTCCCCGTCAGCACTTCTCGCGCAAGGAGTGCAGGTACGCGCTGGAGCGGCGGGCGAAGCTCAGGGAGTCCGGCGGGGTGTCGTGCTCGGTCTGCCAGTGGTGGGCCGAGCGCTGGCCGCGCAGGTGGGTCACGGTGGAGATGAAGCGCTGGTAGTCGATGTCGCCGTCGCCGACGTCCGTCATGCGGTAGCCGTACTCGTTCGTGGGGTCGCTCACGCCGTCCTTGACGTGGAAGAGCGGGTAGCGGTGGGGGTGGGCGAGGACGTAGTCCAGCGGTTCGAAGGGCGCGGTGGTCCCGTCGGGGCGTTTGGAGAAGCGGAACTGGCCCGCGTAGGCCCAGTAGATGTCCATTTCCAGGTACACGAGGTCGGGGTCGGTCTCCGCCAGGAGGACGTCGTAGAGGCGGACCTTGGGGTCGTCGGCGGCGAAGGCGAACTCGTCCGAGTGGTTGTGCTGGTAGAACTTCATGCCGCGTGCCCTGGCCGCCGCGCCGTAGGTGTTGAACTCCTCGGCGGCACGTTTCCAGGCGTCGACGGTCGAGCCGTAGCGGAACGGGCCGGACGCGGTGCCGATGTGCTTGAGGCCGAGGGCCTGGGCGTCGTCGAGGACCTTCTCGAGGTTCTGGGCGAAGGTGTAGGCGTTCGGGTCGTCGGAGTAGTAGCCGACATGGCTGCCGATGGGGGTCAGGCCGTGATTCCGGGCGAGGCGCCTGAGGTTCGGCAGGGTGATGGGGCCGGCCGAGCCCTGGGTGTAGCCGGCGAACTCGATCTCGTCGTAGCCGTACTTCTCCAGTTCGGCGAAGACGGGGGCGAAGCCGAGGGTGCCGACTTTGTCGCGCAGGCTGTAGAGCTGGATGCCGAGGCGGCCGGGGGGCAGGAGGGGGCGGCCCCGGCCGCCTGCGGGCGCGGGGGCGGGAGCGGAACCGGTGGTCGGGACGGTGGTCGCGGCCGAGGCGGGGGCGGCCGCGCCGAGCAGGGCGGCGGCCGTGGCGCCCGCGGCGACGCCCAGCATGCCCCTTCTGGTCAGGCGATGGGTCAGTTCGGGGTCATTGTTCGCAATGCGGCTCATGCGGGAACTCCGGGGTGTGAGTGGGCGTTGTCAGTGGTGAGTGCTTCACTGGGAACCAGGCACACGAGACGCGTGTCATGAGGGCTCGTCAGGTGAGGCCGGCGAGTCGGAGCAGGAGTGATTTCACATCGGTGGCCGCGAGGCGGTCGCCGACGGCACGGGGGGTGGAGCAGATGAGGAGCGGACCGTCGTCGTCACTCGCGGGAAGGCGGCCGTGGCTGCCCCGAATAGGTGACGGGTCCAGGGGTACGACCGCCATGCGGTAGCGCAGGCCGAGTTTCTTGCGGGCCAGCGCGGTCGCCGCCTTGACCTTGACGTAGGGGTCGAGCGGGTCCATGAAGAGTTCGACCGGGTCGTAGCCGGGTTTGCGGTGGATCTCGACGAGCCGTGCGAAGTCGGGGGCGCGGGCGTCGTCGAGCCAGTAGTAGTACGTGAACCAGGCGTCCGGTTCCGCCAGGGCGACGAGTTCGCCGGAGCGCGGGTGGTCGAGGTGGTGGTCCTTCTTGCCCTCGTCGTCCAGGAGTTGGGCGATGCCGGGCAGGCCGGTGAGGGCGGCGCGGGTGGCGTCGAGGTCTTCGGGGCGGCGTACGTAGACATGGGCGATCTGGTGGTCGGCGACCGCGAAGGCCCGTGAGGCCATCGGGTCCAGGTACTCCATGCCGTCCTGCTCGTGCACCTCCAGTAGTCCGGCGCGGCGCAGGGCGCGGTTGATGTCCACGGGGCGGTCCACGCGGGTGATGCCGTACTCGGACAGGACGACGACGGTTCGGCCCTCCGCGCGGGCGTCGGCCAGGAGGGGGGCGACCGCCGCGTCCAGGTCGGCGGCCGCCCGGAGGGAGCGCGGGTCGTCGGGGCCGTAGCGCTGGAGGTCGTAGTCGAGGTGGGGGAGGTAGCAGAGGGTCAGGTCGGGGTGGCGGGTGCGCTGGATGTGGCGGGTCGCGTCGATGATCCAGCGGCTGGAGGCGAGTCCGGCTCCGGGTCCCCAGAACTGGAAGAGGGGGAACGTGCCGAATTCGGCGCTCAGTTCGTCGTGCAGGTCGGGAGGGCGGGTGTAGCAGTCGGGTTCCTTGCGGCCGTCGGCGTAGTAGACGGGTCGGGGGGTGACGGTGAAGTCGGTGTCGGCGCCCATGGCGTACCACCAGCAAATGTTGGCCACGGTGTAGCCGGGGTGGGCGCGGCGGGCGGCGTCCCAGATTTTGTCGCCGGCGACCAGGCCGTTGTGCTGGCGCCACAGCAGGATGTCGCCGAGTTCGCGGAAATACCAGCCGTTGCCGACGATGCCGTGTTCGGCGGGCGTGGTGCCGGTCAGGAAGGTGGACTGGGCGGCGCAGGTGACGGCGGGCAGGACCGTGCCGAGGTGGGCGTGGGAGCCCTGGTCCGCGAGGGCGCTCACGTGGGGCATGTGGGTGAGGAGGCGGGGGGTGAGGCCGACGACGTCCAGGACGAGCAGCGGGGTGGGGCGGCCGGCTGTGGGCTGGGCCGGGTACGCAGGGTGCTCGGTCATGGCAGCTCCTTCAGGCCGAGGTCGGTGAGGAGGTCCCGGGCGAGGGAGAGTTCGGCGGCGATGCCGTCGGTGAGCTGGGCGCGGGTGCGGGGCCGTAGTGCGGCGGGGAGGGCGTGCCAGGTGTAGGTCTCGACCTCCAGGTGGCGGGTGAGGGGGTGCGGGCCGCCGACGAGCCGGGTCAGGGCGGTGGCGAGGACGGGGAGGGTGGAGGTGAGGGGCGCGGCGGGGGCCGCGTGCAGGGGGACGTGGACGTGGGTGCGCCACGGGGCTGAGTCGGGCAGGGCGCCGTTCTGGAGGGCCTCGCCCAGGTCGTCGGTGCCCTGTCGGCCCGTGGGAGTGAGGGTGCGGGTCTGGTGCAGGAAGCGGGGCTCGTCGAAGGCGGTGAGGGCTTCGCGGACGTCCGGGCGGTGCGGGTGCTCGGCGTGGAGTGCGGCGGAGAGCTGGGATTTGACGATGGGGACATCGGCTCGGGCGAGGGCGTCCAGGGCGGTGTCGGGGTCTTCGAAGGAGGTGGCGAGGTGGCAGGTGTCCACGCAGATGCCGATGCGGGGGTGGGCGATGTCGGTGAGGGGGGTGAGGGCGTCGGCGGTGGTCTCGATGACGCAGCCGGGCTCCGGTTCGAGGCCGATGCGGACGGAGCGGCCGGTGAGTTCCGCGAGGGCGTCGAGGCGGTCGCCGAGGGTGCGCAGGGCGGTGCGGGCCGTCTCCATGCGGGCGGGGGTGGCGACGGTGCGCCAGGCCAGCGGCAGGGTGGAGATGCTGCCGTCCGCGATGTCGTCGGGGAGGAGGCCGGCGAGAATACGGGCGAGGGCCGTGGTGTGGCGCAGGCGTTCGGGGTCGGCCCAGTCGGGCGTGTAGACGCGGTACTTGACCTGCTGGGAGCCGAAGCCTTCGTACGGGAAGCCGTTGAGGGTGACGACCTCCAGGCCGCGCCGGTCGAGTTCGGCGCGGAGGGCGGCGAGCGCGCAGGGGTCGTTCTCCAGGGTGCGGGCGGCGTCCTTGGCGAGCCAGAGTCCGATGCCGAGGCGGTCGCGGCCGAGGCGCCGCCGGATGGGCTCGCAATGATCGCGGAGCTGGGCGACGACGGCGTCGAGGGTTTCGGCGGGGTGGACGTTGGTGCAGTAGGCGAGGTGGACGAGGGTGCCGTCGGGGTGGCGGAAGCGCACGGGTCACTCCTGTCCGGCGGGGGCGGTTTCCCTGGGGGCGCCACGGAGGATGGTGTTGCCCTCGTGGGTGGCGTCGGTCGCGGTGACATCCAGGTCCAGCCGGCCGCTGAGGCCGTAGAAGGCGACGGGGTTGCGCCACAGGACACGGTCGACGTCGTCCTCGGTGAAGCCCTCCGCCAGCATCAGGTCCGCCACCTTGCGGGTCTTCAGCGGGTCGCTCCTCCCCCAGTCGGCGGCGGAGTTGATCAGGACCTGTTCGGGGCCGTGGGCGCGGAGGACGGCGACCATGCGTTCCTCGTCCATCTTGGTGTCGGGATAGACGGAGAAGCCGAGCCAGCAGCCGCTGTCCTTGGCCTCCTTGACGGTGGTCTCGTTGAGGTGGTCGAGCAGTACCCGGTCCGGGGCGAGCGCGGACTCCCGGACGGCGTCCAGGGTGCGGCGCAGGCCGGCGGCCTTGTCCCGGTGGGGGGTGTGGACGAGGGCGGGCAGGCCGTGGTCGGCGGCGAGCTGGAGCTGGGCGGCGAGCGCGGTGTCCTCGGCCGGGGTCATCGAGTCGTAGCCGATCTCGCCCACGGCGACGACTCGGTCCTTGACGAGATAGCGGGGCAGCTCGTCCAGGACGGGGGTGCAGCGGGGGTCGTTCGCCTCCTTCGGGTTGAGGGCGATGGTGCAGTGGTGGGCGATGCCGTACTGGGCGGCGCGGAAGGGTTCCCAGCCCAGGAGGGAGTCGAAGTAGTCGAGGAAGGAGGCGGTGGAGGTGCGAGGCTGGCCGAGCCAGAAGGCGGGCTCGACCACGGCGCGGACGCCCGCCGTGCGCATGGCCTCGTAGTCGTCGGTGGTGCGCGAGGTCATGTGGATGTGGGGGTCGAAGAGGCGCATCAGGACTCCTTGCCGTGGGGGACGCCGTCCTCGTACGCGGGGTGCGGCGGGACTGCCTCGGGGTCGGTCAGGGCCATGACGTGGTGCAGGTCTTTGGGGACGGGACGTCCGGCGGCGGTGCGTTCGGCGGCGAAGTCGGCCAGCATGCGGGCGAGTTCGGCGTCGCCGTGGGCTCGGGCGGCGAGCTGGGCGACATCCGCCACGGGTACGCCGGTGAACAGGCACTTCAGGATCGCGTGCCGCCAGAGGTGGGCGCTCAGATGGCGGGCGGCGTAGGGGCCGAGGGCGGCGGAGAGGAGGCGGGTGTCGTTGGTGCGGAGGGCGTCCTCGATGAGGGGGACCGCGTCGGGGCCCGGTACGAGGTGGGGCAGGGCCTGGAGGACGGCTCGGCGTTCGTCGGCGGTGCCTCGGTGATAGACGCGGGCGAGATCGGCGGGGGTGGGGTGGGCGGCTCGGAGGATGAGGACGCGGGCGGTGTCGGCGTGCGGGGGGCCGCAGCGGCGGGCGGCTTCGGCGAGGCGTAACTCCGTGGTGGGGGTGATGCCCAGGGCGGCTTCGGCCAGGGCTTGGTCCAGCCAGTCCCGGGCGGGGGGTGTGAGGTGGGGGCGCGGCTCGTTCGGGAGAGCAGCCGGGGTATCGGGGGCGGGGTGGGTCATGGGGTGGTCCCTTCCGTGGGGGCGGAGGGCTTGATGAAGAGGGGAGGGAGCTACGGAGACCGAGGGCTGAGCGGGGCGGACGGGACACCGCTGGGCAACGGCGGGGTCGGGGCCGACGACAGCTGGTCGAGCGTGGCGGAACCCGGGCGGGCTGCGGCTGTCCTGAGGAAGGGGAGGGAGGTTTCGGCGTAGTGGGGGCCCGCGTGGGAGTGGCGGGGTAGTTCGACCACGGTGAGGGCGTCGTAGCCGGTGGCGGCGAGCGCCGACAGGACTGCGGGGAAGTCGATCTCGCCGTCTCCGAGGGGCAGGTGTTCGTGGTGTCCGCGGCGCATGTCCTCGATCTGGACGTGGCGCAGCCAGGGGGCGGCCGCCCGGACGCAGTCGGCGGGTGGGAGGGGTTCGAGGCACTGGCAGTGGCCCAGGTCGAGGGTGAGGCCGAGGTGGGTGGGGTCGCCGAGGGCGCGGCGCAGGTGGTGGAAGTCCGCGAGGGTGGCGAGGAGGTGGCCCGGCTCGGGTTCGACGGCCAGGGGGATGCCGGCGGCGGTGGCGGCTTCCAGAACCGGGGTCAGTGCTTCGGCCAGTCGGTGCCACGCCGTTGCCTCGTCCGTGCCGGGCGGGAGGGTGCCGCTGAAGCAGTGCACGGCATGGGCGCCCAGGTCGGCGGCCACCCGCACGGCCCGGAGCAGCAGGTCGGCGCGGCGGGACCGGTCGGCGGGGTCGGGGTCGAGGAGGGAGGGGCCGTGTTTGCGGCGGGGGTCGAGGACATAGCGGGCGCCGGTTTCCACGGTGACCTCAAGTCCGAGCGCGGCCAGGCGGCGGCCGACCTGGCGGGTGCGGGCGGCGAGGTCCGGGGCCAGGGGGTCGAGGTGCATGTGGTCGAGGGTGAGGCCGACGCCGTCGTAGCCGAGGTCGGCGAGGAGGGCGAGGGCGTCGTCCAGGCGGAGGTCGGCCAGGCCGTTGGTGCCGTAGCCGAAGCGGAGGGGCGCGGCGCTGGTCGGCTCAGCCGTCTCGGGCGTCATGTCACGCTCACCTTCTTGGCGAACCGGGCGGCCAGGGGAGCCAGGGCCGCTGTGATCAGGGCGCTGACCGGGGCGCCGGCGCGGGCGGAGAGCGCGGCCTGGAGCGGGATGGTGGCCCGGATGCCGCCGCCGACGGCCTTCTGGGTGAGCGGGGGTGAGGGGTTGAGGGCGGCGTGGAGATACGGGCGGCCGGCGGTCGCGGCGTAGGCGAGGGCGAGGGACGCGCGGAGGGGCCCGTGTCCGGCGGCACTCACCTGGCTTTCACCTAGCGGCACTTGAGTACCACGCGGCCCGCGACCCAGCCCGAGCGCCAAGGCCCCCGTGACGGCCAGTGCCGTCAGGGCGGTGAGGGGGGCACCGCCCTGGGTCTCGTGGCGGGAGACCGTGGTCACCGCCAGGGTGTGGGTGCCCAGGAGGGCGGCGGTGGGGAGTGCGGGGCGGACGCGGCCGGAGACGGTGGCGGCGCCGAGCAGGAGGTCCAGGGCGCGGGCCGTCGCCATGGCTGCGGGGCCTGCGGGAGTGCGCTTGAGGCCGAGGTCGTAGGCCCAGACGGTCGCGGCGAGCGGGGTGGCGACTGCGAGTGCCGGACGGCCGGCCCGGGCGGCGAGCGCCAGGCCGGTGGCGGTCAGGGCACAGGCCGCGGTGAGGGCGGCGGCGGGGCGGATGCGGCCCGAGGGAAGGGGGCGGTGGGGGCGTTCGGCGGCGTCCTCGGTGCGGTCGGCCCAGTCGTTGAGGGCCATGCCCGCTTCGTAGAGGCAGAGGGAGGAGGAGATGGCCATAAGGGTGCGCGGGCGGGGACGGTCGCCGGGGACCGCGGCCGCTCCCGCGAGGACGTCGCCGGGGACGGTGAACAGGGCGGGCAGGCGCAGGAGTTCGGCCCAGGCGGAGAGTCCGCCACGCCGCTCCCCCGTCATCGGGTCTCCCCCGCCCGCAGCCGGACCGCGAGGTCGCCCAGAGCCGCGTACTGCTCCGCCAGCCCCGCCGCCCCCTCCCCCACCGGGTCCTTGAAGTAGAACCCCAGCTCACCCACCGGCCCCGACACCCCCGCCTCGCGCGCCCGGAGCATCAGCCGGGCCAGGTCGAGCACCAGGGGTGCCGCGAGGGCGGAGTCGCAGCCCTGCCAGATGGTCTGGAGGACCATGCGGGTGCCGAGGAAGCCGTCGAAGGCGATGTGGTCCCAGGCGGTCTTCCAGTCGCCGAGGGCGGGGACGTCGTCGATGTGGACCTCGCCCTGGACCGGGGTGCCGAGGGTGTCCGTGAGGACGCGTTCCTTGCCCGCGTTCTTGGCGGCGGCAGCGGCGGGGTCGGCCAGGGCCGCGCCGTCTCCGCCGCCGAGCAGGTTGGTGCCGGACCAGGCGCGCACGGCGAGGGCGCGTTGGGCGAACATCGGGCCGAGTACCGAGCGCAGCAGGGTCTGGCCGGTCTTGCCGTCCCGGCCGGCGTACGGGAGGCGGCTGCGGGCTGAGGGAGCCGCGAGGGAGGGGTGGTGGAGGCCGGTGGAGGGGGTGAAGTTGACGTAGGGGCAGCCGGCGCGGAGGGCGGCGGCAGCGTAGAGCGAGCTGGGCGGGAGGGTGTCGCCGTCGGCGGCGGATTCGGTGGAGGCCACGTTGACGACGACCGTTCCGGCCGGGGCGCGGCGGGCGGTGAAGTCGCGGATGTCGGCCGCGAACGCCTCGATCAGCTCCTCCTCGTCGCGGTCGTCGTGCGGGAGCGGCCCGCCGGGGGCGATCTCGGCGTCGGCGGCGGTGAGTTCGGCGGCCACCGCCGCGGGGAGGCCGTGCGGGAGGACGCCGCCCGCGGCGAGTTCCTCGGCTCGTTTCGGCAGCGGGCAGTCCAGCGTGTCGTGTCCACCGAAGACGAGGGAGGGCAGGCCGGGCAGCCCGCAGTCGGCGAAGAGGGGCGTCTCCGTGAGCATGCCGGTGGGTGGTTGCAGGCCGGAGGCCATCGCGGCGCAGCCCGCGACCACGGTGGTCGCCACCGAGCCTCGGGCGCCGATGAGCCACACGCCGGCGGGACGGGACGTAGACATGGTCGGCCTCCTTGTGGACGTGCTGGTCAGGGGCGGGAGACGGCGGGCGGGGCTACGGCGTGCCCCGCCCGCCGCCGCTTCAGCGCCCCCGCTCCGGCAGTTCCTTGATCCGGACGTCGCGGAACGACACCTGGTCGTCGGCACCGTGGTTCTGGATGCCGATGTGGCCGTCCCGCAGGCTGCGGACGGGGTCGGTGTTGGTGAAGTCGTTCACCGGGACCCCGTTGAGCCAGATCCGCAGCCGCTCGCCCTCGACCCGGATCTCGTAGGTGTTCCACTCCCCCGGCGGGTTCAGCGCGCGGTCCCGGGCGGCGAGGTCGGCGGACTGGAAGCCGTACACCGAGCCGGTGGTCTTCTCGGGTACGTCGGTGGCGTCGATCTGCACCTCGTAGCCGTTGTCCACGGCGGACCAGGGGTCGTCCGAGGGCGGGAAGCCGACGAACACGCCCGAGTTGCCGTCCCCGGTGATCCTCCAGTCCAGTTTCAGGGAGTAGGAGGAGAAGCCGGTGTGGGCGTACCAGAGCAGGCCCATGCCGCCGGACGAGGTGAGCGTGCCGTCGTCGGACAGGGCGAAGGAGCCCGGTCCGGCCTGCCGCCAGCCGTCCAGCGAGGTGCCGTCGAAGAGGCGTCGGTAGCCGTTCTCCGGGCGGCAGTCTGCCTGGGCGGCGCCGGTGGCCCAGCGGAGGCCGCCGAGCAGGTGGGCGCGGAAGGCGGGGTCGGCGTAGGACTCGCGGGTGTGACCGCCGCCGGTGTAGAAGGCGCGGCCGCCCTGGTAGCTCTGGCACCAGGCGATCGGGTGGTCGCCGTTCATGGTGCCGCCGCTGTAGGAGGACTCGTCGAGCGAGGCCAGGACGTGGGCGCGTTCGCGCGGATTGGAGCGGTAGTTGTACCACTCGTCGGTGCGTTCCCACCGGCCGGGCAGGGCGGCGGTCGAGGGGTGGGCGTGGTCCTCGACCACGACCGTGGCGGGCTGGATCGCCGGGTGCGAGTCGAACCAGGCTCCGGCGAGACCGCCGTAGAACGGCCAGTCGTACTCGGTGTCGGCGGCGGCGTGGACGCCGACGTAGCCGCCGCCCTGGCGGATGTAGCCCTCGAAGGCGCGCTGCTGGGCGGGGTTGAGGACGTCGCCGGTGGTGGAGAGGAAGACGACGGCGTCGTAGCGGCGCAGGTTGCGGGAGGTGAAGGCGGTGGCGTCCTCGGTGGCGTCGACCGTGAGGCCGTCCGTCGCGCCGAGCTGCTGGACGGCCGCGACACCGTCCGGGATGGAGTCGTGGCGGAAGCCGGCGGTCTTGGAGAAGACCAGGACCCGCCCGGTCCCGGTGGGCTGTGCTGCGGCCGGGCCGGTGAGGCAGCCGAGCAGCAGTGCGGCTCCCAGGGCCGTGGTGGTGAGCAGGCGTGTGGTGCGCATGGGGGTGCCCTCCGCTCAGCCGGTGGTGAAGGTGAAGTCGTCCACGTCGAAGAGGGCGCCGGAGCCGCCCTTGAAGACGAGGAAGAGCGTGGTCGTGGCCTTCGGCGCGCGGGTCAGGTCGGCGCTCACGTCCTGGAAGGTCTCCCAGCCGCCGGTCACCGGCACGGTGGCCTTGCCGAGCAGGGTGCCCTTGGCCGATCCGGCGCGGATCTCCAGGGTGCCGCCGGCGCCGCCGGAGGAGACGCGTGCGCTGATCTTCCTGGCGTTGCCCAGCGCGTAGGGGGTGAAGGAGATCCAGTCGCCGGAGTGGATGTCGCCGACGGAATTGCCGCCGTGGGCGGTGTCCTTGGACTGGAGGGTGACGCCGGAGGAGTCGGTGTAGTGCTCGGCCTGGCGGTGGCGGGGCTGGGCTACGTTCTGGTCGTGCGAGGTGAGCGCGGCCTGGCCGCCGCCCCCGTTGTCGGTGTACTCGGCGTCGAACACGCCGAAGATGTCCTCGTTCTCGTCGTGTCCGCCGTCGGCGCTGGTCTGGATGGTGCCGGAGCAGCCCTTGGCGGAGGTCAGCGGGTGTCCGTGGGTGTCGTGGCCGAGGATGAAGTGGACGGTGACCTTGGAGCAGTCGATGTTCTGACCGTCCTCGGGGTCGGTGACCCTCACCTTGAACGGCACGGCGTCACCGAAGCTGAACAGCTGACCGTCCTGCGGGAGTTGGAGGGTGACGGTGGGTGCGGTGTTGCCGACGACGATGCGTACGGCGGCGCTGCCGGTGCGGCCGGTGGGGTCCTTGGCGGTCAGGGTGGCGGTGTAGGTGCCGTTCTGCCGGTAGGTGTGGGCGGGATTGGCGGCGGTGGAGCTGGTGCCGTCACCGAAGTCCCAGTGGTGGGTCAGGGGGTCGCCGTCCTGGTCGGTGGTGCCGGCCGAGGAGAAGCGGACCTTCAGCGCGGCCTGCCCGGAGGTCTTGTCGGCGGCGGCGCGGGCGACGGGCGAGTGTCCGTCGGTGGCGTTCTCGATGCGGTAGAGGGCGGAGTTGTCGTCGCCGCCGAACCAGGCGGTGCCGTAGTCCAGGACGTACAGGGCGCCGTCGGGGCCGAAGGCCATGTCCATCACCTGGGTGCCGGTCCAGGGGAAGGGGTTGATCGACTGCACGGCGCCGTCCGCGCCGGTCTCGATGCGCTTGATCCAGCGGCGGCCGAACTCACCGGCGAAGAAGTCGCCGTCGTACGCCTCGGGGAACTTCACGGGCGAGTCGAGGGCGGGGTCGTAGTGGTAGACGGGGCCGCCCATCGGGGACTCGGAGCCGTCGCCGAACTCCGGTACGGACGCGCCGTCGTAGGGAATCCAGGCGGCCTGGGCCGGGGGGAGGTCGGTGAGGCCGGTGTTGTGCGGGGAGTTGTTCTTGGGAGCGGCGCAGTCGAAGGCCGCGCCGGAGGTCCTGGTGGCGAAGTCGTAGTCGACGAAGGCGTCGTTCTTGCCGGTGCAGTAGGGCCAGCCGAAGTTGCCGGGGCCGGTGACGCGGGCGAACTCGACCTGGCCGCCGGGGCCTCGGGCGGGGTCGGCGGCGCCGGCGTCGGGGCCGTAGTCGCCGACGTAGAGGACGCCGCTCTCCTTGTCGACGCTGAAGCGGAACGGGTTGCGGAAGCCCATGGCGTAGATCTCGGGGCGGGTCTTGGCGGTGCCGGGGGCGAAGAGGTTGCCGTCGGGGACGGTGTAGGAGCCGTCGGCACCGACCTTGATGCGCAGGATCTTGCCGCGCAGGTCGTTGGTGTTGCCGGCGCTGCGCTGGGCGTCGAACGCCGGGTTGCGGTCGGTGCGTTCGTCGATGGGGGTGAAGCCGTCGGACTGGAAGGGGTTGGAGTCGTCGCCGGTCGACAGGTAGAGGTTGCCGTCCTTGTCGAAGTCGATGTCGCCGCCGACGTGGCAGCAGATGCCGCGCGAGGTCGGCACCTCCAGGACCTTCTTCTCGCTGGCGGTGTCCAGGGTGCCGTCGGTCTTCAGGACGAAACGGGAGAGGCGGTTGACGCCTTTGAAGGGGGCGAAGTCGGCTGCGGTGCCGGTCTCGGGGGCGTCGCCGGACGGGGTGTCCATGGGGGGCGCGTAGTAGAGGTAGACGAACCGGTTGTCGGTGAAGTCCGGGTCCACGCCGACGCCTTGGAGCCCTTCCTCGTCGTGGGAGTACACGGCGAGCTTGCCCGCGGTGCGGGTGGTGCCGGCCGCGTCGGTGAGGCGGAGTTCGCCGTCCCGGGAGGTGTGCAGGACGGAGCGGTCGGGCAGGACGGCGAGGCTCATGGGCTCGCCGACCTCCGCCTCGCCGCGGGCGAGGGTGACCTGCTGGAAGTCCTCGGCGGCGGCACCGCCACGGTCGGCGGCGGCAGCGCCGGGGGCGGTGAGGGCGGGGGTTGCGCCGATGAGGAGCGCACCGCAGGCGAGGGCCAGGGCGGTGCGCAGGCGTGGCCGGCGGTCTGGCGTACCGGTGGGGCGGTCGTTCCCGTGCACGGATGCCTCCAGAAGAAGCGGGTTGTACGGGCGGGTGGGGGTGCGCCGGGATGCGCCGTCATCCCGGCGGGGAGAGTGCGTCGCGGGGCCGGTGGGGGTGTCAGTGGCCGAACGCCGCGTCGAACGAGGCCGACGGCGGGTCGAAGTCGTACGCCTTGAGCCGGGCCAGGGCTTCGGGGGCGCCCTGGAGCCGGTCCATGCCGGCGTCCTCCCACTCGACGGAGACCGGGCCCCGGTAGCCGATGGAGGCCAGCATCCGGAACACGTCCTCCCAGGGGACGTCACCGTGCCCGGCCGAGACGAAGTCCCAGCCCCGGCGCGGGTCGCCCCAGGGCAGGTGGGAGCCGAGGCGGCCGTTGCGGCCGTCCAGGCGTTTGCGGGCCTCCTTGCAGTCCACGTGGTAGATCCGGTCCCGGAAGTCCCACAGGAAGCCGACCGGGTCCAGGTCCTGCCACACGAAGTGGGAGGGGTCGAAGTTGAGGCCGAAGGCGGGCCGGTGTCCGACCGCCTCCAGGGCCCGCTGGGTCGTCCAGTAGTCGTAGGCGATCTCGCTGGGGTGGACCTCGTGCGCGAAGCGCACACCCTCGGCGTCGAAGACGTCCAGGATCGGGTTCCAGCGCTCGGCGAAGTCCTCGTAACCCCGCTCGATCATCGTCTCGGGGGCGGGCGGGAACATGGCGACGAGGTGCCAGATGGCGGAGCCGGTGAAGCCGACGACCGTGTCCACGCCGAAGGCGGCGGCCGCGCGGGCGGTGTCCGCGATCTCGGCCGCCGCCCGGCGCCGTACGCCCTCGGCGTCTCCGTCGCCCCAGATGCGGGCGGGCAGGATCGCCTGGTGGCGTTCGTCGACGATGGCGTCGCAGACGGCCTGGCCGACCAGATGGTTGGAGATCGCCCAGCACTTCAGCCCGTACTTGTCGAGGAGTTGATGGCGCGAGGCGACATACGCCGGGTCAGCGAGCGCCTTGTCGACCTCGAAGTGGTCCCCCCAGCAGGCGAGTTCGAGTCCGTCGTAGCCGAAGTCGCGGGCGAGGCGGCAGACCTCCTCCAGTGGCAGGTCGGCCCACTGGCCGGTGAACAGGGTGAATGTACGCGGCATCGGCCGGCCCTCCTCGGACGTCAGAACACGATCGGGGTGTACACGGAGTTCTTCGCGGCGCTCTCCTCCACGGCGGCCAGCACCCGCTGGACCTCCAGGCCGTCGGCGAACGACGGGACGGGCCTGCGCCCCTCCGCGATGGCGTGCACGAGGTCGCGGGCCTGGTGGACGAAGGTGTGCTCGTAGCCGAGGCCGTGGCCCGGCGGCCACCATGCGTCCAGATAGGGGTGGTCGGGCTCGGTCACCAGGATGCGGCGGAACCCCGCGTGCGCGCCCGGCTCGGTGCCGTCGTGGAAGAACAGCTCGTTCAGCCGCTCCAAGTCAAAGGCGAGGGAGCCCCGTTCGCCGTTCAGCTCGATCCGCAGGGCGTTCTTGCGGCCGGTGGCGTACCGCGTCGCCTCGAAGGAGGCCAGCGCGCCGGAGGCGAACCGGCCGGTGAACACGGCGGCGTCGTCCACCGTGACCGGTCCCGACCCGCCCTCCGGCAACGGCCGCCTGCGTACGAACGTCTCGGTGAGCGCGGACACCCCGGCGAGCCTCTCCCCCGCCAAGTACTGGGCGACGTCAATGACATGGGCCCCCAGGTCCCCGAGCGCGCCGGAGCCCGCCGCCTCCTTGCGCAGCCGCCAGGTCATCGGGAAGTCGGGGTCCACCAGCCAGTCCTGGAGGTAGCTGACCCGGACATGGCGGAGGGTGCCGAGCCGCCCCTCGGTGATCATCCGGCGGGCGAGGGCGATGGCGGGCACCCGGCGGTAGTTGAAGCCGACCATCGCCAACTGGCCACGTGCGCAGCCCGCTTCGGCCGCCTCCGCCATGGCCTCCGCCTCCTCGACGGTGTTGGCCAGCGGCTTCTCGCACAGCACGTGCTTGCCGGCCGCGAGCGCGGCGAGGGCGATCTCGGCGTGGCTGTCGCCGGGGGTGCAGATGTCGACGAGGTCGACGTCGTCGCGGGCGATCAGCGCACGCCAGTCCGTCTCGGTCGCCGCCCACCCGTGGCGTTCGGCGGCGGCACGGACGGCGTCGGCGTCCCGGCCGCACAGCACGGACAGGACCGGCTCGCGGGGCAGGTCGAAGACGCGGCCGGCCGTGCGCCAGCCCTGGGAGTGGGCGGCGCCCATGAAGGCGTAGCCGACCATCCCGACGCGCAGCGGCGGCTTGCCCTGAGGAGCGGCGGCCCGGGTCACGTCCCCTGCTGAACTCTGCGGCTCTGCCATGCGGTGGGTCCTCTCCTCGTCCTCGTACGGGGTGCCGTGCGGGTGGGGCGGGGGCCGGTCACCGGAAGCCGGTGGGCATGTACCGTTCGACGTTGTCCTTGTCGACGACGGCGGAGTAGAGCGTGACGGAGGCCGGGATCTCGTACTCGGCCATGCCGCCGACGCCCTTGCCCCGGCCGAGGGCGCGGGCGAGGTCGATGGCGGAGGCGGACATGGTGGGCGGGTAGAGGACGGTCGCCTTCAGTACGCCGTCGTCCCGCTCGATGGCCTGGAACGCGGAGAGCGCGCCGGCGCCGCCGACCATGAGGAAGCCGTCCCGGCCCGCCTGTTCCACGGCGCGCAGCGCGCCCACGCCCTGGTCGTCGTCGTGGTTCCACAGGGCGTCGAACTTGCGCTGAGCCTGCAGGAGTTGGGCCATCTTGGCCTGGCCGGACTCCACGGTGAAGTCGGCCGCCTGGCGGGCCACCTTGCGGATGTTGGGGTAGTTCTTCAGCGCGTCGTCGAAGCCCTTGGTGCGCTGTTTGGTCAGCTCCAGGTTGTCCAGTCCGGCCAGCTCCACGACCCGGGCGTCCGGGGTGTCCTTGAGCTTCTCGCCTATGTAGTGCCCGGCGTTGAGGCCCATGCCGTAGTTGTCGCCGCCGATCCAGCAGCGGTACGCCTGCGGGGTGTTGAAGACCCGGTCGAGGTTGACGACCGGGATGCCGGCGCGCATGGCCTTCAGGCCGACCTGGGTGAGGGCCTTGCCGTCGGCGGGCAGCACGACGAGGACGTCGACCTTCTTGTTGATGAGGGTCTCGATCTGCCCGATCTGAGCGGCGGTGTCGTTGGAGCCCTCGGTGATCTCCAGGGTGACGTCGGAGTAGGTGCGGGCGCGCCGCTTGGCGTTGTCGTTGATGGCGTTGAGCCAGCCGTGGTCGGCCTGGGGGCCCGCGAACCCGATGGTGACGTGCTTGCCGGGCTCGTCGGCGGCGGGCCGGTCCTCGGCGGCGGTCTTCTCGTCCTTCGGCTCGTTGCTCGTGCACCCGGCGAGGAAGGCCCCGGCGCCGACGGCGGCGGTGCCGAAGAGGAGCCCTCTGCGGCTGGTCAGGGGTGTCGGTGCGGTCGGTCGCATGGCGGTGAACCCTTTCCTCAGGTCGTGCTCGCGGTACGGCGCTGGACCAGCACGGCGGCGACGATGATCGCGCCCTTGGCGATCTGCTGGACGTCGCTCTGCAGGTTGTTCAGGGCGAAGATGTCGGTGATCGTGGTGAAGATCAGCACGCCCAGCACGGAGCCGGTGATGGTGCCCCGGCCGCCGCTGAGCAGGGTGCCGCCGATGATGGCGGCCGCGATCGCGTCGAGTTCGTAGAGGTTGCCGTTGGTGTTCTGGCCCGAGCCGGCCAGGATGATCAGCAGGAAGGCCGCGATGCCGCAGCACAGTCCGGAGAGCAGGTAGAGGTAGAGGCGCTGGCGGCGGACGTCGATGCCGGCCAGGCGGGCCGCCTCCGCGTTGCCGCCGACCGCGACCGTGCGGCGGCCGAAGGTGGTGCGGTTCAGCACGAGCCAGCCGATGACGCTGACCACGGCGAAGACCAGGACCAGCGGCGGGATGCCGAGCACGTAGGCGTCGCGCTCGCCGAGGCTGAGCACGGAGTCGACGGTGACGATCTGGGTGCGTCCGTCGGTGATCTGGAGGGCGAGTCCCCGCGCCGAGGCGAGCATGGCGAGGGTGGCGATGAACGGGACCATGCGGCCGTAGGCGACGAGCAGGCCGTTGACCAGGCCGCAGCCCACGCCGACGGCGAGCGCCGTGAAGAGGATGCCCGCGAACCCGTACTCCTGGGTCGCCACCGTGGTCGCCCACACCGAGGCCAGGGCGACGATCGCGCCGACGGAGAGGTCGATGCCGCCGGAGGTGATGACGAAGGTCATGCCGACGGTGACCACACCGATCACGGACGCCTGGGTGAGGACGAGTTGAAGGTTGCGGGTGTCGAGGAACTCGTCCGGCTTGGTCACCCCGCCGATCACGATCAGGACGGCGAGGACGCCGAGCAGGGAGAGGGTGCGGACGTCGGCGCGGGCCGCGAGCGTGCGCCAGGCGGGGGGCGGCGCGGTCGCGGGCGCCTTGCCGCTGTCGTACCGGGGCGGGGAGACGGGCTGCGTCATGACGCCGGGCTTCCTTCCATGACGAGGTCGAGTACGCGGTGCTCGTCGAGTTCGCGGGCGGGTGCCTCGTGGACGACGCGGCCCTCCCGGAGCACCAGGACACGGTCGGCGAGCCCGAGGACCTCGGGCACCTCGCTGGAGACCAGCAGTACGGCGAGGCCCTCGTCGGCGAGCCGGCGGACCACGGCGTACAGCTCGGCGCGGGCGCCGACGTCGACGCCCCGGGTGGGCTCGTCGAGCAGCAGCACCCGGCAGCCGCGCAGCAGCCAGCGGGCGAGAACGGCCTTCTGCTGGTTGCCGCCGGAGAGGGTGCGCACGGGGACGGCCGGGTTGTCCGGGCGCAGGGACAGCTCGCGGGTCGCGGCGCGCGCGGCGCCCAGCTCGGCGCGCCGGTCGATCCAGCCGGCGCGCGCGAACCGGGAGAGGGTGGACACCGAGACGTTGCGGGTGACGGACTCCAGCATGAGCAGGGCCTGCGCCTTGCGCTCCTCGGGGGCCAGCCCGATCCCGGCGCGTACGGCCGCGCGTACGCTGCCGGTCCGGATCGGTCGGCCGCCGACCAGGACGTGACCGGCGTCGGGCTTGCGGGCGCCGTAGACGCTCTCCAGGATCTCGGAGCGGCCGGAGCCGACGAGCCCGGCGATGCCGACGATCTCGCCGGGCCGCACCATGAGGTCGAGCGGGTCGAACTCGCCGCTCCGGGTGAGGCCCCGGACCTCCAACGCCGTTTCGCCGGTGGGGGGTTCGGCCGGGCGTGGGGGGAAGACGTACTCGACGTCGCGGCCCGTCATCAGAGTGACGACCTCGCGGGTCGGGGTGGTCTTCGCGGGCAGTCCCCGGGCGACGGCCCGGCCGTCCTTCAGTACGGTCACGCGGTCGCCGATGCGGCGGATCTCGTCGAGGCGGTGCGAGATGTAGACGACGGCGACGCCTTCGGCGGTGAGTCCGGTGACCACGCGGAAGAGGTTGTCGACCTCGTCGGGGTCGAGCGCGGCGGACGGTTCGTCCATCACGATGAGCCGTACGTCGTGGGACAACGCCCTTGCCATGGACACGATCTGCTGCTGCGCGGCCGGCAACTCCCCCACCAGGCGACCGGGTTCGATCTCGGAGTGCCCGAGCCGGCCCAGCAGCGCGGCCGTCGAGGTGCGCGCGGTGCGGCGGCGTACGACGAAGCCGGCCCGGGTGGGTTCGTGGCCCAGGTGGATGTTCTCGGCGACCGACAGGTGCTCCACGAGGTCGAGTTCCTGGTAGATGGTGGCGATGCCGAGGCGCATCGCGGCCATGGGCGAGCGGAGGGTGACGGGGTCGCCGCGCCAGTGGATGGTGCCGGTGTCGGGCTGGTGGGCGCCCGCGAGGACCTTGATCAGAGTGGACTTGCCCGCGCCGTTCTGGCCGAGCAGGCAGTGCACCTCGCCCTCCTGGACGTCGAGGTCGACAGCGTCGAGTGCGCGGACGCCGGGGAACGCCTTGGTGATGCCGGTCATGCTGAGCAGGGGTGGTTCTGATGCCATGTGGAGTCCCCTCGGCGGGCGTGCGGGCCTGTTTCAGGGCGGTGCGCCGATGGATGGGCGGACCGGGGCAGAACGGTGCGGTGCGGTGGCGCTGTTTCCTGCGGGCCGTCCGGCGGGGTGCCGGACGGCGTGGTCACGCGGGGGAGAACAGGTGGTCGCTGATGAGGCGGGCGCCGCCGATGATTCCGGCGTTCTGGCCCAGCTCACCGAGGACGATGGGCAGGTTGCCGGTCGCCAGCGGCAGCGACTGGCGGTAGACCTGGGTGCGGATCGCGGCGAGCAGGGTGTGGCCGAGGCCGGTCACTCCGCCGCCGATCACCACGAGCGAGGGGTTGAAGAAGCTGACCAGGCCCGCGATGACCTGGCCGGTGCGGGTCCCGCCCTCCCGGATGAGGTCGAGCGAGACGGTGTCGCCGGCGGCGGCCGCGGCCGCGATGTCGACGGCGCTCAGGGTGCCCTGCGTCTCCAGTCGGGAGGCGAGTTCGGCGGAGAGGCCCTGGCCGGCCGCCTCCAGCGCGTCGCGGGCGAGTGCCGCGCCGCTGAAGTGGGCCTCCAGGCAGCCCCGGTTGCCGCAGGCGCAGGCGCGGCCGTCGGGTACGGCCTGGATGTGGCCGATGTCGCCCGCGCTGCCCGTGGCCCCCCGGTACACCTCGCCGCCGACGACGATGCCGCAGCCGATGCCGGTACCGATCTTGACGCAGAGGAAGTCGGCCGCCGTGCGGGCCACGCCCGCGTGCTGCTCCCCCATGGCCATCAGGTTCACGTCGTTGTCGACCATGACGGGGCAGCCGAGTTCCTGGCTGAGCGCCTCCCGCACGGGGAAGCCGTCCCAGCCCGGCATGATCGGCGGGGCGACCGGCACCCCCTCCGGGAAGCGGACGGGGCCCGGTACACCGATGCCGGCGCCGTCGAACCCCTCCACGAGCCCAAAGGAGCGGAGCTTGGCCGCCATGGCGAGGACGTGCTCGAAGACCGCGACCGGGCCCTCGCGTACGTCCATGGGCTGGTTGAGGTGGCCCAGCACTTCGAGCTCGGCGTTGGTGACGGCCACGTCGACCGAGGTCGCGCCGATGTCGATGCCGAGGAAGCGCAGGTTCGGGGAGAGCCGCAGATTGTGGGAGCGGCGCCCGCCGCGCGAGGCGGCGAGCCCGTCGGCCACGATGAGCCCGGTCTGCAGGAGCCGGTCCACCTCCACGGCCAGCTTGGACCGGGACAGTTCGATCTGATCGCCCAGCTGCGCGCGGGAGTTGGGGCCCTCGTCGCGCAGCATCCGGAGCAGCCGGGCCTGGTGGGCGTTGGCGGGGCGTGCCGTCATGCGTCTCACGAGTCCCTCCCCGCCTCGGTACCGGCCGTCCGTCGCGTTCTTTCGGGGGGAACGTAGCAGCGGCTGCCGGGGCTGGGAAGAAGTAGCGCGGGAATTCGTGCTCACTTTCTCCACTCACAGGACAAAGGTCGGGGGCGTCAGTGGGCGTGGTGCGCGGCGGTGTGGTGCCCGGTGTGGCCCGGTACGGTGCCGTCGGGTTTCGCCACCAGGAACAGGCCGGCCATCCCCATGTCGGAGTGGCTCTGGACATGGCAGTGGTACATCCAGGCGCCCGCGCCGACGTGTTCGCCCGCGATCACCTGGAAGCCGAAGGAGTCGGCGGGCCCGGTGATCTTGTTGTCCACGATCCGGCTGGGGTCGTCGGGGCCGGTCAGCAGCCCGGTGCGGTTGTCGGCCCAGCGGTGACCGTGCATGTGGAAGGTGTGGTAGTACTCGCCGTGCGTGATCATGACGATCTCGACGCGGTCCCCCACCGTGGCCTCGAAGTTGGGGGTCTCCCCCGCCGTCCTGTTGTTGATCGTCATGTCGTTGAAGACGATCGTGAACTGCTTGTCCGGCAGGAGATCGCCCTTCCGGCGCACGACGACCGGGCCGTACAGGCCCTTGCGGATGCCGCCGGTGCCGTGGTCGGTGCCCACGACGTGGTCGTGGTAGTGCCAGTAACCGGCGCTGCCCGCCTGCCAGGTGCCGTCCTTGCGGCGGCCGGGGGCGTGGGTGCGCCAGGTGTACGTGCGGGTGCCGCCCGGCTCGACATGGCTGCCCGTCATCCGGGTGCCGTCGTTGGCGATGTCGTAGTCGACGCCGTGGACGTGGAGGCTGGCGTCGGCGTCGGTGAGGTTCTCGAACTCGATGTGCAGGGTGTCGCCCTCGACCAGCTCGATCAGCGGGCCCGGCACGGTGGCCTTCCCCTTCTCCAGGCCGTAGCCGAGCTGTCCGCCGGGCAGTTTCTCGGCGTACAGCTTGAGGTGGCGCACCTGGCCGCCGGCCGGGGCGGTGGGCGGGGAGGGGTCCGCCGCCGAGGGGGCGGAGGCCAGCGACAACGTTGCCGTACCGGTGGCGGCGACCACACCGCCGGCCAGCAGCCGTCGCCCGAAAGTCCTTCTGTCCAGAGCCATTCCGGTCTCTCCAGTCCTGTGCGGAGTGCTGTGAGGAGACGGGCGGGGGCGGGCCCCCGGGGACGGCCACGGTAGAGGCGCGCCAGTCGTTTATCCACACCCAGGACAAAGTTGGAGAGATTCCGTCCATAGCTATTGGCGGACCGGCGAAAGGCGTCTAGCTTCTGGCGCTGTTGCTGAGACCACGGAGGGTGGGTGACCCATGCAGAGCGCACCACATCACCGGTCGAGATCCCGGCGGGCAGCGGCGGCGGCCCTGGCGGCCGGAGCCCTGGCGGCATCCCTGCTGAGCGGCGGAGGCGCCGCCACGGCCAGTCCGTTCCCGGAGCCGAGGGCGTCGGCGCTACCGTCGCCGCCGGGCGGCAGACACGTCAAAGTGCTCGTCTTCCACGCCTCGGCCACCGAGGAGTCACCGACCGTCGACGCCGGAATCGAGGCCGTCGAGTCCATCGGTCTGACCGGGCCCCAGGATCAGCGCTTCAAGACCGTGGCGACGGACGACGCCTCGGTCTTCACCGACGACAAGCGGCTGGGCACCTTCAACGCCGTGGTCTTCCTGACCGGCGGCGGGGACGTCCTCGACCCCGAGCAGGAGGCGGGGCTCGAGGCGTATCTCAAGGCCGGCGGCGGCTTCCTCGGCATCCATGACGCGGCCCGGACGGAGCCGTACTCCGACTGGTTCACCGGGCTGATCGGCGCCCGGCCCGCGAAGACGAGTCCCACCACCGTGCAGCGTGCCACCGTGGAGATCCCGGACCGGGGCCACCCGGCCACGAAGAGCCTGCCGCTGGAGTGGAAGCGGCCCGACAAGTGGTTCAACTGGGCGAGCAACCCGACCGGCACGGTGCACACCGTGGCCAAGGTCCGGGAGAGCAGCTACCGGCCGGGCGCCGGCGCCAACGGGGTGGACCACCCGGTGTCCTGGTGCCGGGACTACTCCGGCGGCCGGTCCTTCTACACCGGCATGGGCGGCACGGTGGAGTCGTTCGCGGAGACCGACTTCCGCGACCATCTGCGGGGCGCGCTGCAGTGGACCACCCGGCTCTCGCGCGCCGACTGCAAGGCGACCATCGACGCCAACTACTCGGCGGTGCGCGTCACTCGGCCCAACCACCCCGGTCAGCAGGACCAGATCGGCGAGCCGCACGGCCTGGTCGTGGCGCCCGACGGACGGGTGCTGTACATCGGCCGGGGCGGCGGCACCAACGAGGCTCCGGTCGTCACCGACTGGAACGACCCCGACATCGGCAAGGGCCTCGGCCAGATCCACGTCTACGACCCCGCCACGAAGAAGGTCACGCTCGCGGGTGCCCTCACCGTCTTCGGCAACAAGGGCGGCGGCGACGAACTGGTCAAGGTCGAGGAGGGGTTGCTCGGTATCGAGCTGGACCCGGCCTTCGAGTCCAACGGCTGGGTGTATCTGCACTACACCCCGCACTCCGGGCTCGACCGCGACAAGCAGGTGGCCGAACGCCGTGTCTCCCGCTTCATGTTGGACCGCGCCACCAACAAGCTCGACCTCACCTCGGAGAAGGTGCTCCTCAAGTGGCCCGTACAGGTGCACAGTTGCTGTCACGCGGGCGGTGGGATGGCCTGGGACTCCAAGGGCAACCTCTACATCGCGACCGGTGACAACAACTCCTCGGGTTTCAGCGACGGTTACTCCGGCAACAACCCGCAGCCCAGCTACAAGGGCCTCTCCTTCGCCGACGCCCGCCGCACCGCCGGCAACACCCACAACCTCAACGGCAAGATCCTGCGCATCCACCCGGAGCCGGACGGCACGTACACCCTGCCCGAGGGCAACCTCTTCACCGGCAAGGAGCAGGACGAGGGCGGCGGCAAGACGCGTGGCGAGATCTATGTGATGGGCGTACGGAACCCGGCGCGGATCTCCGTCGACAAGAAGACCGACATCCTCTACGCGGGCTGGGTCGGCCCGGACGCGGGCGCGCCGAGCACCACCTGGGGGCCGGCGAAGTACGACACGTTCGCCGCGATCACCAAGGCGGGCAACCACGGCTGGCCGTTCTGCATGGGCAACAAGCAGCCCTACCGCGACCGCAACCTGCCGGACCCGACCAAGCCGCTGGGCTGGTACGACTGCGACGCCCCGAAGAACGAGTCGCCGAACAACGACGGCCTGGTGAACCTGCCGCCCGTCACCGGCAACACCATCTGGTACTCCCCGCAGGGCGGCGCCCCGGACTTCCCGCGCAACGCGGCCGGTGTGCCCAGCTACAAGAACGAGGAGGCCACCTACCTGCTGCCGTGGCTGAAGGGCGGCGGACAGGCCACCATGGACGGCCCGGTCTACCGCTACGACGCGGCGAAGGCGGGTGCCGGAGCGTGGCCGGAGTACTGGGACGGCAAGTGGTTCGTCGGTGACTTCTACGACGCCGACAACCCGCGCCACGCGGTGCTCACCGACCCCAAGACGGTCGGCAAGGGCGGCCTGCCGGTCACGGCGGAGTCGCTGAAGAAGATCATCCCGGTCGGGCAGGGCGGTATCCGCAACCTGATGGACTGGAAGTTCGCGCCGGACGGCTCGCTCTACGTCCTCGACTACGGCCGCGGCTTCTTCACCTCCGACTCCCAGTCCGCGCTGTGGCGCGTGACGTACACCGGCGGCGCGGCCACGCCCGCCGCGAAGGATCTGGCCAGGAAGGCGGCACAGTGAGACATCGACCTCTCCGCCTGTACACCGCGCTGCTGGGCGCGCTGCTGCTGATGCTGGGGCTCACCTCGACGGCCGCGTACGGACGGGACGGCGACCGCGCGGCGGCGGCCCAGACGCTGACGTGGACGGCGAGTTCCCGCACCGACCAGTACGCGAGCTTCCCCAAGACGGCGGTGGCCGGCGCGGCGACCCTCGTCTTCGAGAACAGCACCGCGACCGGCAACGACATCGGTATGCCGCACACGCTGACCTTCGACGTGTCGGACCCCGAGTACAACCACGACGTACCGGTGAACATCCTGGCCAACCCCGGTGACGACAGCGGCGGCAAGCACACCGTCGAGGTCACCCTGACGCCCGGCCGCTACCGCTACTTCTGCAGCATCCCCGGCCACAGCCAGATGCAGGGCATCCTTACGGTGACCGAGCCCGGCGGCGAGGACACCACCGCGCCGACGGCCTCGGCGAAGGTCGAGGGCCAGCAGAACGCCGACGGCGCCTACGTCGGCTCGGCCAAGGTCACGGTGTCGGCCTCGGACGACGCCTCCGGGGTGAAGTCGGTCGAGTACGCGGCCGGCGCGGACGGTCCCTGGCAGGCGTACACCGCGCCGGTGGTCGTCGACCGGGTCGGCTCGCACACCCTGCGCTACCGCGCCACCGACCAGGCGGGCAACGTGGCCGCCGAGAAGTCCGTGACCTTCAGCGTGGTCGCCCCGCCGACGGACGACACCACCGCGCCGGAGACATCCGCGACGGTGAGCGGCGAGAAGGACGCCGACGGCAACTACCTGACGATGGCCACGGTGACCGTGACCGCCTCGGACACCGGGTCGGGCGTCAACACCATCGAGTACGCGCTCGGGGCGGACGGCGCCTGGCAGGCGTACACCGCGCCGGTGATGGTGCACGCGGTCGGCTCGCACACCGTGCGCTACCGGGCGACCGACAAGGCGGGGAACGCGGCGGCCGAGAAGTCCGTGGCCTTCGAGGTCGTGGCACCGCCCGCCGAGGACACGACCGCGCCGGAGACCTCGGCGACCCTCAGTGGCACCCGGAACTCGAACGGGGCCTACGTCACCAGCGCCAAGGTCACCGTCAACGCCTCGGACTCCGCGTCCGGGGTGGCCCGGGTCGAGTACTCCCTCGACGGGGGCCCGTATCTGGCGTACTCGGCGCCCGTGGTCGTGGACCGGCTCGGCTTCCACACGGTGGCGTACCGGGCGACGGACAAGGCGGGGAACACCTCCGCCGCCAAGAGCGTCACCTTCACCGTCGCGCAGGGCGGTGGCGTGCCGGCGCCGAACTGTCCCGAGTACGACGAGCGGCTGACCGTCATCGTCGGCACCGTCGACACCGGTGTGCCGAACCGGCTGACCCGCGGCCGGTGCACGATCAACGAGCTGATCGAGGACGAGAAGGACTGGTCGTCGCAGGCGCTGTTCCTCAAGCACGTCGACGGTGTGCTCGACCGGCTCCTGGCGGACGGCGTCATCGACCAGCGCGAGTTCAAGAAGATCACCAAGGCGGCCAAGCAGTCGAAGATCGGCAAGCCCGGCCAGACGCAGGGCTACCGTGACCTGTTCGACGGCACCCAGGCGTCCCTGGCGAAGTGGGAGCAGGTCGGCGGCGGCCAGTTCGCCCTGACCGGCGACGGCGCGATCACCAGCAGTACGACCGTGCCGGGCATGGGCATGCTGTGGTTCCCGGAGCGCAAGTACGGCGACTTCTCGCTCAAGCTCCGCTTCCGCGACGACGCTCCGGGTACGGGCAACGCCAACGGCGGGGTCTTCGTCCGGTTCCCCAACGTCCACAACCACCCCGAGGAGTCCCGGCCCGAGTGGGTCGCCATCAACTACGGGCACGAGATCCAGATCCTCGACAGCCCGACCGGCGACATGTACAAGACGGGCTCGGTCTACGGCTTCGACCGGGTGGGCCTGGGCGGCGCGGGCGTCACCCCCAAGGGCACCTGGAACGACTACGAGATCCGCGCGGAGGGACAGCACTTCACGATCCTGCGCGACGGCGTCGTCATCAACGAGTTCGACAACGTCGGCGGCCAGGTCTTCACCCCGCCCCGCGAGGGTGACCCCGGCACCGACGGCCGGCGCTATGCGACCGGGTACATCGGGCTCCAGGTGCACAGCACGTCGGACGTGATCTCGTACCGCGACGTCCGGATCAAGGAGTTGTAGGCGACGGGATCGTGGGGCCCTCATCGCCTCGGCGGTGGGGGCCCTTCTCCTGCCTCTCTGAACATCCGGCAACTCCCGTGCTACGTAAAGGCATTGTGGGTCATGGACTGTTCAAGCCGTTCCCGCGCGTTGGCCACATGTTCATCGCGCTCCCCTGACGCGTCCCGCCATGATGAGCGGAGAGTGATCGGCGGCCCGGCTTCCCGGCCGGGTCGGACCGACACTCCGCCGGAGCGCGCACCGCGCTCAAGAAGGGACGACCATGGCCGAGTTGACCCGCCGTAGAGTCCTGGGGTCGGCCGCGGGCGCGCTGAGTGGCGCCGCGGCTTTGTCCCTGCTGCCGCCGAGCGTCCAGAAGGCCGTCGCCGCCGGGCCGCCCAGGGGCGGTTCGCTGCGCGACATCGAGCATGTGGTCCTGCTGATGCAGGAGAACCGGTCGTTCGACCACTACTTCGGCACCCTCTCCGGGGTCCGGGGCTTCGCCGACCCGCGCGCCCTCCAACTGGACACCGGACGCAGCGTGTTCTACCAGCCCGACGCGGTGAACCCCAGGGGCTATCTGCTGCCCTTCCACCTCGACACCCACTCCTCCAGCGCCCAGGCCATCCCGTCCACCAGCCATGCCTGGTCCGTGCAGCACCAGGCGTGGAACAACGGCCGGATGGACCAGTGGCTGCCCGCCCACCGCGCGGCCGACGGTGTCAACGGCCCCTATGTGATGGGCTATTACACACGCGAGGACATCCCGTTCCAGTTCGCGCTCGCGGAGACGTTCACCATCTGCGACAACTACTTCTGCTCGGTGTTCGGGCCGACCTGGCCCAACCGGCTGATGTGGATGACCGGTTCGATCGACCCGGGCGGAGCCAAGGGCGGCCCGGTCATCAAGAACTCGGCCCCCAAGCCGTACGGGTGGACCACCTACGCCGAACGGCTCCAGGCGGCCGGGGTGAGCTGGAAGGTGTACCAGCAGGACGACGACTACGGCTGCAACATGCTGGAGCAGTTCGCCGCGTTCAAGAACGCCGTCCCCGGCTCCGAGCTGTACGAGCGCGGGGTCCGGCCGCAGCCCGAGGGCACCTTCGAGGACGACGCCCGCAACGACCGTCTGCCGGCGGTGTCCTGGATCATGCCGACCAGCCACCAGTCGGAGCACCCGGACTATCTCCCGGCGGCCGGCGCGGACTTCGTGGCCTCGAAGATCGAGGCGATCGCGTCCAACCCGAAGGTGTGGCGCAAGACCGCGTTCATCCTCAACTACGACGAGAACGACGGCCTGTTCGACCACGTCCCGCCGCCGGTACCGCCCGCCGGGACGCCGGACGAGTTCATCCAGGGGCTGCCCATCGGCGGTGGCTTCCGGGTGCCGGCCATCGTGATCTCGCCATGGACGGTGGGCGGCTGGGTCGCCACGGAAGCCTTCGACCACACCTCGGCGCTGCGGTTCCTGGAGCACTTCACCGGGGTCGACGAGCCCAACATCAGCGACTGGCGCCGCTCCACCTTCGGCGACCTCACCAGCGCCTTCCGCTTCCGCTCCGCCCGCCCCCGCCCGCCCCGCCTGCCCGATGACACGGCGGAGCAGCTCGAGAAGGCGAAGGAGGAGGTGGCCACGCTCCCGAAGCCGACCCTGCCGGGCGCGGACCAGACCTTCCCCCACCAGGAACACGGCCGCCGACCGCACGTGTGACCCGTCCGGGCCGGTGCCGTCCCTGGCACCGGCTCCCTCAGTACACCGGGTCGCCCGGGGCCACGCGGTGCGTCTCCAGCTCGCCGTCCGCCAGCAGTTCCTCGATGAGCGCCTGGCTGCCGCCCACACAGGTGCTGACCAGATCCACGTCCCCGCCCACACACCAGGCCCGGTCCTGCGGCCACCACAGATCGGGCAACTCGGCGAACTCGTCCCACGCCACCGGCGACACGGCATCGGAGAGGGCTCCCGCAAGCAGCACCTCCCCCCGGTGCGGTGTCTCGAAGGTGGGAAAGCGCGAGAAGTCCCACCGCCCGTACCCCTCCCACAGCCCGAACCAGCACTGCTCGGCGGTGCGGGTGTGCCGGGCGAGTACGGGGATCAGCGCCTCGGCAACGGCGGCCGGTGTCGGCCCCTCCACAGGATGCTCGTCCCAGACACCGGGCAGCCCGTACTCGGAGACGTTCGGGTAGTCCCGCTCCGCCCCGATCACCTCATGCCAACCGGCGTTCACCCCGAGGGGCCGCCCCTGAGCCTCGGCCACGTCCCGCCACCGCACCGCCCGCCCCTCCAGCGACGCCGGATGCAGAACCCTGACATAGGCATCGAAACCCGGCACCACCACCCCGGCCACCGTGCAAGAGTGCTCACCCCCGAGGAAACGTTCACCGATCCAGCGAGCGGGCCCCAGATCACCGTCCTCCACCCGCAGGCGTCCGTACAGGTCGGGGGCGGGGTCCCGGTGCACCGAGGGATAGTCGTCCATCCACGGGAGTCTGCCTCACCGGGGCGCTCAGTGCTCGATCGCCAGCGACAGCGGGGCCGCTGCCGCGCACGCCGCCGCGAGGGCGAGCCACACCGGATCGTACGTCCCGAACGCGTCGCGGGCCGTACCGGCGAGGAACGCGGCCAGTGCTGCGCCGAGTTGGTGGGCGGCGTTCGTCCACCCGAAGACGATGGCACTGTCCTCGCCCCAGTGCACACGGCACAGGGCGACGGCCGGAGGGACTGTGGCCAGGTCGAGCAGGCCGAACAGGACCACGAAGGCCAGCATCGGCGCCCGCACGGTCGCTGTCATGATCAGGGGGAGGGCGAGCAGCAGCGTTCCGCGCAGCGTGAAGAAGACGGCGAGGAGCCTGCGGGCGTCCAGGCGGTCGGTGAGCCGGCCGGCGGCGACCGTCCCGGCCACGTTGAAGACGCCGATGCCCGCCAGCAGCGTGGACGCCGTGGTCACCGGCATGCCGTGATCGTGGGCGGCCGGGGTGAAGTGGCTCCACATGATGCCGTTCGTGGACGCCCCGCAGACGGCGAACGCACCTGCCAGCAGCCAGAACGGCGGTGTCCGCCCGGCCTGCCTCACTACCGCCAGGGTGCGCCGTGCCGCACCGGGCACCGGCGCGGGCGTGGAGACGAACACCGCACCGCCGTAGGGGCGTTGTCCGACTTGGGCAGGGTGGTCGCGCAGTACGAGCACCACCAGCGGGATCACCGCGAGCGCGGCGAGGGCGACGGTGACCAGTGCGGGGCGCCAGTGGTGGTGGTCGATGATCCAGGACAGCGCGGGCAGGAACACCATCTGGCCCAGTACGCTCGCCGAGGACAGCACACCGGTGACCAGGCCCTTGTGCCGGTCGAACCAGCGGTCGGTCACCGCCGCGCCGAGCGTCGTCGACAGCGCTCCGGTGCCCGCGCCGGCCAGGAGCCCCCAGAGCAGGGTGAACTGCCAGGCGGCCGTCATCGTGGTCGTCAGCCCCGCCCCCGCCGCCACCGTGAGCAGGGCGGTCGTCACCACGCGTCGCACGCCGAACCGGTCCAGCAGCGCTGCCGCGTAGGGGGCGGTGAGGCCGTAGAGGACCATGTTCACCGACACCGCCAGCCCGATGGTCCCGCGCGACCAGCCGAAGTCCTGGCGCAACGGCCCCTGGAGGATGCCGGGCAGCGTGGAGCACGCGCCCGCGACGACGATCGCGGTGCCGGTGACGGCCACGACCCACCAGGCTCGGTGACCTGCAACGGGTTGCGGGGGAAGCTTTGTTGCCTGGCTCATGGTCATCCATGCTTCGCCGCATCCGACCGCCCTCACCACTGACCGTCTGGACAACGAGTGAAAGAATCCGGTCATGGACGGCGAGAAGCGGCATCAGGTGGTCGTCCTGGTGCGTGCCGGGCTCATCCCGATGGAACTCGGCATCGTGCACCGGCTGTTCACCACCGCGACCGACTCCGGCGGGCGGGCCCTGTACTCGGTGCGCACCTGCGCGACCGCTCCGGGCGTGGTGCCGACGGACACCGACATCGGGATTCAGGTCCCGTACGGGCCGGAGATTCTCCGGGAGGCGGACACCGTCGTCGTCCCGGCCGCCGTCGAGGACTACCGGCCGCAGAAGCGCGGGCGGCTCGACCCTGAGGTGCGGCGCGCGCTCGCTCTCGTGCCCGAGGGGGCGCGGCTCGCGTCGATCTGTACGGGAGCGTTCGTCCTGGCCGCCGCAGGGCACCTCGACGGGCGGCGGGCCACCACGCACTGGAAGTCGTGCGCCGAGCTGGCCGCCCTGTATCCGGGGACAGAGGTCGATCCCGGCGTGCTGTACACCGACGACGACGGTGTGCTCACCTCGGCCGGGGTCGCCGCCGGGGTCGACCTGTGCCTGCACATGATCCGTGACGATCACGGGGCGGAGGTCGCCAACGCGGTCGCCCGTGACACCGTCGTACCGCCGCACCGGGAGGGCGGCCAGGCGCAGTACATCGAGCGGCCGGTGCCCCGGGAGTCCGACCCCTCCCCCACGGCCGCCGCCCGTGCCTACGCCCTGGAGCACATCGGCGAGCCGCTCACCCTGGACGACCTCGCCCGCCGGGCCGGGATCAGTGTGCGCACGCTCAGTCGTCGTTTCCGTCGGGAGACCGGGGCGACACCGATGCGCTGGCTGGCCGAGCAGCGTCTCGACCATGCCCGGCGGCTTCTCGAACGCACCGACCATCCCGTGGACCGTGTCGCCGCCGACGCGGGGTACGGGACCGGTACGGCGATGCGGCTGCGTTTCCGGGAGGTGCTAGGGGTGTCGCCGCGCGCCTACCGGAACGCCTTCCGGGTCAGGGGCGGAACGACTCCGTGAGGCGGCGCAGGGAGGCTCGTCCCGGTGGTCCCCAGGTGGGCTTGC
Source organism: Streptomyces seoulensis (assembly GCF_004328625.1). Taxonomy (NCBI): domain Bacteria; kingdom Bacillati; phylum Actinomycetota; class Actinomycetes; order Kitasatosporales; family Streptomycetaceae; genus Streptomyces; species Streptomyces seoulensis. Next base: position 52,522 of record NZ_CP032229.1, read on the forward strand.
CGCCGGGGCGGCCCTCTTCGCCCGCGTGGCCGATGCGGAGGCCCGCGAGGGCGCGGAGGATGGCCCAGCCGCGGGCCCGGCGGAGGGTGGCGGGGGCCGGGGTGGGGCGGTAGGCGGCGTGGAAGCGGTCCTGTGCGCCGTCGGGGAGGAGGATCCAGGCGGCGGCGAGGTCGTAGGCGGGGTCGCCGGCGAAGAGGTCGCCGAAGTCGATGACGCCGGAGAAGGTGCCGTCGGTGGTGAGGACGTTGGCGGGGTGCAGGTCGCCGTGGAGCCAGAGGCGGGGACCGGTCCAGCCGGGTGCGGCGGCCGCGTCCTCCCAGATGGCGCGGACGGTGTCGGGGTGCTCGACGAGGCCCAGTCCGGCGGCCCAGGCGAGGGAGCCGGTGAGGGCTTCCGCGAAGTCGGAGAGCCGGCCGCCCCGGTCCCGGCCCGCCGGTGCCCGCTCGGGGGCGGGGCGGTGAAAGGCGGTCAGGAAGGCGGCGAGGGCGTCGGCGGCCTCCTCGGGGCGGGTCGCCGGGGCGCGGTCGGCGGGCTCGCCCGGTACCCAGGTGGTGACCAGCCAGGGTCTCGGGAAGCGGGCGGAGGGCTCGCCGAGACGCTGCGGAACCGGGACGGGGAGGGGCAGGCCCTCGGCGAGGGCCGGCAGCCAGGCGTGTTCCTTGCGCAGCAGGGCGTCCGCCGACCCGGTGGCCCAGGGCATACGGACGGCGAGGTCGTCGCCGAGCCGCCACACCTGGTTGTCCCAGCCGAGCGCGCCCAGCTTCAGGGGGCGTTCCGCCAGGTCGGGGTGCTGCTCGCGCAGCAGATCCCGGATCAGGTCCGCCGTGATGTCCGTCCCGGTGACTGTCATGGGGAGCCACGCTAGCGCTTAGCCCGGATGCCGTTCCGGGATGCGCGCCCGCGCGGTCGCGCCGCAGGATTCTGATCATGCGGAACTCCACTGACACCCCGTCCTCTCCTCGCTACGCACGGCACGGTGGTGCCCGGCACGCCATATCCGCGGCCGCCCTCTGCGGTGTCCTGCTGGCGGTGGGCACCGCCTGCGGGGACCCGGGCACGAAGGCCCGCTCCGGTGGCGCGGCGGGCAACGGCAACCCGGCCGTGTCCGGCTCCTCCAGCCCGGCGAGCGCCGGCGGCGTCCCCGGTGTCGGGGAGCGGATGGGCAAGCAGATCCCGGACGACACCCGGCAGCTGGTGGTCGTCTACGGCGACGACCGGGACTCGGCCGAGGGCACGGCCGTGCTGTACGAGAAGCAGGGCGCCCGGTGGAAGCAGTCCGCGAGCTGGCCCTCGCACAACGGCCGCCGGGGCTGGACGACGGACCATCAGCTGGACGACGAGCGCAGCCCCGTGGGCGTCTTCTCCCTCACCGACTCCGGCGGCACCCTGCGCAGCCCCGGCACCAAGCTGCCGTACTACTACGACGACCACGCCTACGCGGCGTCCGTGGCGGACCCGGACGACGAGGCGCACGCGCACGACTTCGACTACGTCATCGCCATCAACTACAACCGGCTCAAGGGCACCCCGCCCTACGACTGGAGCCGGCCCGAGGGCGTGGAGAAGGGCGGCGGCATCTGGCTGCACCTGGACCACGGTGACGGCACGTCGGCCTGTGTGACCGTTCCGGCGGCCGGCATCAAGACCCTCCTCGGCACCCTCGACCCCGCCGACCACCCCATGGTGGTGATGGGCGACCGCGACCGCCTCAAGGGCTGAGCGGAACCCATCCGTCACACCCGTATCGGCCGTGGCGATTCGGCCAGGGCCGGACGGAGCCCCGGCGCCGTGCCTCCTACGACCCGTTTCCGCGGCTCCCGGAACGACGCCGCTCCATGCGGACTCCGCTGCGGCCGAAACACGTGTGTTCGATATCTGTCTCCCTCTCGTTGACCCCGGTGCCGCACCTTCACCGGCGTCCACGACCTGAGGAGACGCGCAGTTGAGCACCTCCACCCGTACCGTCCCACCGCCCGCACCGGCGGAGATCAACTACTCCGGGCACTACTCCGTCAACCCGTTGGGCGAGGCGAGCTTCCGCAGCCTGTGCGCCCAACTCCCGCGCGTGCTGGGCCGGATCACGGCCATGGCGTGGGCGATCGACCGCCGGGCCGTCCTGCTGCTGCTCACCTGCCAGGTGGCGACCGGGGTGTCGGCCGCCGTCCTGCTCACCGCCACGGCCCGCGCGATGACCCCGCTGCTCGGCGCGGGCGCGGTGGCGGACCGGCTGCGCGCGGCCCTGCCCGCGCTGGTCGTCGTCGCCTGCGCGAGCGCGACGGCCCGTACCGCGCTGGCCGTCGCCCGCTATGCGGAGCGCCGGATCACTCCGCGGCTGATGACCGCCACGGACACCACCCTGGTCGAGGCGGTCTGCCGGGTGGAGGCGGCCGCCTGCGCGGTGGACGGCTTCTCGGACCGGCAGGAAGCCGCCGAGATGGGCGTGACGCGTACGCAGGTCATGGTGATGGACGCCCAGCGGTTCACGTCGGCGCTGATCAGGATGGTCACCGCGGGCGCGGTCGTCACCGTGCTGAACCCGCTGGTGCTGCCGCTGCTCCTGCTGGCCGTCGCCCCGGCCGCCGTCGGCGCCGTGCTCACCGCGCGAGTGGACTACGACACCCACTACGCCAACATCGCGGACCGCAACGTCCGGGGCATGACCCGCTGGTGGGCGACGACCCCGAAGTACGGCGACGAGGTCCGCGCCAACGGCATGACCGACTACCTGCTGTACTGGTACCGGGCCCTGTCCGAGCGGGTCGACCGGCGCACCCTGGCCGCCGCGCCGAGGACCCTGCGGATCGCGCTGTCCTCCTCCTTCGCCGGGGGTGTGTTCCTCACCGCGACCTGGGGGCTGCTGGCCTGGCTGGCCGTCACCGGGCGGGTGGCGCCGGCGGTCGCCGTCACCGCCGTGGTCGCGGTGCAGACGACGCTCTCCGCGCTGTCGCAACTGGTCATGGAGGGCGCGGCCGTCTTCCACACCAGCCTCTACCTGGGTGACATGCAGGCGTTCTTCGACCACGCCGCCGAGCGGGCACCCCGGCGTGGGGGCGCGGTCGTCGGGGAGCCGGTGGAGGAGATCCGGCTGGAGGAGGTCAGCTACCGGTATCCGGGCAAGGACCGGGCCGCCGTGGACGGGATCTCCCTGGCGTTGCGGCGCGGCGAGATCCTGGCGGTCGTGGGGGTGAACGGCTCCGGCAAGAGCACCCTGACCCGGCTGATCACCGGCATCTACCTGGCCGACAAGGGCCGCGTGGTGTGGAACGGCACCGATCTCGCGGACGCCGATCCGGCGACCGTCTGGGACAACACCGGTCTGGTGCCGCAGATCTTCGCGCAGTGGCCCCTGCGGGTCCGGGAGAACGTCACCCTCGGCCAGCCCCGCAGCCATGACGACGGCCCGGTGTGGGACGCGGTCGAGGCCGTCGGCATGCGGGAGTCGGTGGAGGAGCTGCCCGCCGGGCTGGACACGCTGCTCGCCCGGGAGATCTTCGGCGGCACCGAGCTGTCCGGGGGCCAGTGGCAGCGGCTCGCGTGTTCACGGGCGCTGTACCGCCGTCCGCCGCTGCTGATCCTGGACGAGCCGACGTCCCAGATGGACCCGCACGGCGAGCACGCCATCTTCGAGCACATCAAGGCGATCTCCGCCGACCGGATCACCATCGTCATCACCCACCGCCTGGAGAACACCCGGATCGCGGACCGGATCGTCGTGATGGACCGGGGCCGGATCACCGAGCAGGGCACGTACGACGATCTCGTGCACGCCGGCGGCACCTTCGCCGACCTGCTGCGGCTGTCCCAGGACCGCTGAGGGCCCCGGCGCGGGTCCCCGGCCGAAAAGGGGGAACGCGTCAGGCGGAACGGAACGGGCCCGTCGCGCCGGAGCGGGCGGCGGGCCCGGCAGGGAACAGCGCGCGGTGCGAGCCGCGCGGCGAGGAGGCGACATGGGTGGCGACGGCAACAGCGCCTTGGGCCACAAGAAGTTCGAGCGGTCCAAGAGCCATTTCACGGACCGGATCACCGCGGACGGCCGGGACGGCCGGCGGGTGGAGTCCGGGCGGTACCGGCTGGTGGTCTCACGGGCCTGCCCGTGGGCGAGCCGGGCGGTGATCTCGCGCCGCCTGCTCGGGCTGGAGCGGGCACTGCCCATGGCGGTCACCGACCCCGTGCAGGACGACCGGAGCTGGCGCTTCACCCTCGACCCCGGCGGCCGGGACCCGGTGCTCGGCATCCGGTACCTGGCCGAGGCGTACGAGAAACGGGAGCCGGGCGCGCCCGGCGGGGTGAGCGTGCCCGCGATCGTGGACGTCCCCAGCGGCGAGCTGGTCACCAACGACTACCAGCAGCTCACCCTGGACCTGGCCACCGAGTGGACGGCCCTGCACCGCGAGGGCGCCCCGGACCTGTACCCGGAGCACCTGCGCGACGAGATCGACGAGGTGATGGCGGAGGTCTACGAGGACGTCAACAACGGGGTGTACCGGGCCGGGTTCGCCTCGGACCAGGAGGAGTACGAGGCGGCGTGCGCCGGGGTGTTCCGGCGGCTGGAGGCGCTGGCCGGGCGGCTGGCGGGGCAGCGCTATCTGGTCGGGGACACGATCACCGAGGCGGACATCCGGCTGTTCACCACGCTGGTCCGCTTCGACCCGGTCTACCACGGGCACTTCAAGTGCAATCTGTGGAAGCTGACGGAGAACCCGGTGCTGTGGGCGTACGCGCGGGACCTGTTCCAGACGCCGGGGTTCGGGGACACGGTCGACTTCGACCACATCAAGCGGCACTACTACCAGGTCCACTCCGGCATCAACCCGACCGGGATCGTGCCGCTCGGCCCGGACCTCGCCGGCTGGCTGAGCCCGCACCACCGCGAGGAGCTGGGCGGCCGGCCGTTCGGTGACGGCACCCCGCCGGGGCCCGTGGCGCCGCACGAGCGGGTGGGACCCCGAGGTCTGCCTGCATGAGGACGGCGTGACGAGGAAGAAGCGTGACATGGCGAAGAACAAGACGAAGAAGAAACTCTCGCTCACCTACAAGCCGGTCGGCTTCGTGATGAGCTGGGCCGGCGGTGCGCTGGCCGGACTGGCCTTCCGCAAGGCGTGGATGGCCATACGGCACGAGGAGGACGCGCCCGACGCGCTGGACCGCGACCGCGGCTGGGGCGAGGTGCTGCTCGCGGCGGCCGTGCAGGGCGCGATCTTCGCGGTGGTGCGCAGCGCCGTGGACCGTACGGGGGCCAAGGCCATCGAGCGGTCGACGGGTGTGTGGCCGGTGGCCGAGAAGGGCGGCCGGGACTGAGCACACGAAGACCGGAGGCGGCGGGCCGACGCGATGCCCGCCACCCCCGGTCTTCGTGTGTGCTCAGCCCTGCTTGGGCGCGGTCGGCGGGTTGAGCCGCACCGTGAAGGAGTGGCCCGACGGGTCGGAGTAGCCGCGCTCCTCGTGCGGACCCACCGCGTCCCGGGTCTCGATGGGGCGGCCGCCGAGCGAGACGATGCGCCGCTCGGCCGCGTCGAGGTCGTCCACCATGAACTCGACATGTGCCTGAAGGGAGTTCTCCGGGCGGGGCCAGCTCGGGGGCGTGGCGTTCACATCGCGGCGGAAGGCGATGCGGAAGCCGTCCGCACCCCGTATCTGCACCAGGTTGGCGGAGGCGACGGTCTGTTCGCCGTCCAGCAACTCCTCGTAGAACGCGGCCAGTTTCTCCGGCTCGGCACAGTCGAGCACCACCACGCCCGCTTTGACCAGCGTCATGCTTCCTCCCAGAAAGTCGCCTCACCCCTGCGACTGTCCCGGCCGCCCCGATTCAGTCCGTGCTCTCCCGGGCGGCCGGGTTCCGGGTGTTCAGTCCGCGAGGTCGACGAGGAACTTCCGGGGCGGGCAGAAGAAGGTGACGCCGGTGACCGCCCGTGAGTAGTCGAGGATGCGGTCGTGCAGCGGCGGCGGGTCCCCGATGAACATGCGCTCCAGCATCTTCTCGGTGACCCACAGGTGCCGGGAGTAGCCGATGAAGTAGGTTCCGTACTCGCCCTTGCCGGGGGTGGCGAACGGCATGTTGTCGCGGAGGATGTCGTGCTCGCCCTCGGCGTCCTGGATGGTGCACAGCGTCTTGTGCGACTTCTGGCCCTCGGTCGCGTCGGGGAGTTCGATGTTGTCGAACTTGGTGCGGCCGATGATCTGTTCCTGCGTCTCGGTGGTCTGGGCGCGCCAGTCCTTGAGGTCGTGCAGGTATTTCTGGATGACGACGTAGCTTCCGCCCGTGTACGCCGGGTCCTCCTCGCCGACCAGGGTGGCGGCGGGCAGGGAGAGGCCGATCGGATTGGCGGTGCCGTCCACGAATTCCAGGAGGTCGCGGCCGTTGTAGTAACGGAATCCGGTGACGTCGTCCACGGCCGTCACGGAATCACCGAACGCCTCCAGGAGGATTTTCTCGAATTCCACGACGAGATCGACCGAATCGGCGCGGATGTGGTAAAAGAGATCGCCCTCGGTGGCGACCGCCGTGTGCTGGGCGCCCCGGATCTCCTGGAAAGGCTTGAGTTCCTTCGGCAGCGGTTTCCGGGTCAGCGGTTCCCAGGCGTGGTGCGAGATACCGAGATTCGCGGTGAAGATCCCGGTGTTCACCTGGATCTTGATGTCTTTCAGCAGGTCCTCGATGCTCGCCACCACCGACCGCGCCTTGTCCATGGCCTCGTCGCCGTCGTTGATGTTCAGCACCAGGAAGGCGGCCGCGGAGGTCAGCGGCGCGTCGATGTACTGCGGCTCGGTCTTCAGGTCGTGCTTGGCGACGGCGCTGTAATCCATGGCCTCTCCCGGTGGGCGGCCCGCGGGATCACGCGGGCAGGGCGGTGCGTGGCAGGCGGAATCCGGCCCGTCCAGCATCCGACACACCGGGGCGGTCCGCCACCGGCGCCGGGTTCGTAAAAGTCCGCCAAACAGGTGATCCCAGATGGGCCGGACACGTGCGGCTGCCCAGAAACCACGGGCCCGCCGGGTCTTTTCCGGCGCCCGGGTTGATCGATTCGAAGTGGCAGCCTCACCGCGCCGGGCCGACACTGAATCAGCAGTTCGTGATCAGAGAAGAGCACGTGGCCGAGCAAGCGATCCAGACGTTCTCGCAGGAGATCACATGGTGGAACAGTCCTCGGACGTCCATATAGAAGGAACGGACGACGAAACCCTCATAGGCCGGCGTGACGGCGGCCCGGTGGCGGTGAAGACCGAAACGCGGCTGGCGGATGTGCTGGCCGACGTCATGGGTGTGGAGAACGTTCCGGCCGATGCGCACTTCTTCGAGGCTCTCGGTGCCAATTCCCTGGTCATGGCGCAATTCTGTGCCCGGGTGCGGAAGCGGGAGGATCTGCCTTCCCCGTCCATGAAGGACATCTACCGGTATCCCACGGTCCGCGCCCTGGCGGAGGCGCTCGCACAGTCCGCCCCGGCTCCCGCCGACGCCCTCTCCCCCGCCCCCGCGGTGCTGCCGCCGGAGCCGGTGCGACGGGCGAGCACGATGTCCCACACCCTGTGCGGAACGGCCCAGTTGCTGATCTTCCTGGGATACTCGCTGGTCGCCGGTTTCGTCACCGCGAGCGGTTACGAATGGGTCGCCACCGGCAGGGGTGTGTGGGACGTGTATCTGCGCTCCCTGGTCTTCGGCGGTGTCGGGTTCGTGGCCCTGTGTGCGTTCCCGGTGGTCGCCAAGTGGGTGCTGGTCGGGCGCTGGAAACCCGGGCAGTTCCCGGTCTGGGGCCTCGCCTACCTGCGCTTCTGGGTCGTCAAGGCGCTCCTCCATGCCAATCCGATGATCCTGTTCATCGGCAACCCGCTGTATGTGTTCTATCTGCGGGCGCTCGGCGCCCGGATCGGCAAGGGCGTCACGATCCTCACCCACTCGGTGCCGGTCTGCACGGACCTGCTGACGATCGGCTCCGGCACGGTCATCCGCAAGGACTCGTTCTTCCTGGGCTACCGGGCGCACGCCGGGTACATCCAGACCGGCCGGATCAGCCTCGGCCGGGACGTGTACATCGGTGAGAAGACCATCCTGGACATCGACACCGCGATGGGCGACGGCGCCCAGCTCGGGCACTCCTCGTCGCTGCACCGGGGCCAGTCGATCCCGGCCGGTGAGCACCGGCACGGCTCCCCCGCGCAGGTCACCGACGTCGACTACCTGCGCGTCGCGCCCGCCCGGTGTGGCACCGGGCGCCGGGCCTGGTTCGGACTCGCCTCGCTGCTCCAGCTGTTCCTGCTGTACATCCCGCTCGGGGTGGGCGGCCTGTACATCCTGTTCAACGCGGTGCCGGCGGTCCGCAGACGGCTGGACCCCAAGACGGCGCTCCCCCTCGGAGAGCTGGTGACCGACGCGCTGGTCCTCTCGCTGTTGCTGTTCACCGGCTTCGTCGTCCTGGGCCTGGCCCTGCTGTGCACCCTGCCGCGCCTGCTGAACCTGGTGGTCCCGCCGGACCGGGTGTTCCCGCTCTACGGCTTCCGGTACGCGGTGCACCGGGCGTCCGCGCGGATGACCAACATCAAGTTCTTCGCCTGGCTCTTCGGCGACAGCTCGTACATCGTGCACTACCTGCGCGGCCTCGGGTACGACCTCTCGCACGTCGAGCAGACCGGGTCGAACTTCGGCACCGAGATCCAGCACGAGAACCCGCTGCTGGTCACGGTGGGCAGCGGCACGATGGTGGCCGACGGGCTGTCCGTGATCAACGCGGACTACTCGGCCACGTCGTTCCGGGTGTCGCGGACGACGATCGGGGCGCACAACTTCCTCGGCAACAACATCGCCTACCCCATCGGCGGCCGGACCGGCGAGAACTGCCTGCTGGCGACCAAGGTGATGGTGCCGCTCGACGGGGAGGTCCGCGAGGGGGTCGGGCTGCTCGGTTCGCCGTCCTTCGAGATCCCTCGGTCGGTGGAGCGCGACAGCCGGTTCGACAAGTTCCGGTCCGGCGCCGAGCTGCGCCGGAGCCTCGCCACGAAGAACCGTTTCAACCTGCGCTCGATGGCCTTCATGCTGTTCGTGCGCTGGCTGCACGTGTTCGGCCTCACCATGCTGGCCCTGGCCACGGTGGAGCTGTACGGCGTGCTCGGGCACGTGGTGATCGCCACCTACATGGCGCTGACGCTGGCCCTGTCCACGCTCTACTACGTGCTGCTGGAGCGCTGCCTCACCCGCTTCCGCCGGCTGCGCCCGATGCTGTGCTCCATCTACGACCCGGCCTTCTGGGCGCAGGAGCGCCTGTGGAAGGTGCCGGACCGGCATCTGAACATCTACAACGGCACCCCCTTCAAGGCCCTGGTCTGGCGCCTGATGGGTGTCCGCATCGGCCGCAGGGTGTTCGACGACGGCTGCTACATGACGGACCGCACGCTCGCCGTCATCGGCGACGACTGCACCCTGAACGCCGGCAGCAAGGTCCAGTGCCACTCGCAGGAGGACGGCACCTTCAAGTCCGACATCAGCATCCTCGGCACGGGCTGCACGCTCGGCGTCGCCTCGCACGTCCACTACGGCGTGACCATGGGCGACGGCGCGCGGCTGGCGCCCGACTCCTTCCTCATGAAGGGCGAGGAGGTACCCGCGCACGCGCGCTGGGGCGGCAACCCCGCCGTGGAGATGCCGGAGGAAGCGGTGCTGCCCGCCGGTGCCGGCCGCAGGACCCCACCGTCCGTCGACAGCGCCGCCACGGCGTCCGTGAACTGAGGGAGAGCATCCGATGGTTACGCGTGTGCAGGCGGACCGGGAGTTCTGGAGCGGCGTGCTGACCGCCGGCGGATTCACCGCGGTACCGCGCTGGGCCGAGGTGCCGGTCTCCGGCACGGCCGAGCACGAGGTGCCGTTGCCCGTTTCGCCGGGCGACCTGGCGCGACGGCTCGACGTGCCGGTGGACGCGCTGCTGCTGGCCGCCCACGCCAAGGTGCTCTCCGCCCTGACCGGCGAGCAGGACGTGGTCACCGGGTACGCCGCCGACGGCGAGCCCCTGCCGTGCCGCCTCACCGTGTCCCCCGGGACCTGGCGCACTCTCGCCCGGGCGGCCGGGCGCGCGAAGGCGGGGGTGCTGGCGCACCGGGACTTCACCGTGGCGGACCTGCGCCGTGAACTGGGCCTGACGGAACCGGCGTTCGAGGTGACGTGCGGCCCGGTGGACAGCCCCCTCTCCGGTGACCGTGTCCTGCACGTGCGCTGGTCCGGGGGGCGGCTGGTCCTCCGGTACCGCCGGGACGTCCTGGACGCCGAGAGCGCCGGCCGGATCGCCGGGTACCACCTGCGGGCGCTGGGGCTGATGGCGGCCGACCCGGACGCCGAGCACACGCGGGAGAGCCTGCTGTCGGCCGGGGAGCGGCACGAGCAGCTGGAGGAACTGGCTGGTCCCGAGCGGGAGTTGCCGGACATGCGGGCGCACGAGCTGTTCGAGCGGCGGGTGCGGCAGCACCCGGACGCCGTGGCGGCGGTGCACGCCGGACAGCGGTGGACGTACGGCGAACTGAACCGACGGGCCAACCGGCTGGCGCGGGCGCTGGTGGCGCGCGGGCTGGGCCGGGAGGACGTGGTGGCCGTGGTCACCGAGCGCAACCTCGACTGGCTGGCCGCCACGCTGGCCGTGTTCAAGGCGGGTGGCGCCTACCTGCCGATCGAGCCGCACTTCCCGCCCGGCCGGATCGCGGCGACCCTCTCGCGGGCCGGGTGCCGGCTGGTGCTGACGGAGTCGGGCAGCACGGGCACGCTCGACGAGGCGCTGGCCGAGGTGCCGGGCGCCGGGCGGCTGCTGGTGTCGGACGCGTACGCGGAGGGGCACGCCGAGGACGACCTCGGTGTGGCGGTGGACCCCGGCCAACTGGCCTACATCTACTTCACCTCCGGCTCCACGGGTGAGCCGAAGGGCGCGATGTGCGAGCACGCGGGGATGCTCAACCATCTGTTCGCCAAGATCGACGACCTCGGCGTCGGCGAGGGCGGGGTGGTGGCGCAGACGGCTCCGCAGTGCTTCGACATCTCGCTGTGGCAGCTCGTCTCGGCGCTGCTGGTGGGCGGACGGACCCTGCTGGTGGAGCAGGACGTGCTCATGGACGTGGAGCGGTTCGCCGACACGCTCGTGAACGACCGGGTCGGTGTCACCCAGCTGGTGCCCTCCTATCTGGAGGTCCTGGTCACCTACCTGGAGCAGCACCCGCGCGGCTTCCCGGACCTGCGCTTCGTGTCGGTGACCGGCGAGGCGCTCAAACCGGAGCTGGTGCAGCGCTGGTTCGCCGTCCAGCCGGACATCAAGCTGGTCAACGCCTACGGTCTGACCGAGACGTCGGACGACACCAACCACGAGATCATCGACGGGCCCTGCGACCGCGTCCTGCTCGGGCGCGCGGTGAACAACGTCCGCGTCCTGGTCGTGGACGAGCGGCTGGAGCTGGTGCCGCTGGGCGCGCCGGGGCTGATCGCCTTCTCCGGCGTCTGCGTAGGCCGGGGCTACGTCAACGACCCCGAGCGCACCCGTGAGGCGTACCGGGAGGACCCGTACCGGCCCGGTGAGCGGCTCTACCTGGGCGGTGACTGGGGGCGCTGGCATCCCGGCGGCAAGCTGGAGTTCCTGGGGCGCCGGGACAACCAGGTCAAGATCCGGGGCTTCCGCATCGAGATCGGCGAGATCGAGAACGCGCTGCTGCGGGTTCCGGGCGTGCGGGACGGCGCGGTGGTCGTGGCCGAACGGGCGGGACAGGGCAAGCAGTTGGTGGCCTTCTACGCGGGGCGCGAACGGTCCGTGGACGAGCTGCGGGACGCGCTGGGCGCGGGGCTGCCCGCCTACATGGTCCCCGCGGCCTTCCACTGGCACTCCGCGCTGCCGCTGACGGCCAACGGCAAGATCGACCGCAAGGCGCTCACCGCACTGGCCGAACAGAGCACGCCGGCCGCGCACGACGGCGCCAAGGAGCGGGAGCCGCGTACCCCGGCCGAGCGGCGGCTCGCGGCCGTCTGGGCCGGGCTGCTGGGCGTCCCCGAGGAGCGGATCGGCCGTACGGACCATTTCTTCGACTCCGGTGGCACCTCCCTGACGGCGGTGAAGCTGACGATCGCGCTGGAGCGCGCGGTATCCCTGAAGGACATCACCCGCAACCCGGTCCTCGCCGACCTCGCCGCCCTGCTGGACGGCGCGGCCGAGCCGGACGGGCAACTGCTCCAGCCGCTGGCGGAGGCCGGCGGGACGCCGGAGTGCGCGCTGGTCTGCTTCCCGTACGCGGGGGGCAACGCGGTCAACTTCCAGCCGATGGCGAGCGCGCTGGCGGGCGGCGGGACGTCGGTGCTCGCGGTGGAGCTGCCGGGGCACGACCTGGCCGGGCGGCAGGAGCCGTTCGCGTCGGTCACCGAGGTGGCGGAGCGGGTCGCGGCGGAGATCACCGCGCGTGGGCTGACCCGGGTAATGCTGTGGGGTCACTCGTCCGGCGCCGCGCCGGCCGTGGAGACCGCCCGCAGGCTCCAGGGGCGCGGGGTGGAGGTGACGCGGCTGTTCATCGGCGCGCAGTTGCTGGGCACCGCCGCCGAGCGGCATGCGGCCGCGGAGGCGCTGTCGGTCCGCGACGACGCCGAGGTCGCCGCGCGGCTGGCCGAGGAAGGTGGTTATGTCGAGCTGGCGGAACTGAACGCCCGGCACGCCGAGCGCGTCGGCGCCGCCTACCGTCACGACTGCCTCTCCGCGCACCGGTACTTCTCCGGCGCCCTGGAGAACCCTCCGGCCGAGCGGCTGTCGGCGCCGGTGTCGGTGGTGGTGGCCGCCGACGACCCGTACACGGCCGGGTACACCGGGGCCCACCGGGACTGGCTGCTGCTGGCCGACCACGTCGACCTGCACGAACTCCCCGACGGCGGGCACTACTTCCCGCGCCTGCGCCCCACCGAGGCGGCGAAGGCCGTACTGACCGCCGTGGAGCCGCTGGCCTCCTCCTCCTGACGTTCCTCCCTTCAGCCCAATGGCGGGCGACCGAAAGGAAATCCGAGATGTCGACCTCATCCCTGGCAGCCCCGCTCGATGTGGAGCTGCGGCCGGGCAGACCGCCGGTGGCCCGTATCGACACCCCGCCGGACGTGGCGGGCTGGGCGGCGCAGTACCGCGACGTGCTGCGCACGCTGGTCGCCGAGCACGGGTCGCTGTTGGTGCGGGGCCTGGGGCTGCGGGACCCGGAGCAGGTCGGTGCCGTGTTCGCCCGGCTGACCGGCGGGCTGATGACGGAGCGGGAGTCCTTCGCACCGCGCGAGACCTTCGGCTCGGGGCTGTACGTTTCCACCACCTGGCCGGCCAACCAGCCGATGTGCATGCACCACGAGCTGAGCTACACCCAGGAGCCGCCGTCCCTGATGCTCTTCGCCTGCCTGACCGCGCCCGAGGACGGCGGAGCGACGGCGGTCGCGGACGCGGCGGAGGTGCTGCGGGAGCTGCCCCCCGAGGTGCGGACGCGCTTCGAGCGGGAGGGCTGGCTGCTGACCCGGTCCTACAACGACGAGATCGGGGCGTCCCTGGAGGAGTCCTTCGGGACCGCCGAGCGCGCCGAAGTGGAGAGCTACTGCCGGGCGCACGGCATCGACTTCGCCTGGCAGCCGGACGGTTCGCTGCGCACCACGCAGCGGCGCCCGGCCGTGGTCCGGCACCCGGTCACGGGCGAGGCGTGCTGGTTCAACCAGATCGCCTTCCTCAACGAGTGGACGCTCGCCCCCGAGGTCCGCGAGTACCTGGTGGACATCTACGGCGCGGACGGCCTGCCGTTCAACACCCGCTTCGGGGACGGCACCCCGATCGGCGAGGACGTCGTCGAGCTGCTCAACGCGACGTACGAGAAGCACACCCGGCGTGAGCCGTGGCAGGCCGGCGACCTGCTCCTCGTCGACAACGTGCGCACCGCGCACAGCAGGGAGCCCTACACCGGGGACCGGCAGGTGCTGGTCGGCATGGCCGACCCGCGCCGACTGGACGCCGGTGCCACGAACTCGGAGGCGAGCCAGCGATGACCGACCTGTTGCCCACCACCGCGCAGCCGGCCCACCCCGACCCGGCCTCGCCGACGTTCGCGGTGATCTCCGGTGAGCAGGTGCAGAAGGCGCTCACCGGGCGCGAGCGGGAGATCACGGACCTGGTCGAGGCGACCTACCGGGTGCACGGGGCCGGGGACTCGGTGAACCCCCCGTCCTACTTCCTGCGGTTCCCCGACCGGCCCAGCTCGCGGATCATCGCGCTGCCGGCCTCGGTCGGCGGGTCCGTCGGCGTCGACGGCATGAAGTGGATCTCCAGCTTCCCGGACAACGTCCGGTCGGGGCTCCCCCGCGCCTCGGCGGTGCTGATCCTCAACGACCCCACGACGGGCTACCCGTTCGCCTGTCTGGAGAGCTCCATCATCAGCGCGACCCGGACGGCCGCGTCCGCCGCGCTGGCCGCCGACTGGTTCAGCCGCAACCGGCCGCGTCCGACCCGGGTCGGGTTCTTCGGCACCGGGCTGATCGCCCGCTACATCCACACCTTCCTCGCGGGCACGGGCTGGGACTTCGAGGCGGTCGGGGTGCACGACCTGGCCGCCGACAGCGCCGCCGGCTTCTGCGCCTACCTGCGGCAGAGCGGGACGGACGCCGAGGTCACCGTCCACGACAGCGCGGCGGACCTGATCCGCTCCAGCGATCTGGTGGTCTTCGCCACCGTCGCCGGACAGCCGCACGTCACCGACGCCTCGCTGTTCGCCCACAACCCCCTGGTCCTGCATGTGTCGTTGCGCGACCTGGCCCCCGAAGTGCTGCTGGCGTCGGCGAACTTCGTCGACGACGTCGAGCACTGTCTGAAGGCCGACACCTCCCCGCACCTGGTCGAACAGCGCACCGGCAACCGGGACTTCCTCAACGGCACGCTGAACGACGTGATGCTCGGCCGGGCCGCGCCACCGCCCGACCGGCCGATCGTCTTCTCGCCCTTCGGTCTCGGCGTCCTCGACCTCGCCGTCGGCAAGTACGTCTACGACGAGACGGCCGCCGCGGGAAACCTCGGCCTCATCGACAACTTCTTCCACGACCTGCGCCGGTACGGCTGAGAGCGCTGCCCTTCCCCGGTACCAGGAGGCCCATCGTGCCCGTCATATCCGCTCCTCATGACTTCAACGAAGGCCATCTCTTCGTCGACCTCAAGTCGGTCCTCGGCTGTCCCCTCTACCTGAAGTGCGAGGGCTTCAACTTCGCCGGCTCCATCAAGCTGAAGGCCGCGAACGAGATGGTGGAGAGCGCCGAGCGGGAGGGCATCCTCAAGCCGGACTCCGTCATCGTGGAGTCCTCCTCCGGCAACCTCGGCGTGGCGCTCAGCATGATCGCCGCGAGCAAGGGCTACACGTTCCTGTGCGTCACGGACTCGCGCTGCAACCTGTCGACCCGGCTGCTGATGGAGTCGCTCGGCAGCAAGGTGCACATCGTGGCCGACCTGGACGAGAACGGCGGGTTCCTGGGCACGCGGATCGAGTACGTCCGCTCGCTGTGCGCCTCCGACGACCGGTACGTGTGGCTCAGCCAGTACACCAACCCCGGGAACTGGCAGGCGCACTACCGCACGACCGCCCGGCAGATCGCCCGTCAGTTCCCGCGGCTGGACGTGCTGTTCGTCGGCACGGGCACCGCGGGAACGCTGATGGGGTGCGCCCGGTTCTTCCGGCAGTGGCACCGTCCGGTGCGCATCGTGGCGGTGGACAGCGTGGGCTCGGTCGCCTTCGGCGGGGAGCCCGGCCGCCGGATGATCCCGGGCCTCGGGATGAGCATGCGGCCACCGCTGCTCGACGAGTCGTACGTCAACGAGGTGATCCGGGTGGAGGAGGCCGACACCATCCGGGCCTGCCACCGGATGGCCCGGCGCGGCTTCCTGTTCGGCGGGTCCACCGGCACGGTGGTCAGCGGCGCGGCGCACTGGCTGGCCCGCCACGACACCCGCGACATGACGGCCGTCGCCATCGCCCCCGACCTCGGCGAGCGGTACCTCGACACCGTGTACCAGACCAACTGGGTCCAGGACCTGTTCGGTGACGAGATCCTCGACCCGAGCCACCCGGCCACCCCCTTCGAGACGGAGGACCCGGCCGCCCGCGAGGCGGACCGCTGGCCACAGCCGTAACACCTTCCTCACCTGCCCCGTCCATCTCGGTGCCGCCCGTGTGAGGGCCCTGTGGAACAGGGCCCTGGCAGGCGTCCCACGGCGTAACCGGGGCATCCGGATTTCCGGATACGCAGGAGGGGTGATGGTCATGTTCGAACCCGACCGCGAACAAGCGGTGGCCCGTGAGGAGCCGGTCGGCGAATTGGTGCAACGCGCCTCGCAGCAGCTCACCGAGCTGGTGCGCGGTGAACTCCGTCTCGCACAGGCGGAGATGAAGGAGAAGGGCAAGCGCTACGGCAAGGGCGGCGGGTTCTTCGGAGGCGCCGGCCTGGTCGGATTCCT
The DNA here is from genome assembly GCF_004328625.1 of Streptomyces seoulensis. Classification (NCBI taxonomy): domain Bacteria; kingdom Bacillati; phylum Actinomycetota; class Actinomycetes; order Kitasatosporales; family Streptomycetaceae; genus Streptomyces; species Streptomyces seoulensis. The sequence goes on from NZ_CP032229.1 coordinate 68,973, forward strand.
CACGCTCCAGGCCCTCGTGGCCACGGCGATCGCCGGTCTTGCCGTACCGCTTCCGGTGTGGGCCGCGGCCCTCATCGTCACCGGCGTCCTCGGCGCGGTCACGGCGGTTCTCGCCCTGACCGGCAAGAAGGAGGTCGGCATGGCCGCCCCGCCCGCCCCGGAGCAGACCATCGACAGCGTGAAGGCCGATGTGGCCGAGATCAAGGAGAGTGCCAAGCGATGACACAGCAGCCGTTCGAGGAGTCCTCCTCCGCGAGCCCCCAGGAGCTTCGGGAGCAGGTCGAGCGGACCCGCCATGAGCTCGGGGAGACCGTGGAGGCGCTCACCGACAAGGCCGACGTCAAGGCCCGCGCCCAGGAGAAGGCGGCCGCGCTCAAGGTGCAGACCGCCGAGACCGCGCAGAAGCTGGCGGAGAAGGTGCCGGACCCGGTCAAGGAGAAGGCCACCCTCGCGGCGACCCAGGTGAAGGCCAAGGCCGGACAGGCCGAGCAGCTCTGGCAGGAGCGCGCGCCCGAGCAGGTGCGCGACAAGCGCAAGCTGCTGGTCGCCGGTGCGGTCGCGGTGGTCGCGCTGACCCTGCTGAGCCGCCGCAAGCGCCGCTGACGCGCGCCTTCAGCGCCCAACAGGTCCCGGTCCAGCGGTAGTTCCGCTCGGCCGGGGCCAGTTTTTCCGGCTGCGTCGGGCTGACCGGCCGGGCGTACGACGAGGGTGTGGACGCCGGCCCTGCGGCCGGGCGCGACCGGGGTTGGGGTTCGGCGGGGTGCGGGCGCGATCGCGGGGAAGGCGGGTGGCATGAGCGTCGATGAATCTTCCTTGAGCGGGTCCTCCCTGCGCGCCGTGGGCTGGGCGCGTTCGCTGCCCGTCAGCAGTGGGGTGAAGGCTGCGCGGGACTGGACGCGCGGTCATCTGGAGAGCCTGGACTGGGCGCGGAGCGCGCCGGACACGGTGGACGCGGTGCTGCTGACCGTGTCCGAGCTGGTCACCAACGCCCACGTGCACGCACGGGCCACCGCGCAGCTCGTGCTGACCTGGGACAGCGAGTGTCTGCACGTCACCGTGCACGACGCCTCGCCGGAGCTGCCCGAGCAGCGCAAGCCGTCCACCGGGGCGACCGGCGGCCGGGGCATGCTGCTGGTGGACGCGCTGGCCGACAGCTGGGGCGCGCGACCGTGTCCGCGCGGCAAGGAGGTCACGGCCTGCTTCCGGCCGGTGAGTTGAGGGCGCGGTTCAGGAGCGGGCGAAGTCCTCGGGCTGGAACTCGTCGTTCTTCAGGTGCTGTTCGATGTCCTCCAGGCTGTGCCCGGTGAGTTCCGGCATCTTCCACCAGACGAACAGCCAGGCGGCGACGTTGAAGAAGGCGTAGATCCAGAAGACCTGGCCCACGCCGAACGCGCTGATCATGCTGAGGAGTGTGAGGGTGATCAGCAGGTTGGTGCTCCACAGGGTGGCCGACTGGACGCTGGTGGCGGCGGCCCGCACGGTCAGCGGGTAGATCTCCGAGCCGGTGAGCCAGCCCATGAGCTGGAGGCCGCCGGCGTTGAAGAACATGAAGGCCAGCAGGCAGGCGATGATGGCCGGGACGTAGGCGCGGGTGCTGTGGCCGGTGATGTAGAAGCCGCCCAGTACGAACAGGCTCACGGCCGCGCCGGGCACCATGATCAGGGTGAGACGGCGGCGGCCGACCTTGTCGACGATCCACAGGCCGATGATCATCATCACCAGGTAGACCACGCCGAGCGCCACGCTGACCCGGAGCGCCGAGGAACGGGAGAAGCCGTTGTCGGTGAGGATGGTCGGGGCGTAGTAGATGATCATCTCGATGCCGGAGAGCTGGGTGAAGACGGCGATGCCGCAGCCGACGACCAGTGCCGGGCGCACCCACTTCTGCCGCAGCCCGCGCCAGCCCTGGTGGTCGCGGTCGGTGCGCTGCTGACGGCGGCCCAGGGCGCTGATCTCGTCCAGCTCGGAGTCGACGTCGTAGCCCGCGGGGCGTACCTGCTTCAGGACCTTCTCCGCCCCCTCCACGTCACTCTTGCGCAGGATCAGCCAGCGGGGGCTCTCGGGAAGCCGCAACTGGCCCAGCAGCATGAGCAGGGCCGGCGCGGCGGCCGCGCCGATGGACACCCGCCAGGACACGGCCTCGCTGGCGCCGACGATGGTGGCGATGACGATGCCCGCGCCGATGGCGAGCTGGAAGCAGAGCACCAGCCGGCCGCGGATCGCCCGGGGCGCGAGTTCGGCGACGTACATCGGCACCGTCTGGGTGGCGCCGCCGACGGCGAAGCCCAGCAGGACGCGGGCGAGGGCCAGGCCGACCGCGTTGGGGGCGACCGCGCAGGTCAGGCTGCCGGCGATGAACACGCAGCAGATCAGCAGAATGGTGCGGTGCCGCCCGTAGCGCTCGCACAGCAGGCTGCAGCTCAGCGAGCCGATGACGGCGCCCAGCAGGATTCCGGCGGCGATGGTCTCCTTCATGGTGTTCCCGATGTGGAACTCCTCGGAGATCTGCAACAGCGCGCCGGAGATGATGCCGGTGTCATAGCCGTAGAGCAGCCCACTGATCGCCGACACCACGGCCGCCATCAGCATGTGCCCGTTCAGACCCTTGGTGGTGCCGGGCGCCTGACCCGCCGTATGCGTCATCGTTCCTCCAGGGCACTCTAGACCGTTCCCGCCAGCCGAAACCGTACGTCGGAGGGGCTCCCGGAGCCGGGACGGCTCGCGTCGGCGGGGCGAGTCGACTGAACCGGTCACTCCACGGGCCCGGTTGTGGGGGATGGAGGATGCTCTGATGCGGGAGTCGTTTGCTCGGCTTTGCGGAGCAAGCTTTCTGGAGTGGGTTGCTGAAACGGTTCGTAGTGCGAAAGGACGATGGCGGGTACGCGTGTGCGCCCCCGGAGCGAGCCGGGTCGGGCTCGATGACCGGAATCGCCCTACAAGAGCAGCTGGGCCGGTCGGGACGATGGGTTCAGCCTTCGGGACCGGCGCCTTCCGCGGCGCTGGGCCGGGGCAGGATCAGGGGGAATTTCATCATGAGCGTGCGCAAAGTTCTGGCCGTGACCGTGGCCGCCGTTGCGCTGGCGGGGAGTCAGTTGCTGGTCGGGAGTGCGGCGGCGGCGGGTGGGGTGCAGGGGCGGATCGACGGCTATCTGGCCGCCCACCCCGGGGAGCGGCAGCTCTCGGCGGACAAGGTGACCATGCCCGGCGGGACGGTGACGTTCGCCGCCGCCGGCACCGCCGCGATCAGTTGCGGCTCCGGGCATCTGTGCATCCAGGACGGGAACGGCAAGCGCTACGACTACTACTACTGCGGCTACTACGACTTCTACGGAATCGGGGACGGCTACTTCAACAACAGCCAGAGCAGCGGCACCGTGGCCCGGTTCTACAACGAGAACGGCACCGAGCGGTGGAGCAGCCGGGCCCCGCAGAGCGGCACCGCGTCCTGGACGCCGGTCTGGCACATCCGCCCCTGCTGACCACCGGCGACGAAACGGCACTGCTCCCCGCCTTGAGCCGAGGCGGGGAGCAGTGCCGTCGCGGTGAGGGTGGATCAGAACGCCGTCAGGGTCAACGTGAAGCCGGAGGGCGCCGTGTCCTGGATGAAGGAGGCGAAGTCGGCGACGTCGTCGAAGGCGAACCCGTACGCCTTGCCGTCCTTGGTGGCCGCGTGGATGGCCTTGGAGTAGTGGTTGGTCAGCTCGCCCTGGTAGAAGGCGGCCGGGTCGGTGCTGGGCTGCGCGGTGTCGGTGAGCAGCGTCGACCGGTTGAACCCGGCGCCGAGGACGGCGGCGACGGGGCCCGTCGTGCCGTCGTTCGGGGCGGCGAGGTTGCCGTCGCAGAAGAGGACGTCACGGGTGGACGGCTTGGCGAAGGACACCGCGGCCGGCCCGTCGAAGGTGAAGCGGTCGCCGCGGACCCGGCCGGTGAAGGTGCCGGCGTTGGTGGTGATCTTCAGGTCCTTGCCGGTGAAGGTGGACCACACCTCGTCGATGTACGGCGCGAAGTAGTCCTTGGCGAACAGCCCGGCGTCCAGCCCGTGACCCGGCGCGATGATGCGCTTGTCGTCCACGACCAGCTTGGAGAACTCCGCGACCTCCTTGACCGCGGCGAACGCGGCGGCGCGGCCCCCGTCCCGGATGCTGCCGGTCGTCTGGTCCTTCTCACCGGTGAGCCGGATGCTCATCGGCACGCTGAACATGTCGACCATCGTGGTGTTGCAGAACATGCCGGACGCGTTGTACGTGAACTCCGCACAGTCGTGCAGCACACCGAAGTTGGGGTCGGACTCGACCCAGCCGGCCGGGAACTGCAGCGCCGCGTTGCCGTTGCCGTCGGTGACGGCCTTCATCTTCAGCTTGTCGCCGAGCGAGACGTAGATACGGCCCGACATGAACGGCAGGGACAGCTTGGTCTCGCCGCTGCCCGCGAGCGGTATCGCGTAGTCGGTGAAGCCGTCGGCGCCGTTGTCGGAGACGGCGATCGGCGCGAGGGTGCCGTCCTGCTTGAGGCGGACCTGCTTGCCGTCGACGTTGCCCACCACGTAGACGTTCACGGACCCGTTGCCGAACGAACCGCTGTTGTTGACGACGGTCACCGGCAGCGAACCCGAGGCCGCGCGGGTCTTGTTGCCGCCGCTGTCGCCCGGCTGGTCGGCGAGGGCGAAGGGCGCGATCGCGGCGCCCGCGGGGATGGCCACGGCCGCACCGCCCAGGGCGAACATCAGCTTGCGGCGGGTCAGGTTGCGCTGGTGACGAGGCGACATGCGGGGAGCTCCTTGCAGTGGGGGACGCACCCGGCCGGGGCCGGGACAACACGGGGACGGTCAGGGGGGCCAGGGGTTGGCGACTCCCGGCCCCGGGACCTCAGTTCTGGGCGGAGACGTGGACGTAGTCCACGGTCATCGTCTGCGGGAAGGACGTGCCGGCGTCGGGGCTGCCGGGCCAGTCACCGCCGACCGCGAGGTTGAGGATGATGAAGAAGGGGTGGTCGTAGACCCACTTGTTGCCGTTCACGTCGGCCGGGGTGCGGGTCTGGTAGTTCTGGCCGTCCACGGACCACGTGATGCCGGACGGGCTCCAGTCCACCGCGAAGGTGTGGAAGTCGTCGGCGAACGGCTTGCCGTCGGGCAGGTTGTACGCGGCGCCGATCCCGCCCGCGCCGGAGTAGCCGGGGCCGTGGATGGTGCCGTGGACCGTGGCGGGCTCCTTGCCGACGTTCTCCATGATGTCGATCTCACCGCTGCCCGGCCAGCCGGTACTGCCGAGGTCGTCGCCCAGCATCCAGAAGGCGGGCCAGATGCCCTGTCCGCGCGGGATCTTGATGCGGGCCTCGAAGTGGCCGTACTTCTGCGTGAAGGTCTGCGCCGTGTTCAGCCGCGCGGAGGTGAACTGGCAGGGGCCGTTCCAGCAGTTCAGGTTGGGGTCGGTGTTCTTGCGGGCGGTGATGACCAGGTTGCCGTTGCCGTCGAGGGCGGCGTTGTCGGTGCTGTTCGTGTAGTACTGCAGCTCGTTGTTGCCGTTGCCGCTGCCGCCCGTCTCCAGGGTCCAGCGGGAGCTGTCCGGCGCGCTGCCCGCGGCGCCGTCGAAGTCGTCGGACCAGCTCAGCGCGGCCGCCGGCGCGGCGTCGGCACGGTGGGCGCCGGGGCCCGTGGTGTTGAGCAGCACACCCGCGGCGAGCGCGGCGGCGCTTCCGCAGATCAGTCCGCGGTAGGACCAGCGACGTAAACGATGACCAGCCATGATCTGAACACACCCTGTTCTCTGTGGGGGGACGTACGGGGCACGCCCTCGACCGTGGGGGACGGGACGAGCGCCGGAAGAGCACACCGCACACACCGGACCCGAGGGTCTGAGAGCGCTCTCACGAATGCGGCGAGCACCACCGGCTGGCCCCGACCATACGCCTCGGCCCCACCCGCTCCAACCACCCCGACGACCTCTCAAATCGCCCATGAGCAACGGGATTCCGAACAAACGACAGCCTCACCGGGCGATGTTTAATGCTCGATTAACCTCCTCTTAAGTCCCGCCCCAGGAGCCGGAGTTGCGCCCTGACATGCGAAGACCCCCCTTCGCCACGAGGGCGACGGGGGGTCTGCGGGGGGCTGAGGAGGGGTGGCTAGCCCCGGTCCGCCGCAGGGCGGTCCTTCGCCAGGTCGTACAGCTCCTTGGACGTCGTGATCAGCTCGCGGCGTTCCTCGTTCGAGCCCACCATGGGCTGCGAGCCGCGCAGCGGGACCTGGGCGCTCTCGGGGAGGAACTTCACCGTGATCAGACCGATGACACCGGCCAGCATCAGGTAGTACGCGGGCATCAGGTCGTTGCCCGTCGCTCCCACCAGCGCGGCGGTCACCAGCGGGGTCGTACCGCCGAAGGCCGCGACGGCGAAGTTGAAGCCGATGCCCATCGCCGCGTACCGGACGGCGGTCGGGAAGAGGGCCGGCAGGGTGGCCGCGCTCGGCGCGGCGAAGCAGGCCAGCAGGGTGGAGAGGATCAGCACGCCGAGGATCGGCATCCAGGTGCCCGTCGCCTTGATCAGCAGGAACGCCGGGATCGCCAGGATGATCATGGCGACGGCGGCCCAGCCGTACAACGGGCGCCGGCCGATCCGGTCGCTGAGCCGGCCGAGGAAGGTGATCAGGATGACGATCCACACCATGCCGATGAGCACCAGCACGTCGGCCGAACTGCTGGACCGGCCGAGCGTCTCGGTCTGGTACGTCGGCAGATAGCCCGTGACCATGTAGTTGGTGACGTTGTACAGCAGCACCAGCCCCATGCAGATGAGCAGCGGGGCCCAGTGCTTCTTGATGATGTCCTTGAACTCGCTGCCCGCCGACTCCTGGGCGAGGCTCTTCTCGTGCTCGTCGAGCTGCTGCTGGAACGCCGGGGACTCCTCCAGTTTCAGCCGCATGTAGAGGCCGATCACACCGAGCGGCCCGGCGACCAGGAACGGGATGCGCCAGCCCCAGGAGAGCATCTCGGCGTCGCTCAGCAGCAGGTTCAGCACGGTGACCAGGGCGGAGCCGAGGGCGTAACCGACGAAGGTGCCGAAGTCGAGCCAGCTGGAGAGGAAGCCGCGTCGCCGGTCGGGTGAGTACTCCGCGACGAAGGTGGTCGCGCCGCCGTACTCGCCGCCGGTGGAGAAGCCCTGCACCATGCGGGCGACCAGCAGCAGGATGGGTGCCGCGATGCCGATGGTGGAGTAGCCGGGGATCACGCCGATGGCGAAGGTGCCGATGGCCATCATGATCATGGTGGTGGCCAGCACCTTCTGCCGGCCGAGCCGGTCGCCGAGCGGTCCGAAGACCAGCCCGCCGAGGGGGCGCACCACGAAGGCGGCGGCGAAGGTGGCGAAGGAGGAGATCACCTGGGCGGCCGGGGAGGCGCCGGGGAAGAACACCTTGCCGAGGGTGGCGGCAAGGTAGCTGTAGACCCCGAAGTCGAACCACTCCATGCAGTTGCCGAGCGCCGAGGCGCCGACGGCTCGCTTGAGCAGGGGGGATTCGACGACCTGGACGTCGTCCTTGCGGAAGGCGCCCCGATTGCGCCGCAGTCGGTGGGTCAGCTCCTCGCGGACCTGATGGGGAAGGTCCATCACGGCCTGCGAGGCCTTCCTCGTCTTTATGCCTGAGGGCCGCTCGCCGTCGGACAGGGCATCACTCACTGCCGCTCCTTTCGCCGTCGGTGTCACCGGGATGCGCTTTCTCCGGCCGCACCGGGCATCAGCCCCGTGTCCCATCCTGCTGCCCAACGCCCCGCACGTCACACCGGCCACGTGCACATGGGCGAATGCCGAGGTCAGCGAGGGGGTGATTAAGAAACAAGGCAACTCAATCCCATGACGTACGACGGTTGGACTTAGCGCTGCCGAGGGCGCAGGGTGGATCAGCCCCGCTTCCCGGGGGCACCCCTACGGCATCACCCGGAGATCACCCGATGAACCATGTCGCGGACCCCGCTCGTTACGACGGCACCATGCGCTACCGGCGCACCGGCCGCTCGGGACTCGACCTGCCCCTGCTGTCGCTGGGCTACTGGCACAACTTCGGTGACGACCGGCCCTTCGAGACCCAGCGCGAGATCGCGCTGCGCGCCTTCGACCTGGGGATCACCCACCACGACCTGGCGAACAACTACGGCCCGCCCTACGGCTCGGCGGAGATCAACTTCGGCCGGCTGATGAAGCAGGACCTCGCGCCGTACCGGGACGAGCTGGTGGTCTCCACCAAGGCGGGCTGGGACATGTGGCCGGGCCCCTACGGCCAGGGCGGTGGCTCGCGCAAATATGTGCTGGCCTCACTGGACCAGTCGCTGAAGCGTATGGGCCTGGACTATGTGGACATCTTCTACTCCCACCGGCTGGACGCGAGCACGCCGCTGGAGGAGACGATGGGCGCGCTCGACACCGCCGTCCGCCAGGGCAAGGCGCTCTACGTGGGCATCTCGTCCTACGACGCCGAGCGCACCCGGCAGGCCGCGGCGATCCTGCGCGAGCTGGGCACGCCGATGCTGATCCACCAGCCCTCGTACAACATGCTCAACCGCTGGATCGAGACCGAGGGTCTGCTGGACGTGGCCGAGGAGGAGGGCTTCGGTGTCATCGGCTTCACGGCGCTGGCGCAGGGCCTGCTGACCGGCCGCTACCTGGACGGCGTGCCCGAGGACTCGCGGGCGGCGGCGGGTACGTCCTTCGACCGGTCCTGGCTGACCGAGGACATGCGCGGCCGACTGCGCGCCCTGAACGACATCGCGGCCCGGCGCGGCCAGTCCCTGGCCCAGATGGCGCTGGCCTGGGCGTTGCGCGACGAGCGGGTGACCTCGCTGGTGATCGGCGCCTCGCGCACCGAGCAGCTGGAGCAGAACGTCGCTGCGCTTCAGAACCTGGAGTTCGGCGCCGAGGAGCTGGCCGAGATCGACAAGTACGCCACGGACGGCGGGGTCGACCTGTGGGCCGACGCCCGGCAGGGCAACCTCGGCGGCTGAGCGGCGTACCCGGCGTGAGGTGACCCCCCTGAGAGCCTGGCTTCCGTGTGGCCATGCACCGTCAAGCTAGGGTGTAGGCAATGGTTGCACCAAGAAACAGTCAAAAGAATCAGGGGGGGCTGCCGTGGGCGCCGCACGTACGAGTAGGACGCCGCTGCCGGGGATCGGCGTCCGGTACGACCTCACCACCCGCGAACACCGCCGTCTGTCCGTGGTGGCCCACCGGGACGGCGCGCGGACGCTGAGCGCCTACCGCGAGGACGACCCCGACGCCTGCGCGCTGTCGGTCCAGTTGACCGGCGGGGAGGCGGAGGCCATCGCCGGGGCGCTCATGCCGACGCATCAGAGCCCCACTCTGCTGTCCACGACCGAGCTGGGCCTGGTCGCCGAGCGCATCTCGCTGTCCTCCGTCTCGCACTGGAACGGACGGCTGCTCGGGGACACCCGGATGCGCACCGAGACCGGTGTGTCGATCGTGGCCGTGCTGCGCCGCGCCGACGCCATCCCCTCCCCCGGGCCGGGCTTCCGGCTCGCGGGCGGTGACACGCTCATCGTGATCGGCACCCGCGAGGGCGTGGACGCGGCCGCCGAGATCCTCGGCAGGGAGTGATCCGGATGCACTCCTCCGCGGTCTTCCTGATCGAGTTCGGCGCCATCATCCTGGCTCTCGGCCTGCTCGGCAGGCTCGCCGCGCGGCTCAGGTTCTCCCCCATCCCGCTGTATCTGCTCGCCGGGCTGGCCTTCGGCGAGGGCGGGCTGCTGCCGCTGGGCGCCAGTGAGGAGTTCGTGGCGATCGGCGCCGAGATCGGCGTCATCCTGCTGCTGCTCATGCTGGGCCTGGAGTACACAGCCGGTGACCTGGTCTCCAACCTCAAGACGCAGTACCCGGCCGGTCTGGTGGACTTCGCGCTCAACGCGGTGCCGGGCGCCGTGATGGCGCTGCTGCTGGGCTGGGGTCCCATCGCCGCCGTGGTGCTGGCCGGCATCACCTGGATCTCGTCCTCCGGTGTCATCGCCAAGGTCCTGGGCGACCTGGGCCGCATCGGCAACCGCGAGACCCCGGTGATCCTCAGCATCCTGGTGCTGGAGGACCTGTCGATGGCGGTCTACCTCCCGCTGGTCACCGCCCTGCTGGCCGGTACGGGCTTCGTCGCGGGCGGCATCACGCTCGCCATCGCGCTCGGCGTGGCCGGTCTGGTGCTGCTGCTGGCGGTGCGCTTCGGCCGGGTCATCTCCCGCTTCGTCTCCAGCGACGACCCGGAGAAGCTGCTGCTGGTGGTCCTGGGCCTCACCCTGCTGGTGGCCGGACTCGCCCAGCAGCTCCAGGTCTCGGCGGCGGTCGGTGCCTTCCTGGTGGGCATCGCGCTCTCCGGCGAGGTCGCCGAGGGCGCGCACAACCTGCTGGCACCGCTGCGGGACCTGTTCGCGGCCGTGTTCTTCGTGTTCTTCGGCCTGCACACCGACCCGGCCAGCATCCCGCCGGTCCTGCTGCCCGCGCTGGCTCTCGCGGTCGTCACCGCGCTCACCAAGATCGCCACCGGTTACTGGGCGGCACGGCGCGCGGGTGTCTCCGTGCGGGGCCGCTGGCGGGCGGGCGGCACGCTGGTGGCGCGCGGCGAGTTCTCGGTGGTCATCGCCGGTCTCGCGGTCACCTCGGGCATCGACTCCCGGCTGGGCCCGCTGGCCACCGCGTACGTGCTGATCCTGGTGGTCGTCGGCCCGCTCACCGCGCGCTACACCGACCAGATCGCCCGGGGCATCGCCACGTGGCGCCGGTCCCGTACGGCTCCCGCCGGGCCTGCGGCCGAGCCGTCCGCCCCGGCCGAGGTACGCGATCAGGACGCGGTGGGCCGGCCCTGAGGGGCCTTCACGCAGGTCACGGAGGGACGGGGAAGCGGTGCGGCGTACGGTGATGCCATGCCGCCTCCCCTCCCCGGCCCGCTGGCGCCGCTGGCCCCGCTGCTCGGTCACTACGGCTACTGGGCCGTCGGCGCGGTCGTCTTCCTGGAGGACTTCGGCGTCCCGGCGCCGGGCGAGACGATCCTGCTGGCCGCCGGGGTCTACGCCGGGGCGGGCGAGCTGAACATCGTCGCCGTGGCGGCCATCGCGTTCACGGCGGCGGTCGTCGGCGACAACGTCGGATATCTGATCGGACGCACGGGCGGCCGGGCGTTCGTGGAGCGCTGGGGCCGGTACATCCTGCTGACGCCGAAGCGCTTCGAGGCGGCGGAGGCGTTCTTCCGGCGGCACGGCGGCAAGATCGTCACGGTGGCCCGGTTCGTGGAAGGGCTGCGTCAGGCCAACGGGATCATCGCGGGCACCACCGGGATGCCCTGGCCGCGTTTCCTCGCCTTCAACGCGCTCGGCGCGGCCCTCTGGGTGGGCCTGTGGTCCTCGCTGGCATACCTGGCCGGCAGCCACATCACGGCGGTGTACGACGAGATTCTCCGCTATCAGCGATACGTGCTCATCGCCGTCGGATTGCTGGTGGCGGCGCTGGCCGTCAGGCATCTGGTGCGACGCGGGCGGGCCCGTCCGGGTGACTGAGGTCCATGAATTTCGGCTTTTCTGGTTTGGTCCGCCGCGGTGTGGATAACCGGATGGCGACCACGCACCGATAACGTTGGGATGTGAATACCCCATGGCTGGTGACCAGAAGGGCAAGGCCAAGGCGGAGCAGCTCAAGGGCAAGGTCAAGGAGACCATGGGCAAGGCCGTCGGTAATGAGGGCATGGAGGCCGAGGGCCGCGTCGAAGGCGCGAAGGGCGATGCCCGCCAGGCCAAGGAAAAGGCGAAGGACACGTTTAAACACTGAGTCGGTGCGATGCCGTACCGGGGCGGGCCCGGAAATCCCCTTCGTGGATTTCCGGGCCCGCCGCTTTGTGCCTGGTGTTTTTACCCCCCGCGCCTCGTCGTCCTCATGCGTCCGGGGGATTCCCGTAGTTACGCCCCTTGATCGGCGGTGCAGGGGGTAGCCGGGTGGAGAAGGGACGATCCTCCGCGATCGCACGACGGGGCCTTGACCGGCCACCACGGGAGAAGGGCGATTCCGCATGGACCTCCCCCTCACGACAGACACGATGACGCGGACCACGCCGGACCTGCCGCGCTACAGCCGCCGCTGGGACGCCGACACCGCGTCCCTCCCGGAGACGAGGAACGCGATCGCCGATCTGCTCGCCCGGGTCCGCCCCGCGCCGGCGGCGCGTGCCGTGCAGGACGCGCAGCTCGTCGCGAGCGAGCTGGTGACCAACGCGCTCAAGCACGCGCCGGGGCCGTTCACGCTCCACATGGAAGTGGTACCGGACCCGCCGGCGCTTCGGATCAGCGTCACGGACTCCTCGCCCCGGCCGCCCCGGCACCGCCCGGCCGACCCGGAGCGGGTGGGCGGGCACGGGCTGCGGCTGGTGAACCTGCTCTGCGGCGCCCTGGAGGTCACCCCGCTGGGCCACGGCAAGCGGGTCACGGCCTCGGTCGCGTTGACCTAGGGCCTCTCGTTTGGATCAGGCCGGGCTCGCGTGCCCCGGCACCGCGCCTCGCCGCGTTGTCGTCACTCGCCATGGCTCCGCCATGACTCCCTCCTCCGCCTTGCGATCCACGGCACCGGACCCCGCTCCCTGATCCGGCCTGATCCAAACGAAAGACCCTAGGGGGCCTCCGGGGGCCGCCGCCCGTCATCGCCGGGGAGCAAGGGGTCGGCGTCCTCCAGGGGCGGACGGGGTGGCGGGGCCTCGCCCGCCGTGAGGTGTTCCAGCACCTCGACCAGCTCCTCGCAGGCCCGCTGCACCGAGCGCCGGGTGTGCCGCTGCTCGGCGATGACGGCGGACAGCAGCAGCGCGGTCAGCGCCATGGTGCCGTTGAAGCCCTGGAGCTTGGCCATGATCTCGACGCGGCTCAGCCCCCGGAAGCCGCCCGCCTCGCTGTTGGCCGCGAGCGCGGCCAATACGGAGGTGGCCAGGGCGCAGATCATGCTGCCGACCAGCTCGAAGCGGAGCGCACCCCAGATGATCAGCGGGTACACCAGGAACAGCAGGCTGTAGTGGCTGTAGACGGCGAACGGCACGATGCCGAGGACGGCGACGGCCAGCGCTCCCGTCTCCCACCGGCGGGGTGTCGGCCGCAGCCCCCGGGCGTGGCTGAGCATGAGCAGGATCGGGGTGACCAGCAGGACCCCCATGGCGTCGCCCACCCACCAGGCGAGCCACACCGTCCAGAAGGCGTGCGCGGGCATCCGGTCGGTCACGACGAGCAGGACGACGCCCACGGTGGAGCTGATCAGCATGGCGCTCAGCGCGCCGAAGAACACCAGCGCGAGCCCGTCCCGCAGCCGCCTGAGGTCGGTGCGGAACCCGGCCCGGCGGAGCAGCGCCACCGCCACCACGGGGGCCAGGGTGTTGCCGACGAGATAGCCGAGCGAGTAGAGCACAGGCGTGTCGAGCGACAGGACGATGAGGTACGCGCCGATCGTGACGCCGGGCCAGTAGCGCACCCCGAGGATGAGCAGGGCGGCGACGGCCACGCCGGTCGGCGGCCAGATGGGTGTGACGACGGCACCGTCGACGGTGAGCTTGCACAGCAGCCCGAGGCGTCCGGCAGCGAAGTAGCAGACCGCGACGGCGAGGACCAGGGCGACATGGCCGCCCGGCCGACGCGCTTCAGGGAATGCCACCACCCGGCAACTCTCACACCGGCCGGCCGGGGGCGGCGAGGCGAACGGCCCCTATGGCGTAACGGCGCGGGGCCGCGCGGGCGGTGCCGGGGTGTTCGGGCCGTCGTGGCCGACGACGAGCACGGCCGCGTCGTCGTCGTGGCCCACGTTGTCGGCGCCCTTGATCACGGCGGCGGCGAGCGCGTGCACCTTGAGGCCGGCGACGGCGGCGATGCCCGCGAGGCGGACCACCTGGGCGAGGCCGTCCTCGACGTGCAGCGAGGGCCCCTCCACCACGCCGTCGGTGAGCAGGACGAAGACGCCGCCGGTGGAGAGCCGGTGCCGGGTGACGCGGTAGTCCATGCCGGGCTGGATGCCGAGCGGCGGGCCGCCCATGTCGTGGACGACGCCGGACTTGCCGTCGGCCGTGGCCCATACGAAGGGGATGTGCCCGGCCCGCGCGCTCTCCAGAACGCCGGTGACGGGGTCCAGCCGGAGGAAGGTGCAGGTCGCGAAGAGGTCGCTGCCGAGGGTGAGCAGCAGGTCGTTGGTACGGGCGAGAAGTTCGCCGGGTTCGCTGGTGACGGAGGCGAGCGCGCGCAGCGCGGCCCGGACCTGGCCCATGAAGGCGGCGGCCTCGATGTTGTGGCCCTGGACGTCGCCGATGGTGAGGCCGATCCTGCCGTCCGGCATGGCGAAGGCGTCGTACCAGTCCCCGCCCACGTTGAGGCCCTGGTTGGCGGGGGCGTAGCGCACCGCGAGGTGGAGGCCGGGGCGGCTGGGGAGGTCGCGCGGGAGCATGCCGCGCTGGAGGGCGATGGCCAGCTCGACCTGGCTGCGTTGCTGTTCCGCGCGCTCGCGCGCCTGGGCGGTGAGCGAGCTGAGTCTGGCCAGCAGCTCGTCGCCGTCGTCCGTGGAGCGCTTGCGGAACATCGTTCACATCCGGTGGGCGGTGATCCTGGCGGGCCGTTGTCTGGATTTTACCCATTCGGACGCTTTCGGCCTCCGGGACGGCCCGCCACACCCGTCAGTGCACCTGGGAGTCGATCCCGGTGATCACGGCGGGCCCGAGCGGCGCCGTGTTCTCGTCCAGTCCGACGGCCTTCAGAGCCTCGTCCGCGAGGCGGCGGGCCTCCTGCTCGGCGTGCTTGTTGTTGTCGGCCTCGACGGTGAGGTGCAGGGTGAAGGTACCGTCGTCGTTCACGTTGACGGTGTCGAGGTCCTCGGCGCTGCCCAGGTCGGTCTCGTGCGGGTCGGCCGGACGCAGGGCCCTGCCCAGCCGGGCGCGGGTGTCGGCCTCGATGTCCCCGGTGAAGGTGCCGGGCACGGTGATCACGTAGGTCGTCATGGTCGTCCTTTCCTCGAAGCCCCCGCCTACCCGCTTTCCGGGCCTTCGCACCGGCACCGCTCAGAGGGGTGAATGGACGAGCACCGTGACGTAGGCGCCGTACGGCACGGAGACCGCGGCCAGGGCGCCGCCGACCAGGAGGGCCGCCGCCGGACGGGTGCGCCAGGTGCGGGTGAGGGCGCGGGCGGCCGGGATGAGCAGCGGGAAGGCCGGCAGCAGGAAGCGCGGCTTGGAGGAGAAGGAGCCGGAGCCGAAGACCACCAGCAGCACCAGGACGCCGGCGAAGGCGACCAGGACCAGCGGGGCGCGCTCCAGGCAGAGCAGCGCGAACAGCACCAGGCTGATCAGCACGAGGGCGAGGGCGACCGGATAGATGACCTGGCCGCCATGGGCGAGGAGCGCCCCGACGAAGCGGGCGGCCCCGGCTCCGAAGTCGATCCGGGAGCCCCAGGCGCCCTGGACGGCGAAGTAGCCGCCAGTCAGGTCGCCCGTGCACCAGCCGACCCAGAGGACATAGCCGAGCCAGCCCAGCGGGGCGAGCAGCGCGGCCACCCATACGTCGGGGGTGACCCGTCCGCGCCGCAGCCAGAGCTCTCGCGCGACGGCGGTGACGACGGCGGCGGCCACGGCGAAGCCGGTGGGCCGGGCGAGGCCCGCCAGGAGGGCGAGCGCGCCCGCCCACAGCCAGCGGTCCCTGAGCACGCAGTACAGGGACCAGGCGGCCAGGGCGGCGAAGAGGGACTCGGTGTAGGCGATGGTCAGCTCCACCGCGTGCGGCAGCGCGGCCCACAGCGCGACGAGGGCGGTGGCGGTGGCGCGGCCGTGGAGGTGGTGACCGATGAGGTAGATGCCGTAGGCGGCGACGACGGCGGCGGCCCAGGACAGGAGCAGCGCCGCGGCGGCCGGGGTGAGCGGGAGGACGGTGTCGGCGGCCCGGACCAGGGCCGGGTAGAGCGGGAAGAACGCCCAGTCGCTCTGCACTCCCCCGGTGGGCGTGATCCAGATGAGCCGGCCGTAGCCGTGGGCGGCGATGTGGAGATACCAGCGTGAGTCCCAGGAGTGGGCGAGGTTGCGTACCAGCGGGCGGTCGGTCAGCGCGTTGGTGGCGATCACGGCGGCGATGCCCGCCGCGCGGACCGCGGCGAACAGCGCGAGGGCGAGGAGGGCGCCGTGCCGTGCGCGATGGCGGACGAGCCGGGGCAGGGCGCGGCGGCGCGGCGGACCGGGGGCGGTGGCCGCTCCGGGCCGGGGTGCGGAAGACGTGATCACGCTCCGACCATGGTCACGCGGTACGGGCGGTGCAATGCGGTGCCAGGGTGTCGCGCGTTCTTCCACCCTGATTCAGGAACGGCGCCCCGGCCGACCCCCCTGAGGGGCGGCTCTGGTGATCAAAGTAGGGTGTGCCTACCATATGAGCGCCGCCTAGCTCGAAAGATAGATCTGTGACTGTCAACGACGACTCGTTCACGAACTGGATGCACCGCGAGGAGATCGCGGAGTCGATGATCCCGCTCATCGGGAAGCTGCACCGCGAGCGGGACGTGACCGTCCTGCTGCACAGCCGCTCCCTGGTGAACAAGTCGGTGGTCAGCATCCTCAAGACCCACCGCTTCGCCCGGCAGATCGCGGGAGCGGAGCTGTCGGTCACCGAGACGATGCCGTTCCTCCAGGCGCTGACCGCCCTGGACCTCGGCCCCTCCCAGATCGACCTCGGCATGCTGGCCGCGACCTACAAGGCCGACGACCGGGGACTGAGCGTGGCGGAGTTCACCGCCGAGGCGGTCGCCGGGGCCACCGGTGCCGAGAAGATCGCGCGCCGCGCGCCGCGTGACGTCGTGCTGTACGGCTTCGGCCGCATCGGCCGGCTGGTCGCGCGCCTGCTGATCGAGAAGGCCGGTTCGGGCAACGGTCTGCGGCTGCGGGCCGTCGTGGTCCGGGGCGGTGGCGCCAAGGCCGCCGGCGACCTGGTCAAGCGGGCCTCACTGCTGCGCCGCGACTCGATCCACGGCCAGTTCCAGGGCACCATCACGGTGGACGAGGACGCGAGCACGATCATCGCCAACGGCAACGAGATCACGGTGATCTACGCCGACGACCCCTCGTCCGTGGACTACACCGAGTACGGCATCCGCGACGCCATACTGATCGACAACACCGGCAACTGGCGTGACCGCGCGGGCCTGTCGAAGCACCTGCGGCCCGGTATCGACAAGGTCGTGCTGACCGCGCCCGGCAAGGGTGACGTGCCGAACATCGTGCACGGCGTCAACCACGACACCATCAAGCCGGACGAGCAGATCCTGTCCTGCGCGTCCTGCACCACCAACGCCATCGTCCCGCCGCTGAAGGCCATGGACGACGAGTACGGGGTGCTGCGCGGCCACGTGGAGACGGTGCACTCGTTCACCAACGACCAGAATCTGCTGGACAATTACCACAAGGCCGAGCGCCGCGGCCGGTCCGCGCCGCTCAACATGGTGATCACCGAGACGGGTGCCGCCTCCGCCGTGTCGAAGGCGCTGCCGGACCTGAAGGCGCCGATCACCGGCAGCTCGATCCGGGTGCCGGTGCCGGACGTCTCGATCGCCATCCTCAACCTGCGGCTCGGCCGCGAGACCACCCGCGAGGAGGTCCACGACTACCTGCGCGAGGTCTCGCTGACCTCCCCGCTCAAGCGCCAGATCGACTTCACCACGGCGCCCGACGCGGTCTCCAGCGACTTCATCGGCTCCCGCAACGCCTCCATCGTCGACGGCGGCGCCCTCAAGGTCGACGGCGACAACGCGATCCTCTACCTCTGGTACGACAACGAGTTCGGCTACTCCTGCCAGGTCGTGCGGGTCGTCCAGCACGTCTCGGGGGTTGAGTACCCGACGTATCCGGCGCCGGAGGTCTGAGAGACCCGCTAGCCGCTGAGGACGGCCGTCGACCGCACCCCGGTCGGCGGCCGTCGGCGTTCCCGCCTCCATCTGACCACCTACGCCTGACCCACATTTGCCTAAACCTTTTAGGCAAATACATAATCGGTCAGGTAACCGAGGAGGCGGATTCATGGTGCGTGCGGGGCTGAGTACCGAGCGGCTGGTGCTGGCCGGGGCGGAGCTGGCCGATGAGGCCGGGTTCGAGCAGGTGACGGTGTCGGCGCTGGCGCGGCGGTTCGACGTGAAGACGGCGAGCCTGTACTCGCACCTGCGCAACTCGCACGACCTGCGCACCCGGATCGCGCTGCTCGCCCTGGAGGAGCTGGCCGACCGCGCCGCCGAGGCCCTCGCGGGGCGGGCCGGCAAGGACGCGCTGGTCGCCTTCGCCAACGCCTACCGCGACTACGCCCGCGCGCACCCCGGCCGCTTCGAGGCCGCCCGGTACCGGCTCGACCCGGAGACCGCCGCCGCCAGCGCGGGCGTCCGGCACGCGGCGATGACCCGGGCGATCCTGCGCGGCTACGACCTCGCCGAGCCCGACCAGACCCATGCCGTACGCCTGCTGGGCAGTGTGTTCAGCGGCTATGTCGGTCTGGAGTCGGCGGGCGGATTCGACCACAGCGCGCCCGGTTCGCAGGAGTCCTGGGACCGCGTGCTCGACGCGCTCGACGCCCTGCTGCGCAACTGGCCCGCCTCCTGAACCCCCCTGCCCCTACTGCCGACGGACCCCCGATGACCACCGACTGGACCACCACCTCCCTGACCGCCGACCTCGTCCGGGGCGCCCTGGAGCTGGAGCGCACCGGGCGCGGCCTGCTCCCCCACCGGCTGCCCGCGCGGGCCCGCGCCCAGTGCGCCGACCCGCAGCTGCACATGGTGGAGTCCCAGCCGTCCGGCGTACGGCTGGTGTTCCGCACCCGTGCCACCGCGATCGAGCTGGACACCGTGCCCACCAAGCGGGCCTACCTCGGAGCGCCGCCCCGCCCGGACGGCGTCTACGACCTGCTGGTGGACGGACGCCCGGCGGGCAGCGCCTCCGTCACCGGCGGCGACACCCTGACCGTCGACATGACCACGGGCACCGCCGAGCTGACCTCCGGCCCGGTCGGCACCGCCCGCTTCACCGGGCTGTCCGCCGAGGACAAGACGGTGGAGATCTGGCTGCCGCACAACGAGACGACCGAGCTGGTCGCCCTGCGCACCGACGCCCCCGTGGAGCCCTCCCCCTCGTCGGACCGCCCGGTGTGGCTGCACCACGGCAGCTCCATCAGCCACGGCTCGGACGCCGCGAGCCCGACCGGCGTCTGGCCCGCCGTCGCCGCCTCGCTCGGCGGGGTCGAGCTGGTCAACCTGGGCCTCGGCGGCAGCGCCCTGCTGGACCCGTTCACCGCCCGCGCGCTGCGTGACACCCCGGCCGACCTGATCAGCGTCAAGCTGGGCATCAACCTGGTCAACACCGACCTGATGCGGCTGCGCGCGTTCGGGCCCGCCGTGCACGGGTTCCTGGACACCGTGCGCGAGGGGCACCCCGACACACCGCTGCTCGTGGTCTCCCCCATCCTGTGCCCGATGCACGAGGACACCCCAGGCCCCACCATGCCGGACCTCTCCGCGCTGAGCGAGGGCCGGCTCGCGTTCCGCGCGGCCGGGGACCCGGCGGAGGCCGCCCAGGGCAAGCTGACGCTGAACGCCGTACGGGCGGAGCTGGCCCGGATCGTGGCGCGGCGCTCCGCCGAGGACCCGCGTCTGCACCTGCTCGACGGGCGCGAGCTGTACGGCGAGGCCGACTTCGCGGAGCTGCCGCTGCCCGACGGGCTCCACCCGGACGGGGCGGCGCACCGGCGGATCGGCGAGCGGTTCGCGAAGCTCGCCTTCGCGTCCGACGGACCCCTGGCGCCCCGCGCCCGCTGAGCGCGGGGCCGCCGGATCAGACGAGGTGGCCGAAGACGACCAGGTTCTCCGTGTAGTCCTTGGCCGAGTGGTCGTAGTCCCCGGCGCAGGTGATGAGCCGGACCTCGGGGCGCTTGGCGTCGGCGTACACCCGCTCGCTGGGGAAGTCGTCCTTGGCGAAGGTGTCGGCGCTGTCCACGACGAAGTTCGCGGTGCTGCCGTCGGCCCGCTCCACGGAGAAGCGGTCGCCCGGCGTCAGGTCGTCGAGGTTGGCGAAGACGGCCGCCGACGTGGTCGTGTCGACGTGGCCGGCGATGACCGAGGTGCCCTTCTCGCCGGGCGAGGCGCCCTTGCTGTACCAGCCGACGAGGTTGGTGTTGGCCGCGGGCGGGGGCTCCAGCTGGCCGGTGGAGGCGAGCACCAGGGCGGTGAAGGGCGCGTCCACGCCGATCTTGGGGATGCGGAGCCGGGTCGGCGCCGAGCGGGGCAGCGGTGCCCCCGCCTGGACCGCGCCCGCCGTCGCGCTCTTGGAGCGGTCCGTGCCGGCGCCCGCGCCCGTGCCGTGGTGGCCGCCGAAGACGCTGAGCGCCAGGATGACGATGGCCACCCCCCACAGCGTCAGCCGGCCGCCCCGGCCCGCGTTGTCACCGGAAGGGTCTGCTGCCATCGGACACCACCTCGCTCGGGCACGGCAGCACAGGGATCTGGATCAAGGGGGGGCGCGGGCCGCCGACGCGGTACGGCGTCGACGGCGGCCACGGCCCCTGGGGTTCGGGGACGGTCAGGAGGCCGAACCGGCGGCCTTCTTGCGGCGCAGCGCGTAGGCGCCGACGGCACCGGCGGCGAGGACGGCGACGCCACCCGTGGTCACGCCGCCGGAGCCGGCGAGGGCGCCGCCACCGGTGTGCATGCCGCCGCGCGGCTCGTCGGAGTCGCCCTTGCCGCCACTGTCCTTGCCACCGCTGTCCTTGCCGCCGCTGCCGCCCCCGTCGCCCTTGTCCTTGTAGCTCTCCGGGTCGAAGCGGCTGTCGTCGCCGGAGTCGGAGCTCCAGGTGTCGCTGCGGACGGCCGCGAGGGCGCCGCCGCCGGTGTGCATGCCGCCGCGCGGGCCGTCGCTGTCGGAGTCGTAGGAGTCACGGCCGGAGTCCTTGCCCCCGGAGTCCTTGCCTCCGGAGTCCTTGCCTCCGGAGTCGCGGCCACCGGACTCCTTGTCGCCGGAGCCCTTGTCCCGGTCCGAGCCGCTGTCCTGCTGCTTGTTGTAGCCGGAGTCGTCCCGGCCTCCGTCGTCCCCGGCGAGCGCGGCGCCGGGCGCCAGGGCGAGGGCGGCGGACGCGGCCGCCGTGGCGAGAAGAATGCGGGCAGAGCGCATGTCGGTGTCCTTCCGCCGCGGCCGGGCAGCGGATTCCTCATCGGCTGACATGACCCGGCCTCGACATGATCCACCGTCGGACCGCCCGCCGCCGCGCACCATCCGGGCCGTCCAGCCGGGTCAGCTCTCCACCCGTCTGTCGCAGCGACACGCCGGTACGGCCCCCGAACGGGCCAGCCGATTACTCGTCCGGCGGGCGGCCCGGGGTCCCGGCCGTACCTCGGGGGCGAAACGGATGTCACTGCCTGGCATTCCGGGCAAACTTGGCCGAAAACCGTCGTAGCAATGCTCCAAGTTCCGGCCGTGGCGGGGCTTTTGCGGGCCTTACGCTGAGGCCGTGGTCGAGCGAGTCGAAGATCCAGCGCTGACGGCGTCCCGGCTCACCGGGCGCCGGGTCACGGGCGGCCCGGTGGGGTCGGGGTCGCCCGCCGAGGTGACCCTTGAGGACGGTACGACGGTGATGGTCAAGCGCGGCGACGGTCCCGGCGCGGTGCGCGCCGAGGCGGCCGGGCTGCGCTGGCTCGGCGCCGCGCGTGCGGTGCGGGTGCCGGAGGTGCTCGGGTACGACGAGTGGTCCCTGGTCAGCGAACGGGTGCCGACCGGCGCCGCCGGCCCCGGCGCCGCGACGCGTTTCGGCCGCGCGCTGGCCGCCCTGCACGCCTCCGGCGCCCCCGCGTTCGGCGCCGCCCCGCCGGACGGCCCCGAGGAGGCGTACATCGGCCGCGCTCCGATGCGCAACGTCCGGGGCGACGACTGGCCCTCCTGGTACGCCGAGCACCGGGTGCTGCCGTACCTGCGGTCCGCCGTCGACGCGGGGACGGTCCGGCCGGGTGAGGCCGGGGTGATCGAGGCGGTGTGCGAGCGGCTGCCCGCGCTCGCCGGGCCCGCCGAGCCGCCCGCCCGGCTCCACGGCGACCTGTGGCAGGGCAACGTCCTGTGGGGCACCGACGGCGAGGTACGCGTCATCGACCCGGCCGCGCACGGCGGTCACCGGGAGACCGACCTGGCGATGCTCCGCCTCTTCGGCTGCCCGTACCTGGCGGAGCTGCTCGGCGGCTACGAGGAGGCGAGCCCCCTCGCCGACGGCTGGCAGGGCCGGGTCGGCGCGCATCAGCTCTTCCCGCTGCTGGTGCACGCGGCGCTGTTCGGCCGGGGCTATGCGGAACAGGCCCTGTCCGTCGCCCGCGCCACCTTGGCCGGGTGAAGCAGGCTCGTATCCGGCGCCTTCGGGGCAGACGAATGTGCGGTGGGGCGCAGCCACCGCGCCCCGCGCGGCGTCCTTCCTGCTGACCCATCGGTTCACGGTGCCTCCCTCCGGACCCTCCGGGCTCTGGTCACGGAGTGTGAGGAAACCAACCACTCGTTCGATTCGTATAAGGACGTGAAGGACGAAACAGGGGAGAGACCATGCAACCGTTCACGCTCAACTACGCACGGCCTGCCGGGCAGTTGGATGTCACCGCTCCGTACGCGTACGACTCCGCGCTGCAGTTGAACGTCCTGCCGGACGGGCGGATCGCCGCGACCGACCACGCGATCCTGCTCACCCTGGGGACCACCACCTCCACGGCGGGCTCCAAGACGCACTTCGACGACTGAGCGCGGGCCCCCGACGATGACCGTGCTCATCCTGACCAGCGACGAGGACGTCACGGCCGACATGGTGGTGCTGCGGCTGGGCGAGACGGGCGTGCCCGTCGTCCGGTTCGACCCCGCCGACCTCACCAACGGGGTGGCACTCACCGGCGAGTACGCCGGGGAGGACCTCGGTGGCCAGTTGTCCGTCGGCGGGCGTCTGGTCGGGATGAGCGGCCTGCGCTCCATCTGGGTGCGCAGGCCGGGCGAGGCGGCAGCCCGTGCCGCCCAGCCGTCCTCCTGGCTGACCCAGGAGTCGGCGCAGGCGCTGTACGGGATGCTGCGGTGCAGCGAAGCCCGCTGGATGAATCATCCGGACGCGGCCCGCCGGGCCCGGCACAAACCGTGGCAGCTGCGGCTCGCCCAGCGCAGCGGGCTGGCGGTGCCGCCCACGCTGATCACGACCTTCCCCGACACCGCGCGGGAGTTCGCCGAGCGGCACCGGGACGTGGTGGTCAAGCCGGTCTCCGGCGCGCATCCGCAGGAACCGCCGCGCGCGGTCCCGACCAGCCGGGTCGCGCCCGGCACCGACTTCAGCGCGGTGGCCTTCGGGCCGACGCTGCTCCAGCGCCGGGTGGCCAAGCGGGCCGACATCCGGCTGACGGCGGTCGGCGAGCGGCTGCTGGCGGCCCGCAAACCGGCCGATCCGGACGCCCACCCCGACCATGTGGACGTCCGTTTCGCCCCGTCCGTCTCCCCCTGGCTCCCCGCCGAGGTGCCCCCACAGGTGGCCGCGTCGGTACGGCGCTACCTCATGGGCGCCGAACTGGCCTACGGCGCCTTCGACTTCGCGGAGGACGCGGACGGCACCTGGTGGTTCCTGGAATGCAATCAGTCGGGCCAGTTCGGTTTCGTCGAGCTGGACACGGGTCAGCCGATCGCGGAGACGATCGCCCGCTGGCTGGCCGGAGACGACCGGCCGGTGGAGCCGTATACCCACGAGAACAGGGACGCCGTGCCCTGATGTCCTGGGGCACGGCTGGGAGAAGGGAGCGCTCGATGCGCATCGGACTGCTGGGAACGGGCCCCTGGGCGCGCGCCGCACACGCCCCGGCGCTGGCCGGTCACCCCGGAGTGGAGTTCGCCGGGGTGTGGGGACGCCATCCGGAGGCGGCGGCCGAGCTGGCCGGGGGGTACGGGGTGCGGGCGTACCCGGACGTGGACGCGCTGCTGGCCGATGTGGAGGCGGTGGCGGTGGCGCTCCCGCCGTCGGCGCAGGCGGAGCTGGCGGTGCGCGCGGCGCGGGCCGGGCGGCATCTGCTGCTGGACAAGCCGCTGGCGCTCGGCGTGACGGAGGCGCGGGCGGTGGCCGAGGCGGCGGAGCGGGCCCAGGTGGCGTCGGTCGTGTTCTTCACCACCCGGTTCCAGAAGGAGCCGGAGGCGTGGATCGAGGAACAGGCCGCCGAGGCGGGGTGGTTCACGGCGCGGGCGCAGTGGCTGGGCTCGGTGTTCACCAGCGACAGCCCGTTCGCGGCGTCGGCCTGGCGGCGGGAGAAGGGCGCGCTGTGGGACGTCGGCCCGCACGCGCTGTCGGTGCTGCTGCCGGTGCTGGGTGACGTACGGCAGGTGCTCTCGGCGGTGCACGGGCCCGCCGACACCGTGCATCTGGTGCTTGACCATGCGACGGGGGCGTCGAGCACCCTGACGCTGAGTCTGTCGGCGCCGCCCTCGGCGGCCGGGGCCGATGTGGAGCTGCGGGGCGAGTCGGGGGTGACGCTGCTGCCGAGGAGCTCGGAGGGCGCGGTGCCCGCGCTGGCCCGCGCTGTGGACGCGCTGACGGCCGCCGCCCGCACCGGCCGCCGGCACGCCTGCGACGCCGCGTTCGGACTCCGGGTGACGGAGATCCTCGCGGCGGCGCAGGCGCGGCTCGGCGAACAGGCCGACTAGGCGGCCGGTCCCCGGTCGGCCCAGAAGTTGACGCGTTCCCGGACCACGGGATAGCCGGCCTTGGTGAAGTGGGCCGCCATCGGGAAGTTGCCCTGGTCGGTGGCGGCCGCGATGAAGTCGGCGCCCTGGCCGGCGAGGAAGCGGGTGCAGTCGGCCAGCAAGTCGTAGGCGTAGCCGTGGCCGCGCTGTTCGGGGACCACGCCGATGAAGCCGACGCAGGGCCCGGAGGGGTTGCGGGCCGGGATGTGGATGCCGGCGGTCTCGCCCTCGGGGGTGCGGGCGAGACGCCACCACTCTCTCGGCGACGGGCACCAGTGGAAGAAGTCCAGCTCCTCCCGGGCGGCCAGGTCGACGCCGCCCTTCTCGATGGCTCGGCGGGCGTGGGCGTCCAGGGTGACGGAGTGGATGCGGCGCAGGACGTCGAGGAAGACGGCGTCGTCCGGCTCCGGGGTGTACTCCAGGCGGCCGGGCTGCTCGGGCAGGCCCAGGTCGGGGGTCCAGCGGTAGAGGAAGCGCTCGACGAGCGGCTCGTAACCGGCGAGGCGGGCGGCTTCGGTGCGGGTGGCGACGGCGGCGGCCAGGGCCGGGTCGTCGCGCCAGCCGGGCGGGAGGTCGAGTTCGAGTTCCTGGGTGGTCCAGGGGGCGGTGCGCAGCAGTTCGGCGCCCGCCGCCTCCTCGCCCTCGGCCACGTCGAGCCAGTTGATCAGCAGCGGGGCGGGGTCCTCGGCGCGGGCCCACCAGGCGGCGCGGGCGACGGGGCGTCCGTCGCGCAGGGCGACGCGCTGCCATTCGGGCCGGTACTCGGTGGTGCGGTGCCGCTCGCTCAGGCCGAGCGGGTCGGGCAGGTCGTGGAACAGGTGGGCGCTGCTCGGGTCGAGCGTGCGGATGACCGGTGCGGTCAAGGTGTCCTCCGGGAGATGTGCCTGCGGTGGCGGCGCTCCCGGTCCGGTCAGGGGCACACCCGGATGACGGAGTGGAGGGAGCGCGCGTGCGGGGTGATGTCCATGACGCTCGCCTCCTTCCCGGTCCGTCTCGGGGCGTGCCCGCGCCACGTTAGGGGGACGTCCGCGCGGGCGTCCAGGGGTTTTACGGGGCGGGCGGCGGGGGCGGGCGCGGCGTAGCGTGGGCGTGTGAGATCGCTGCGTGGCTGGTCGCCGGGCCGAACGCGGGAGCGGCGCGGCTGGCTGCGGGGTGCTCCCCCGCCGCCGTGGGTGCGGGTGCTTCCGGTGCTGCTGCTGATCGCGGTCACGCTGGCCACCCTCGTCACCCCGCACGCGAGCGATCTGGGTTTCCTGCTCGGCGCGATCCCGCCGCTGGCGGTGCTGTCCTACGGGCCGCTGGCCACGGCGGTGCTCGGCGTGCTGGTGATCACGTCGCTGCTGGTGCCGCTGACCCACCTCGACCGGCCGGGCGACACCGACCTGCTGACCATCGCCTTCGTGGCCCTGCTGAGCGTGTTCGTGTCCTACGTACGCAGCCACCGGGACGCCCAGCTGGACACCGAGCGGGAGATCGGGGAGGCGGTGCAGCGGGCGGTGATGCCGCCGTTGCCGGAGCGGGTCGGAGACCTGCGGTGCGTGGGGTTCAGCCGGGCCGCGCAGGACGGGACGCTGCTGGGCGGGGACTTCTTCGACGTCCGGGACGGCCCGTACGGGGTGCGGGCGGTGATGGGGGACGTGCAGGGGCACGGGCTGGCGGCGGTGCGGACGGTGGTGGCGCTGCTGGGCGCGTTCCGTGAGGCGGCGCTGGACCAGCGGGCGCTGGAGGCGGTGGCCGCCCGGATGGACCGCAGGCTGGTGGTGGACTCGTCCGGGGTCCGGCACGCGGAGCTGTTCGCCACGGCGGTGCTGCTGGAGTTCTCCGCCGACACCCGGACGGTACGCGTGGTGACCTGCGGGCATCCGCCGCCGCTGCTGCTGCGCGCGGGACGGGCCCGGGAGCTGACGGTCGCACCGGGCCCGCCCCTGGGCATCGGCCTGCTCGGGGTCGAGCCGCCGAAGGAGGTCACGGTGACGCTGGACCCGGACGACTGTCTGCTGATCGCCACCGACGGGCTGTGGGAGGCGCGGGACACGGCCGGCCGCTTCTACCCGCTGCCCGAGCGGCTGGCCGCCCTCGCGGACACCGGCACCGCCGCGCTCCCGGACGCCCTCTGGGAGGACGTACGCCACCTCGGCCACCGTGTGGACGACGACGCCAGTGTCCTGGTCCTGACCCCGGAGCGCTCGCCGCGCTGAGCCCGGCCGCTCACCCGGACGGCCGACGGGCGGGGCGGGAGGAGCGCTCCTATGCTGAGAGCCCGGGGTGTCGGCCCCG
Organism: Streptomyces seoulensis; assembly: GCF_004328625.1. Lineage (NCBI taxonomy): Bacteria > Bacillati > Actinomycetota > Actinomycetes > Kitasatosporales > Streptomycetaceae > Streptomyces > Streptomyces seoulensis. The sequence goes on from NZ_CP032229.1 coordinate 95,974, forward strand.
CCGCAGCTCCGGCCCTCACGTGCTTGGAGTCAGCCCATGTCCCGTTCCCCGGCACGCCTGCGCAGGAGGCTCGCCACCGCGGCCGCCCTCGGCGCACTCGTCGTCCCGCTCACCGCGGCCCCCTCTCTGGCGGCGCCGCCCGCCGCGCCTTCCCCGAGCCCCTCCCCCACGGGGGCCGACGTACGGACGCTCACGCCCGAGGTGAACCGGCAGATCGACGACGCCGTGCAGCGGGTGATGCGCGAGGCGGACGTCCCCGGGGTCACGGTCGGGATCTGGACCCCCGACAAGGGCACTTACGTCCGCTCCTTCGGCGTCGCCGACAAGAGCAGCGAGCGCCCGATGTCCCCGGACCTGTACATGCGGATCGGCAGCGAGACCAAGACCTTCACCGTCACCGCGCTGCTGCAACTGGTCGACCAGGGCAAGGTGGACCTGGACGACCCGATCGGCCGTTACATCGCCGGCGTACCGAACGGCGACAAGATCACGCTGCGCCAGCTCGCCGACATGCGCAGCGGGTTGTTCAACTACTCCCAGGACCCGGACTTCTTCAAGGCGCTCACCTCCGACCCGCAACGCGCCTTCACCCCACAGCAGTTGCTGGACTACTCCTTCAAGCACCCGGTGCAGTTCAAGCCGGGCGCGAAGTTCGAGTACTCCAACACCAACCTCATCCTGCTCGGCCTGGTCGTGGAGCAGCAGAGCGGGCAGAAGCTCGGGGGCTACATCCAGCGGCACATCCTGGACCCGGCCGGAATGAAGCACACCTCGTTCCCCGAGGGCAGCGAGTTCCCGAAGCCGCACGCGCAGGGGTACACCAACCAGACGGCGGACGGGAAGGTCGCGGAGACGGCCGGCTGGAACCCGTCCTGGGGCTGGGCGGCCGGCGCGATGGTCTCGAACCTGGACGACATGCGGGTGTGGTCCCGCACGGTGGCCACCGGTCGCCTCCCGGACGGGGCGCAGATGGTCTCCCCCGCCACCCAGCGCCAGCGCCTGCTCACCCCGCCCACCGGCTACCCCGACGCGGGCTACGGCCTGGGCATCTTCAATGTGCACGGCTGGATCGGCCACAACGGCTCACTGCCGGGGTACGAGTCGCTGACGGTGTACCTGCCCTCGGCGCGCACCTCGCTGGTGGTGCTACTGAACACCGACATCGCGCACGACGGCCAGGAGCCGAGCACCCTGTTCGGACAGGCCGTCACCAAGGTGATCTCCCCCGGCAACGTCTTCGAACTGCCGGCGCAGAACGGCGGGCAGCACTGAGCCCGTTACCGAGGCGCGGGCACGCGAGAGGGGTACGACCGGTCCCCCGCTCCGGTCGTACCCCCGCTGGACTGCCGAACTTAACCGCAGGGCCCGGCGCCGGCCATCGCAGCGGTGCCCGGTCGGTGCCGCTGAGCACGCACCCGTGCACGGGTGCGTCCGCTTGGTCCCCGTTCGCGTCCGCCCCGGGGGCCGCGAGGGTTCCGTCGGCGAGATGGGCGAGGACCACCTCGTAGAGGTCGCTGCCGCCCGCGAGGAGCTGGCGTTCCAGGACGGGCTCGGCGGCGCGGACGTGTTCGCGGACCGTCTGGGCGTGCACGCCCCGCTGTCTCGCGGCGCGTTCGGCGTTGGCGCCGGCCGCGATCCAGGCACTCAGGGTGGCGCGCAGGTCGCGCCCGTCGCCGTCCAGCCGGCCGAGCAGGTCGCGGGCCCAGTCGCGCAGCGCGGCGGAGTCCAGCAGGTCGGTGAAGCGGAGCCCGGTGTGCGCGGGCAGGGTGGTGGCCGGGTCGTACGGGCCGTGCGCCGCCTCGGTGAGCAGGGCGAGGCGGACGGCGGTGCGGGTGGTGAGGTCGGTCAGGTCGGTGCCGAGCAAGGTCTGGAGCCGGTCCATGCGGGCGCGGACCGTGTTGCGGCTGACCCCGAGCACCTTGGCGGCGCTGACCGCGGTGAAGTCCAGGCCCAGCCGGGTGGTGGCCAGCAGCTCGGCGCGGGTGTGGTGGGGCAGGGTGTCCAGCGGGCGCAGCGTCCGGGCGGACCAGACGCGCAGGGCGGCCGGGTCCAGCAGGCGTTCGGGGTGGGTGCGTTCGGCGTACACGGCGCAGCGGCGGGGGCTGAACCGGGCGACGGCGAGGGCACTGACGGCCTGTCCGTAGGCGGTGGCGGTCCGGGCGAGGCGCTGGTGGAGGCTGCCGCCGAGGTAGGTGCCGGGGCGGTCGGCGACGAGGGCGCGCAGCCGTTCCCCCGGTGCCGGGGCGGGGCTGACGACGATGACATGGCCGTCCACGGCGGGGCAGCGTACGACCAGTGCGCTGCCCTCGGTGACGTCGGCGCACTCCTCGGCCAGGGCGTCGCGTCCGGCGGGCGAGCCCTCGACGACGTAGACGCGGGCGGTGTCCCGTTCGAGCAGGCCGGGCCAGAGTCCTGCGGCGACACGGCGGGCGGAGACCACGTCCTCCACCATGAGCAGTTGCAGGATGGCGAGGCGCAGGTCGGCCGAGGCGCGGCCCAACCGGCGCGCGGAGCGGGTGAGTTCACCCTCTCTGAGCAGCAGGCCGAGGACTCCGGCGGTGCGGTGGACGATCTCGGCGGCGCGCCGGTCGAAGGGTCCGGGCCGGGCCACGGTGAGCACGGCCCCGGCCGCGCGACCCGGCCCGGGGTGGCGGATGCCGACCAGCTGGACATGGCGTCCGCCGTCCTCCAAGGCGGCGGCGGAGATCTGTCCCGTGGCCACGTCGGCGCGGACGACCGGATCGGCGGGGAGGCGGTCACCGGCGAGGAGCCGGCCGTCGGCGTCCTCCAGGCCCACGGTGGCGTGGACGGTGCGGGCGAGCCAGGCGATGATCCGGCGCGGGTGCCGTACGGCGGGCCGCAACTGGTCGAGCAGTTCTTCCGCCCAGGTGGCGGCGGTGTCGTAGGGCGGTGGGGCGTGGGTGCCCTCGCCGGCTCGGGCGGCCACGTGGTGCACCTCGTCCCCGTCTCGGCCTCGGCGTCCGGCGGCCGACGTTACCCGACGCCTCCGCCGAGCGTCCCTCGGTGAAGACGGGCAGAGCTCCGCCGGTGGCCTGGGGGGCGTTGGCCACCGGCGGAGACGGCGGGGCCCGGAGCTGGGGGGAGTGCTCCGGGTGCCTCGGTGTGCGGGTGCCCCGGTTCTCCCGTCCTACGCCCGGCCGGGTGGGGGTGCGCGAGTGACGGACGGTGACGGCTTAAGCTCGGCGGATGGCCAAGTACTTCGACGTGCACCCCGACAACCCGCAGCCCCGCGCCGTGGCGCAGATCGCGGACGCGGTCCGGTCGGGGTCGCTGATCGCATACCCCACGGACTCGTGCTACGCGCTCGGCTGCAAGCTGGGCAGCAAGGACGGCATGGAGCGCATCCGTGCCATCCGGAAGCTGGACGACCGGCACCACTTCACGCTGATGTGCCAGAACTTCGCGCAGCTCGGCCAGTTCGTGCGCATCGACAACGACGTGTTCCGCGCGGTGAAGGCGGCGACGCCCGGCAGTTACACCTTCATCCTGCCGGCCACCCGCGAGGTGCCGCGCATGCTGCTGCACCCGAAGAAGAAGACCGTGGGCGTGCGCATCCCCGACCATGTGGCGACCCAGGCGCTGCTGGCCGAGCTGGGCGAGCCGCTGGTGTCCAGCACGCTGCTGCTCCCGGACGAGGAGGAGCCGCTGACCCAGGGCTGGGAGATCAAGGACCGCCTCGACCACGTGGTGGACGCGGTGGTGGACTCCGGCGAGTGCGGCACGGAGCCGACCACGGTGGTGGACTTCTCCAGCGGCGAGGCGGAGATCGTACGGGTGGGCGCGGGCGACCCCGCGCGGTTCGAGTAGCCCCGGACCGACCCCGACCGACCAAGAGCGACCAGGAAGCATGCCGATCATGACCGACGTACAGGGAACGACCGTCACCATCCCCACGCGGGACGGCGACGCCGACGCCTATCTGACCCACCCGGCCGACGGACGGCCGTACCCCGGCGTCCTCTTCTACCAGGACGCCTACGGGCTGCGGCCCTGGCTGAACGGGATGGCCGACCGGCTGGCCGCCGAGGGGTACACCGTGCTGGTGCCCAATGTGTTCTACCGGCAGGGCACGGCCCCGGTGGTGGACCTGCCCGAGTTCATCGACCCCGAGGCCGACCCGACGATCTGGGAGCGGCTCGGCCCGCTGCTGCACTCGCTGACGCCCGAGCAGGCGGAGGTGGACGCGGACGCCTTCCTGGGCTGGCTGGAGGAGTCCCCGCTGGTCGCGGCCGGGCCGGTGGCGGTGACCGGGTACTGCATGGGCGCCCGGCTGGCGCTGCGTGTGGCGGCCACGCACCCCGAGCAGGTGGCGGCGGCCGCCGGCTTCCACGGCGGCAACCTGGCCACCGAGGCCCCGGACAGCCCGCACCTGGGCGCCGGCCGCATCACGGCCGAGCTGTACTTCGGCCACGCCGACCAGGACTCCTCGATGCCCGAGGAGCAGATGCGCCGGCTGGACGACGCGCTCACGGCCGCCGGGGTGCGCCACACCAGCGAGGTCTACGAGGGCGCCCCGCACGGCTACACCCAGAAGGACACCCCGTCCTACGACGCGGCGGCCGATGAACGTCACTGGGCGGCGCTCGACTCCCTTCTGCGGCGCACCTTCTGACGCTCGCTCACGTCACGGAACGTGTTCGGTTCAACTGATTGACACGTCCGTGACACACAAGCACTCTGAGAGCGCTCTCAAAAAGGTACGGACCAGTATCCGTGCCGCCCCGAACCCCCACACGGAGGTGGAGAGTTGACTCGAAGAATCGCTCGCTCCGCGCTGTCGGCCACGGCCACGGCCGCCCTGGTCGGCTCGGTGCTGACGTTCGGCGCCGCCGGCCAGGCAAGTGCCGCCGTGCCGGACACGATCCCGCTCCAGATCACCAACAACTCGGGCCGCTCCGAGCCGGTGTACATCTACGACCTCGGCACCCAGCTGTCCTCCGGGCGGCAGGGCTGGGCCGACTCGGGCGGGACCTTCCACGCCTGGCCGGCCGGCGGCAACCCGCCGACCCCGGCACCGGACGCGTCCATCGCCGGGCCAGGTCCGGGCCAGTCGACGACGATCCGGATACCGAAGTTCTCCGGCCGGATCTACTTCTCCTACGGCAAGAAGCTCGACTTCCGGCTCACCACCGGCGGTCTGGTGCAGCCGGCCGTGCAGAACCCCTCGGACCCGAACCGGGACATCCTGTTCAGCTGGTCCGAGTACACGCTGAACGACGCCGGGCTCTGGCTCAACAGCACCCAGGTCGACATGTTCTCGGCGCCCTACGCGGTCGGCGTCAAGCGCGGCAACGGCCAGGTCGCCACCACCGGCCACCTGAAGTCGGGCGGCTACTCGGCCGTCATGAACTCGCTGAAGAGCAAGTCGGGCTGGTCGGGCCTGGTGCAGACCCGCTCGGACGGCACCGTGCTGCGTGCCCTCTCCCCGCTGTACGGCGTGGAGACCGGGGCGCTGCCCTCCAGCGTGATGGACGACTACGTCAACCGGGTCTGGTCCAAGTACTCCTCGCAGACCCTGACCGTGACCCCGTTCACCGACCAGCCGAACACCAAGTACTTCGGCCGGGTGTCGGGCAACGTCATGAACTTCACCAACTCCTCCGGCGCGGTGGTGACCAGCTTCCAGAAGCCGGACGCCGCCAGCATCTTCGGCTGCCACAAGCTGCTGGACGCGCCCAACGACCAGGTGCGCGGCCCCATCTCCCGCACCCTGTGCGCCGGTTACAACCGCTCCACGCTGCTGAGCAACCCCAGCCAGCCGGTCAGCTCCGACGCCGGTTTCTACCAGGACGGGGTCACCAACCAGTACGCCAAGGCCATCCACGCGCAGATGGCCGACGGCAGGGCGTACGCCTTCGCCTTCGACGACGTCGGCAACCACGAATCGCTGGTCAACGACGGCAACCCGCAGCAGGCGTATCTCACGCTGGACCCGCTGAGCTGACGGGGAACGCGAAGGGTCCCGCACACACCGTGTGCGGGACCCTTGCCGTGCGGGGAGGTGCGGATCAGCCCGTCGTCAGGGCGGTGTCGTCGACGACGAAGCTGGTCTGGAGCGAGGAGTCCTCGACCCCGGTGAACTTCAGGCTGACCGTCGAGCCCGCGAGCGAGGACAGGTCGATGGTCTTCTGGACGTACCCCGTGGCCTTGTTGAGGTTGGAGTAGGTCGCCAGGGTGGTCGAGCCGGCGGTGAGCGTCAGCTTGTCGTACTGGGTGCTGGTGGTGGTCTCCGCCGAGTCCACGTGGAGCCAGAAGGTCAGGGTCGCCTTGCAGCCCGCGGGGATCGCGACCGACTGGGCCAGGGTGTCGGTGTGCGTGGCTCCGTAGCCGTCCAGCCATGCCTTGTACGAACCGCCGTGACTGGCCTGGCCGCTGTCGGTGGTGATGACTCCGCTGCTCGCGGTCCAGCCGGTGTTGCCGGACTCGAAGCCGGGGTTGGCGAGCAGTTGGGTCGCCGAGCAGCCGCCGCCGGTGGCGCTGACCGTCCAGGTGAAGGCGGCCGTGCCGGTCTTGCCCGCGGAGTCGGTGACGGTGACCGTGGTGCTGGAGGAGCCCGCACCGGTCGGGGTGCCGGATATCAGGCCGGTGGAGGCGTTGATCGACAGCCCGGCCGGGAGTCCGGTGGCGCTGTAGCTGAGCGCGCCGCTGTTGGTGCTGCTGGCCTGGATCTGGAGGCTGACGGCCTTGCCCACCGTGGCGGACTGGTTGCCCGGGTTGGTGACGGTCACCCCGTTGGCCGGCGGGTTGATGTGGCTGCCGACGTTGATCCCGGCGAAGGCGTTGCCGACGGCCGCGTACTCGGCGGAGTTGGCGCCGTACAGCGCGGTGGCCGCGTTGAGGGCGGCGGTGCGGGCGGCGGCGTAGTTGGTGCTGGACGTCATGTACGTCGTCAGCGCCTTGTACCAGATCTGGAGGGCCTTGTCCCGGCCGATGCCGGTGACCGCGACGCCGTCCGACGTCGGGCTGTTGTAGGTGACGCCGTTGATGACCTTGGTGCCGCTGCCCTCGGAGAGCAGGTAGAACATGTGGTTCGCCGGGCCCGAGGAGTAGTGCACGTCGAGGCCGCCGAGGCTGGAGGACCAACTGTCCTTGGACGCGCCGTCCTTGCTCGGCTTGTCCATGTAGCGCAGCGGGGTGCCGTCCCCGTTGATGTCGATCTTCTCGCCGATGAGGTAGTCACCGGGGTCGGTGGTGTTGTTCGCGTAGAACTCCACACCGGTGCCGAAGATGTCCGAGGTCGCCTCGTTCAACCCGCCGGATTCCCCGGTGTAGTTGAGTCCGGCGGTGTTGGAGGTGACGCCGTGGCTCATCTCGTGCCCGGCCACGTCCAGCGAGGTCAGCGGGTCGTTGTTGCCCGTGCCGTCGCCGTAGGTCATGCAGAAGCAGGAGTCGTCCCAGAACGCGTTCACGTACGCGTTGCCGTAGTGCGCGCGGGAGTAGGCGCCGACGCCGTCGTTCTTGATGCCGCTGCGGCCGAACGTGTTCTTGTAGAAGTCCCAGGTCTCCTGGGCTCCGTAGGCCGCGTCCGCGCCGGCCGTGGCCGCGTTGGACGTGGTGCCGTTGCCCCAGGTGTCGTTGGTCTGGGAGAACAGCGTGCCGGTGCCGGAGGTGCCGTGGTTCAGGTTGTACGTCTTGTGGCCGCCGCGCGTGCTGTCGGTGAGGGTGTAGTTGGACCCCGACTGCGCGGTGGTCAGGCTGACCTGGCCGCTGTACTGGGTGTTGCCGATACCGGTCTGGATCGCCTGGTAGCGGTACAGCTCCTTGCCGGTGGTGGCGTCGGTGACGACGTGCAGCTTGCTCGGGGTGCCGTCGTCCTGGAAGCCGCCGATCACGGACTCCCAGGCCAGCGTCGGCGTGCCGGAGCCGGCCCAGATCACCTTGCGCGCGCTGTCGGCGGCGGGCTTCTCGGCCTTGAGGGCCTTGGCCGTCCTGAGCGCCGTGGACTGCGCGGCGGACTTGGAGACGGACGCCGTGATGGAGGCGACCTTGATGGTCCGCTTGCTGTTGAAGGTGGTGCTCACCGTGCCCTTGGCCAGCGAGGCGGGCGGGGTGTGCACCACGAGGTCGCCGCCGAGGACCGGCAGGCCCGCGTAGGTGCGCTCGTAACGGGTGTGCACGGTGCCGTCGTTGTCCTTGACGACGTCCCGGACGACCAGCTTCTCCTTGGCGCCGAGGCCGAGGGAGCGGGCGGTGTCGTCGGTGCCCTGCTTGGCGGTCTTGAGCAGCGCCGCGTGCTGGGCGGGGCTGAGCCGGGCCTCCAGGGCGCCGGTGCGCAGCGGGGCGTGGGGGGCGGCGGGCCGGGCGGCCGCGGGGGTCGCCTGGACGGCCACGGCGAGGAGCGCCGCCGTGGACAGCAGGGCGGCTCCGACCGTGGCTCCCTTGCGGGAACCCTTGAGAGAAAGGGATCTGTGGGGAAGGCGTCTCACTCGTACTCCTCCTGTGAAGGGAGTGGGGAGGATGCGCGTACGGGGCGAGAATGGCACCTTGACTAGGTCATGTCACCAAGCGCCGGGGCAAGCGAGGGTTTTCCCTAGGGGAGCGCCCGGGTTCCGGTGATTCAATTCGACCTCAAACCTCGCTGTGTAAAACCTTTTTGACAACCGGACAAAGAAATTGCCATGACCGTCCGCATTCCGGAGCGTCTGTTTTTCCGAGCGAATCCTCGCGGGGTACCCCGTCTCCTCCCTGAGACGGACCCCCGAGAACCCACCTGAGAGGGGACGACCGCGCCCCCGCCCTCCGCCTACCGTCTCTCCCGTGACCGATACGACGCACACCCAGCCGATACCGCCGGGCCGGACCGCGCGGGAGCGCAGCCCCGAGTTCCGGTTCGCCGTGGACGCCCTGCGCGGGCTGTGGCAGGACCTGTTCCACGACGCCTTCGCCTACCGCCCGCTGCCGCCCACCGAACCCGGCGGCCGCTTCACCCGGAGCGGCTCCGCGCGCATGCGGGAGTACGGGGCCTGGGCGCCGCACGCGGCGGTGATCGCCCTCGCGGGGCTGTCGGTGTTCGTCACTCTGGTGAGCACCTGGAACGGCGGCCCGTTCGGCCTGCTGTGCGCGCTGCTGGTCGGGGCGCCGGTGGTGCTGACCCTGTCGCGTCCGGTCGGGGCCTTCTGGATCGCCCTGGCGGCGAACACCGTGGCCCTGTTCCTCGACGGGGGTGATGCGGGCGAGTCCCCCTGGCTGCCCGGCGCCTTCCTCGCGCACCTGGCCGTGGTGACGCTCGTCGCGATGCGCACCCGTCCCCGGACGGCCTCCTGGATGTGGCTGCTGACCGCGGTCTACGGGTTCTCCGCCTACGGTCTGTTCGACCGGAGCGACTACTACGGCCACACGTCCGATCTGGGGCCGATGCTGTTCCTCACCGGCGTGGCCCTGCTGATCGTCTCGGTCCGGCAGACCCTGGGGCAGGCCCGGCGCGAGGTGAGCGTCCACCGGACCGTCACCGCGCACGAGCGTTCGCAGCGCACCCTGCTGGAGGAGCGCACCACCATCGCCCGCGAGCTGCACGACGTGGTCGCCCACCACATGTCGGTGGTCGCCATCCAGGCGGAGGCCGCCCCCTACCGGGTGGAGAACCCGCCGCCGGAGCTGGAGAAGGCCTTCGCCATCATCCGGGAGAACGCGGTGGCGGCGCTGACCGAACTGCGCCGGGTCCTGGGTGTGGTCCGCGCACAGGACTACGAGGCACCGGACGCCCCCCAGCCCACTCTCGCGGATCTGGACGCCCTGCTCGCCAACGTGCGGGACGCCGGGCTCGACGTCACCAGGACGGTGACCGGCGCGGTGCGCGAACTCCCGCAGGGCGTCGAGCTGTCGGCGTACCGGATCGTGCAGGAGGCGCTCAGCAACACCCTGCGGCACGCGCCGGGCGCGGACGCCAGGGTGGAGATCGGATACGTGCTCGGCAGTCTGGGCCTGCGCGTGGTCAACGGGGCGCCGCCCGCGCCGAGTCTGATCAAGCCCTCCCCCGGCGCCGGGCACGGCATCACGGGCATGCGGGAACGCGTCTCGATGCTGAACGGCGAGATGACGGCGGCCCCGACGGCCGAGGGCGGCTACGAGGTGGCCGTCTTCCTGCCGGTCCCGGCGGCTTCCCCGGCCGAGGGCGACGCATGACGATCCGCGTGGTGATCGCCGACGACCAGATGATGGTCCGCGAGGGCTTCTCGGTGCTGCTGAACGCGATGCCGGACATCGAGGTCGCCGGCGAGGCGGTCAACGGCCGGGAGGCGGTCGCCCGGGTACGTGAACTCGCCCCGGACGTCGTGCTGATGGACATCCGCATGCCGGAGATGAACGGCATCGAGGCGACCCGCGAGATCATCGCGGCCGACGCGACGGCGAAGGTCCTGGTACTCACCACCTTCGACCTGGACGAGTACGTGTACCAGGCACTGCGGGCCGGCGCCTCCGGCTTCCTGCTCAAGGACGCCTCAGCCCGCCAACTCGCGGACGGTGTGCGGGTGGTGGCCTCCGGAGAGGCGCTGCTCGCGCCCACGGTCACCAAGCGGCTCATCCACGAGTTCTCCCGCCTCTCCGAGGCCCCGCGCCTGATGCCGGCCGCCCACGCGGCCTACGGCGAGCTGACCGAGCGGGAGACGGAGGTGCTGGTGCTGATCGCACAGGGCCTGTCGAACTCCGAGATCGCCGGGCGGCTGGTGGTGGCCGACTCCACCATCAAGACCCATGTGAGCCGCATCCTGGTGAAGCTGGGCCTGAGGGACCGCACCCAGGCGGCGGTGTTCGCCTACGAGGCGCGGCTGGTCACCCCGGGGTGACCAGCCAGGGGGCCTACCAGCGCCCGGGTTCCGTCCCCACCAGCGACTTGGAGGCGATGCCGTCCACGCCCACGGGCACATCGCCCTGGAGCATCACCCGGTGCATGATCCGGGGGTGGCCGACGTGGGCGGTGTCGCCCGGGGCGAGATGGACGGTGGCCCGGTTGTCCCAGAAGGCGACGCTGCCGGGCTCCCAGCGGAAGCGGACGGTGTACTCCGGCCGCACCACCTGCTCCAGCAGCATCTCCAGCAGGGCCGCGCTCTCCGGCCGGGAGACCCCGGAGATCTGCTCCAGGTAGTACCCGTTGACGAACAGCACCCGCTCCCCCGTCTCCGGGTGCACCCGCACCAGGGGGTGCTCGGAGGCGACCTGATGGTCCAGCAGATGCCGCAGGTACGCGTCGTCGCCGGGCCGGGGCTGGTAGCCGACCCCGAGCCGGTGCTCGGCCCTGAGCCCGTCCACGAAGGCGCGTACCGGCGCGGAGAGCCCGGCGTAGGCGGCGGCCAGGTTGGCCCAGGTGGTGTCGCCGCCGTACGGGGGCACGGTCTCGGCGCGCAGGATCGTCGCGGCGGGCGGGTCGATCCGGGCGCCGTGGTCGCAGTGCCAGCCGCGCAGCAGGGTGTGCCGGCGCCGGCGCAGCCACTCCTCGTGCTCCATGCCGAACCGGCCGCCCAGCTCCAGCCGGTCGGCGGTGGTCTCCACCTCGGGGAACCCCTCCGGCGAGGCACTCCCCCGCTTGCGCAGCACCACGGGCTCGCCGAAGCGGCGGGCGAAGGCGACGTGCCCGGCGTGGTCGAGCCGCTGGTCGCGGAAGAAGACCACCTTCCAGCGCAGCATCGTCTCCCTGATCAGCGCCACCAGGGAGTCGTCGAGCGGCGCGGCGAGGTCGACGCCGGTGATCTCGGCACCGATGTGCCCGGCGACCGGTTTCACCGCCACGCCCGCGAGGCGCTCGGGCCGCTCGGCCGAAGTGCTGTCCGTGGTCATGTGTGCGCTCCCGAGGGTCGTCGTACGGGCCTCACCGTGATCGTGACAGCCGGGCGGCGCCCTTGGCGAGCGCCGACCGCTGACACCTGCCGCGCAAAGACAGCGCTCAGCCCTTCGCCGCCCGCAGCGCGGCCAGCGCCCGGTCGGCGTGGGTGTTCATGCGCAGTTCGCTGCGGACGATCTCCAGGACCGTGCGGTCCTGCCCGATGACGAAGGTGACCCGCTTGGTGGGCGCGAGCGTGAACCCCCGCTTGACGCCGAAGCGTTCACGGATCGCGCCGTCGGTGTCGGAGAGCAGGGGCATGCCGAGGGTGTGCCGCCCGGCGAACTCCTGCTGCTTCTCCACGGTGTCACCGCTGACGCCCACGGGTTGAGCACCGGCGGCGGCGAACTCGCCCGCCAGGTCCCGGAAGTGGCACGCCTCGGCGGTGCAGCCGGAGGTGAGGGCGGCCGGGTAGAAGAACAGCACGACCGGGCCGCCGGCCAGCAGTTCGGTCAGCCGGCGTTCGGTGCCGGTCTCGTCCGGCAGGGTGAAGTCCTCGACGGTGTCGCCGACTTGGAGGCTCATGACTGTCCCTTCGCGGTACGGGCGACGCCCCGGGCCCACAGCACCAGCGGCACCTGGAGAGGCAGCCGGGCGAGGGAGGCGGTGCGCTGCGGGGTGGGGCGGTGCCGCCAGTCGACGGCCATCTTGACGTTGGCCGGGAAGACCCCGACGAAGAAGGCGGCGGCGGCCTTCGCGGCGGGCGCGCGGGTCGCGGGCACGGCGACCCCGGCGGCGAGGGCGAGTTCGGCGACTCCGCTGGCGTAGGTCCAGCTGCGGGGCGAGCCGGGCAGGGCGCGGGGGACGAGCCCGTCGAACATCTTGGGCGCGGCGAGGTGGGCGATCCCGGCCGAGGCCAGCAGACCGGCGAGCAGCAGGGGCGAGCGTGGGGGCACGATGTCTCCTTCGAGAGCCTGCCGCCGGATATTACTTGACGGTAGGGGCGGGTCGGCGGCTCGGGTGCGGGCGCGGCGGCGGCAGCCGTTCGGGCGAACCCTCGGCGCGGGGCGCGTGGTGGCGTCCGGCACGGTCGACATGTTCTGCCGTGACCGTCGCCCCGCTGCCGTTCGTCCGCCCCATGCTCGCCACCCCCGGCACCCTGCCGCAGCCCGCCCAGGACGCGCGCTGGGCGTACGAGACCAAGCAGGACGGGCAGCGGGTGATGGCCTACCTGCCCGGCGACGGGACCCTGCTGCTGCGCGCCCGCTCCGGGGACGACATCACCGCCGCCTATCCCGAACTCGGGCCGCTGGCGGACGCCTTGGGGGACACTCCCGCGATCCTGGACGGCGAGGTGCTGGCGCTGGACGCGGAGGGCCGGGCCGACTTCCAGGCGTTGCAGAACCGGATGGGCCTCGCGCACACCCCGGCCCTGGCGGCACACCGGGCGGCGCGGACACCGGTCCACCTGGTGCTGTTCGACGTGCCGTACCTCGCCGGCGCCCAGGTGGCGACCCCGTACGCGCGGCGCCGCGAACTGCTCACGGGGCTCGGCTTGGACGGTCCGCGCTGGTCGGTGCCGGGGGCGGTGGTGGGGCACGGCGCCGAGGCGCTGCGGATGACGCGGGAGCACGGCCTGGAGGGGGTGGTGTGCAAGCGGCTGGACTCGGTGTACGAGCCGGGCGTCCGCTCCCGGAACTGGATCAAGATCCGGAACACCCGGAGCGCGGACGTGATCGTCGGCGGCTGGCTGCCCGGCAAGGGGCGCCTGTCCGGGCTGCCGGGCGCGGTGCTGGTCGGTCAGCGCGCCGGAGGGCGGCTGGTGTACGCGGGCCGGGTGGGCACCGGGTGGAGCGAGGGTGAGCGCACCGAGCTGGCCGCGCTGCTGGCGGCCTCGGCGAGCGAGCGGTGCCCCTTCGATCCCGTGCCCCGGATTCCGGGGGCGCGCTGGGTGCTGCCCCGGCTGGTCGGCGAGGTCGGCTTCAGCACCCGGACGCGGGCTGGGCTGCTGCGCCAGCCGAGCTGGCTGCGTCTGCGCCCGGACCTGACCCCCGAGGACTCGGCGGCGGACCAACCCGAGGGGGCGGACCTTCCCGAGGAGCCGTGAGCGCCCGGCTGACAGGATTTCATCTGTGGGACAGGTGGGACGGCTTCACAGCGGGCCCTCCGGCCGGGATGCTGAACTGCCCTGTCCCCCACAGCAGTTGGAGATTGAAGTGGGTTCGTCCACGTCCCGCCGACGGCGCGGCAGATGGCTCGCCACGCTCACCGGCGCCGCCACCCTCGTGATCGCCTTCCCGGCCGCGGCCTTCGCCGCTCCCCCGCTCGCCCTCCCGGTCAACGCCACGGCCGAGGAGCTGAAGTACCAGCCCGCGTTCGACTACGACACCGACGGCTGCTACTCGACGCCCGCGATCGGCCCCGACGGCACGGTCAACCCGGGCCTGAAGCCGACCGGCGCGCTCAACGGCAACTGCCGTGACGCCTCGGACCTGGACAACACCAACGGCTACTCGCGGGCCAAGTGCAACAACGGCTGGTGCGGCTATCTCTACGGCCTGTACTTCGAGAAGGACCAGGCACTGCCCGGCAGCAGCATCGGCGGCCACCGCAACGACTGGGAGCACGTGGTGGTGTGGGTCCAGGACGGGCAGACGCGGTACGTGTCGACGTCCAACCACGGCTCCTTCACCGTGCACCCTGCCTCCGAGGTCCGCTTCGAGGGCACGCACGCGAAGGTCGTCTATCACAAGGACGGCATCGGCACGCACTGCTTCCGGCTGGCGAACACCAACGACGAGCCGCCGGAGAACCACAAGCACACCTGGCAGTACCCGGCGCTGGTCGGCTGGGACGGATACCCGCCCGGTCTGCGCGACAAGCTGAGCACCTATGACTTCGGCAGCGCCAACTTCGGCCTGAAGGACGCGAGTTTCGCCTCGCACCTGGCGTCGGCGAAGCCGTCCGGCATCCCCTTCGACCCGAACGCCTGACCCTTTGAGGCCGGCCCGGCGCCCGTCAGGCGCCGGGTTCGGTCCGTTCCTCCAGGTACGCGGTGAGCTGGTGCGCCAGACTGTCCGGCCCGCAGGCCGCGGCGGTGGCCACCTGGGCGGTCTCGGTGAGGCCGATGCCGCCGGCCCACAGCCGGCGGTCGGTCCACTCGTCGTCCACCCGCAGATGGACCTGGACGTCGACATGGGTGAGGGCGTCCTCGGCGGCGGCCGCGTGGACCACGGCGGTGGCGCGGCGCAGCGGGTACACGTCGAAGCCCTCGATGAACTGCGAGTTGCGCCAGTCGATGAAGGCGCCCTCGCCGTCGGCGCCGACCCGGACGTCGATCTGACCGTCCTCGAGCTGGACGCTGCACGGGCGGGTGCCCCGGTTCTCGATCGTCACCCGGACGCTGAAGTACGTCAGCCCGGCCGCGGCGTCGTCGCGCCCCCGGGGCGGTTCGGCCGTCTCCAGACGGTGGACGCGGACCCGCAGACCGGCGTGTTCGCCGTATTCCTGCCAGTCACCGACCACGTTCGGCTCGTACACAGTGCCCCTCTCGACCATCCGCGAGCTGCTGTCTATCCGTGTGCTCAGCACACTGTCAAATGAGCGGAATGCCACATGGCCAGGCGGTTCGCCCGCTTCGCTCGGTGATCAAGCCGTGCCCAGGAGAAACCGTCCGGGCGGGTGCGCGGACACCGCTCGCGCGCGTGCCGCACATCACTCCGGGCGACCGCCTCTCACGGCCCGCGTCCATGGAGCCACCCACTCCAAAACCGGGTCAAGACCGACACGGGTTTCGTCCCTTATTGGCATGTTTGTTTGTTTTTGCCGCACACTGGGGATGAGGGATTGCAGTGCCGAATGTGCCTGTCGTCCCAGCCCGCGAGAGAAGTGCACGCGATGTCTGTAACTGGCAGCACGAAAACCCACCCGCACGACGACGCCCCCGACACCGCCCACGCCTTCGAGCGCCTTTCCGGACTGCCCGAGGGCCCCGAGCGCGCGGCGCTCCGGGACGAGCTGGTGCGGCTGTGGCTGCCCATGGCCGAGCGGATCGCCGTCCGCTTCCGCGGCCGCGGCGAGTCCCTGGAGGATCTCTACCAGGTGGCCGCCCTGGGCCTGGTCAAGGCGGTGGACCATTACGACCCCGAGCGCGGCCGGGCCTTCGAGGCGTACGCCGTGCCGACGATCACCGGCGAGATCAAGCGTCACTTCCGGGACCACATGTGGACCCTGCACGTGCCGCGCCGGGTGCAGGACCTGCGCAACCGGGTCCGCAGCGCCGGCAAGGAACTCGCGCAGACCATCCCCGGCCGGCCGCCCACCGTGGCGGAGCTGGCGGCGCACACCCGGCTCAGCGAGGACGAGGTGCGTACCGGCATGGAGGCGCTGGAGTGCTTCTCCGCGCTGTCCCTGGACGCCGACGTGGCCGGCACGGACGGATACGCGCTCGGCGACTCGCTGGGCGAGCCCGACCCCGGCTTCGACCTCGTGGTGGACCGGGCGGCCGTCAAGCCCTGCCTCGCGGCACTGCCCGAGCGCGAGCGCACCATCCTCTACCTGCGCTTCTTCGGCGGTATGACACAGAGCGGGATCGCGGAGCAGCTCGGCATATCGCAGATGCACGTCTCCCGGCTGCTGAGCGGCTGCTTCGACCGGCTGCGCGAGGAGCTGCTCACCGAGTCCGGCTGAGGCCGCGTCTCCCCCGCATCGCCCTACCTTTCACTCTTTCGGGCGAGAGCCGCCCACCGTCGTGACGCCCCGGACGCGCTGCGTGGCCGGGGGATGCCGGCGCACATCAGGGCCCTTCCGCGGGGTAGTCGGGAGGCAGCCGACCCCCTTCCGGCCGGACACTGGTCGAGACCGGTGGCCGCCGGGCCCCGAGAGCAGGACGCGACCGTCATGAATCACCACACATCCGTCAGCGGTGGCTTGAGGAAGAAGAAGGACGCCGTCTCGACGCACTCCGTCTTCGGCGCCCCCTGCTGGGTGAGCCTGACCAGCCGCGACCTCGACGCCACCGAGGAGTTCTACAGCGCCGTGCTCGGCTGGCGCTGGCGCGACGCCCGCCTCGGCGACCACTTCCGGATCGCGCTGGCGGACGGCGTGCCGATCGCCGGGATCGCCGCGGTCGCCGGGATGTGGCAGACGGCGGTGGCCTGGACCCCGTACTTCGCCGTCCCCGACGCCGACGTGGCGGTGGCCCGGGTGCGGGAGCGGGGCGGCACGGCGGCCGTGGGCCCGCTGTCCTTCCCGCCCGGCCGGGGCGCGCTGCTCGCGGACCGGGACGGGGCGACCTTCGGCATCTGGCAGGGCGAGCTGTTCTCCGACTGGGAGTCCTGGCGCCGCACCGCCCCCGCCTTCATCCGCCTGCACACCCGCAACGCCTTCGACTCGGCGATCTTCTACGGCGAGGTGCTGGACTGGGCCACCGGGAAGCCGGGCTGCTGCGAGGTCGAGTACGAGGGCGGCGAGGTGGTGCTGCGCAGCCAGGGCACGGTGGTGGCGCGGATCGACTCCGGCGCGGTGGAGGCGGCCCCGGACCCCTCGGTGCGGCCGCACTGGCAGGTCCACTTCTCGGTGGACGACGTGGCGCGCTGCGCCCGCAGCGCCGAGAAGCACGGCGGCAGCGTGCTGAGCGAGAGCGAGCTGGAGGCGGTCCTGCGGGACCAGGACGGCGCCCAGTTCACCGTGACCGCGCGCGACCCGCGCTGACGGACAGCGAAGAGGGCGCCCACCGGATCTCCGGTGGGCGCCCTCTTCGCTGTCCCGCTCAGCCGTCGCGGGACGGCCGGGACAGCAGGATCAGGCTCCGCGACTCGACCCGCAGCCGGGTGCCCGCCTTGCGCTCCCGCTCGTCGGGCACGCCCTCGGGGTCGGCGGTGTCGATCAGGGTCGTCCAGCGCTCGCCGTAGGACGCGGCGGGCAGCCGGAAGTCGACCGGCTCCCAGAAGCCGTTCAGGAGCAGCAGGAAGGAGTCGTCGACGACCCGGCCGCCGTAGGCGTCCCGCTCGGCGATGGCGTCGCCGTTGAGGAAGACGCCCACCGAGTGCGCGTCGCCGCGCCGCCAGTCCTGGTCGTTCATCTCGCGGGCGTCGGGCCGCAGCCAGATCAGGTCGGGCAGCGGCTGCTTGCGCCGGGTCTCGGTCTCGCCCCGGAAGAAGCGGCGCCGGCGCAGCACGGGGTGCTCGGCGCGCAGGCCGATCAGGCGCCGGGTGAAGTCGGCGAGGGCGCGCTGCTCGTCGGTGAGGTCCCAGTCGATCCAGGAGATCTCGTTGTCCTGGCAGTAGGCGTTGTTGTTGCCGCGCTGGGTCCGGCCGAGTTCGTCGCCGTGGCCGAGCATCGGGATGCCCTGGCTGAGCAGCAGGGTGGCCAGCAGGTTGCGCTGCTGGCGGGCCCGCAGTTCGAGCACGGCCGGGAGGTCGGTGTCGCCCTCGGCGCCGCAGTTCCAGGACCGGTTGTCGCTCTCCCCGTCCCGGTTGCCCTCGCCGTTGGCCTCGTTGTGCTTGTCGTTGTACGACACGAGGTCGCGCAGGGTGAAGCCGTCGTGCGCGGTGACGAAGTTGACGCTGGCCCGGGGCCTGCGCCTGCTGGCCTGGTAGAGGTCGGAGGAGCCGGTGAGCCGGGACGCGAACTCGCCCAGCGAACCGGGCTCGGCCCGCCAGAAGTCCCGTACGGCGTCCCGGTACTTGCCGTTCCACTCCGACCAGAGCTGGGGGAAGTTGCCGACCTGGTAGCCGCCCTCCCCCAGGTCCCAGGGCTCCGCGATCAGCTTGACCCGGCTGATCACCGGGTCCTGCTGGATGAGGTCGAAGAACGCCGACAGCCGGTCCACCTCGTGGAACTGCCGGGCCAGGGTCGCCGCGAGGTCGAAGCGGAAGCCGTCGACATGCATCTCGGTGACCCAGTACCGCAGCGAGTCCATGATGAGCTGGAGCACGTAGGGGTGCCGCATCAGCAGGCTGTTGCCGGTGCCCGTGGTGTCGTAGTAGTGCGCCCAGTCGCCGTCGACCAGGCGGTAGTACGAGGCGTTGTCGATGCCCCGGAAGGAGAGGGTGGGGCCCATCTCGTTGCCCTCGGCGGTGTGGTTGTAGACCACGTCGAGGATGACCTCCAGGCCCGCCGCGTGCATCGCCTTGACCATGGCCTTGAACTCGTTGACCTGCTGGCCGCGCGAGCCGAGGGCGGCGTAGGCGTTGTGCGGGGCGAAGAAGCCGATGGTGTTGTAGCCCCAGTAGTTGGACAGGCCCCGGTCGCGCAGCACACCGTCCTGCGCGAACTGGTGGACCGGCATCAGCTCGACCGCGGTGACGCCGAGCGAGGTCAGGTGCCCGGTGACCGCGGGGTGCGCCAGCCCGGCGTAGGTGCCGCGCAGCCGTTCCGGCACGTCCGGGTGGGTCGCGGTCAGGCCGCGCACATGGGTCTCGTAGATGACGGACTCGGAGTACGGGCGACCCGGCGGGCGGTCGTCGCCCCAGTCGAAGTAGGGGTCGGTGACGACGCCCAGCATCGAGTGCCCGGCGCTGTCGGCGGGGGCCGGGCCGTGCGGGTCGCGCTCGTACAGCGAGGCGTCGTTGTCCATCTGGCCGTCGACGGCGCGGGCGTAGGGGTCGAGCAGCAGCTTGGCCGGGTTGCAGCGGTGGCCGAGGGAGGGCTGCCAGGGTCCGTGCACCCGGTACCCGTAGCGCTGGCCGGGCCCCACCTCCGGCAGGTACCCGTGCCAGACGGAGCCGTCGACCTCGTGGAGGGGTACGGGCGTCTCCGCGCCCGTGTCGTCGACGAGGACCAGCTCCACGCGTTCGGCTACCTCGCTGAACAGCGCGAAGTTGGTGCCCTGGCCGTCGTAGGAGGCGCCCAACGGACAGGGGTGCCCGCTCCACACGGGCACCCCCTTCCGGGACTTCCTGGCCGTCACCGGGCGCCCACCGGAGTGCGGGGCACCTCGGCGGCCCGTTCGGGCACCGGGACCGCGCGGGGTACGCGCAGCATCCGGCGGATGTGCGGCGAGGGAGCGGTCGGGACCAGCGGAACCCGCTGGCCGGCGCGGGCACGCTGCGAGAACCAGATGATCCTGGCCCCGGTCTCGGTGGCGCAGCAGCCCCACCCGTCGCTCATGGCGGCGATGTCCGCGAGGCAGGCGCGCAGACCCTCGTCCGGGGCGAGGTCGCGGTCGCCGCCGCCGATGGCGGTGATGAGGTGCTGGCCGTTCCACCACATCTCGATGGAGGTGGTGGTGGCCGGGGCGTGCTGGTCGATGGCGCGCAGCAGAATCTCGGTGCCGCGACGGACGGGGTCCACGAGATTGTCGAGGTCCCAGTGGCTGAGGTGGGCGGCCAGGATGCGGCTGACCTGTCCCACCCGTTCCGGGCTGACTTCCACATCGAGGTGGTAGTAGCGAGGCACTCCGGTCTCCATTGTCGCTTGCTCCTCACCGGCGAAGCTCCTGCTCCACGGCCGTCCGGCGGGATCACCGGACACTCAGCGTGAACGTCAGTCGCTTCTGAGTCACCACCCACACTGCGGCTGCTACGCCATTCGTGCAACACGAGCATCACGAACGGCGGGGTCGTTGAAGATCCAACAGGACGGAGTGTGTTTACCCGTGCACCATGAGTGAAAGCCCTCGAACGCCGTAACGGTTCCGCGCCCTCCCGTGCCCGGACACCACCCGACCGTCGGGAACGCGACGTCGAGAGCCGTGGAAGGTGAAGGGGACCATGCTGCTACCCGCCAAGGCCGAAGTGGCCCGGCAGTTGCGGCGTTACCGGGCGTGGGAGCGCGTGATGCTCGCCTCGCCCCACGACCGCACGGTCCGGAGCACCTTCGAGGACTCGGGCTACACGTTGTGCGTTTTGATGGGAAAACGCTGCGCCAGGGAGGCGGCGGACGCCGCGGAGCGTTATCTGCGCTCCACCCCGCCCGGCCGGCTGAGCGAGCAGGACGGGCGGCCGCAGCCCGGACGGACGGCGCGACGCGCGCAGTCACCGGAGCGGCGATCCACGGCGCCAAGCCCCTGACCTGGCACCGTACATGGCGTTCCCCTACGGGACGGCACCTGCCGGCCCCGTATCCAGGACCGCGAAGCCGGGCCCCGTGTGCCCGGCTTCGCGCACGGCGGAGGTGAGATCCATGCGCAGGACCCCGGCCATCGGCCGCGTACCGGTACGTGATGTCCGGCCGGCCGTGGAGTGCGGCAGGCGCCCGGCGAAGGCGGTGGCCGGGGAGACGTTCCAGGTGACCGCGACCGTGTTCCGCGAGGGACATGACGCGGTGGGCGCCAATGTGGTCCTGCGTGGCCCCAAGGGCCGGCGCGGCCCGTGGACCCCGATGCGCGAGCTGTCCCCCGGCAGCGACGTGTGGGGCGCGGACATCACCCCGGACGCCACCGGCCGCTGGACCTACCGCGTGGAGGCGTGGTCCGATCCGGTCGCCACCTGGCGGCACGCGGCCGGCATCAAGATCCCGGCCGGGATCGACACCGGCCTGGTGCTGGAGGAGGGCGCGGAGCTGTACGAGCGCGCGGCCGCCGCAGCGCCCCGGGGTCCGGAGCGCGACCTCGTCCTGGCCGCCGCCCACGCCCTCGGCGACGACACCCTCTCGGTGAACCACCGGCTGAAGGACGCCCTGGGCCCGGAGGTGGCGGCGGTCCTCGCCCGGTATCCCCTGCGCGATCTGGTGACCGCCTCGGACCCGATGCCGCTGCTGGTGGAGCGCGAGCGCGCCCTCTACGGCTCCTGGTACGAGTTCTTCCCCCGCTCGGAGGGCACCGTCGACCAGCCGCACGGCACCTTCCGGACGGCGGAGAAGCGTCTGGAGGCCATCGCGGAGATGGGCTTCGACGTGGTGTACCTCCCGCCGATCCACCCGATCGGGACCACGCACCGCAAGGGCCGCAACAACACCCTGACCGCGACCCCGGACGACGTCGGCGTGCCGTGGGCGATCGGCTCCCCCGAGGGGGGCCACGACGCCATTCACCCGGATCTCGGCACCCTGGACGACTTCGACCACTTCGTGGGCCGGGCAGGCGAGTTGGGCCTCGAGATCGCCCTGGACTTCGCCCTCCAGTGCTCCCCGGACCACCCCTGGGTGGAGAAGTACCCCGAGTGGTTCCACCACCGCACGGACGGCACCATCGCGTACGCGGAGAACCCGCCGAAGAAGTACCAGGACATCTATCCGATCGCCTTCGACGCGGACATGGACGGCCTGGTCACCGAGACCGTGCGGGTGCTCCGGCACTGGATGGAGCACGGTGTCCGCATCTTCCGCGTCGACAACCCGCACACCAAGCCCGTGGTGTTCTGGGAGCGCGTGATCGGCGAGATCAACCGCGCCGACCCCGATGTCATCTTCCTGGCGGAAGCCTTCACCCGTCCCGCGATGATGCACACCCTCGCCCAGGTCGGCTTCCAGCAGTCGTACACCTACTTCACCTGGCGCAACAGCAAGCAGGAGCTCACCGAGTACCTGACCGAGCTGTGCGGCGAATCGGCCGCCTACATGCGGCCCAACTTCTTCGCCAACACCCCCGACATCCTGCCCGGCTACCTCCAGCACGGCGGCCGGCCCGCCTTCGAGATCCGGGCCGTGCTCGCGGCGACGCTCTCTCCCGCCTGGGGCATCTACAGCGGCTACGAGCTGTGCGAGAACCAGGTGCTCCAGCCGGGCGGCGAGGAGTACCTCAACTCCGAGAAGTACCAGCTGGAGCGCCGGGACTGGGAGGCGGCCGCCCGCGAGGGCCGGACCATCGCGCCTCTCATCACCCGCCTCAACGAGATCCGCCGCGCCCACCCCGCGCTGCGTCAGCTGCGCAACCTCAGCTTCCACCGGACCGACAACGACGCGGTGCTCGCCTACAGCAAGCGCACCGGTGACGACACGGTCCTGGTGGTCGTCAGTCTCGACCCGCACCACACCCAGGAGGCCACGGTCTCGTTGGACCTGCCGCGACTCGGCCTGGACTGGAACGACGCCCTGTCCGTGCACGACGAACTGACGGGCGAGACCTACCACTGGGGCCGCGACAACTACGTGCGCCTCAGCCCCGGCCGCGCCCCCGCGCACGTCCTGCGTGCCGAGCCGGCGACGTCCCAGATCGGAGGGCCTTCAGCGTCATGACCGTGAACGAACCCGTGCCGGACACTTTCGAGGACACTCCGGCCAAGGACCGGGACCCCGAGTGGTTCAAGCGCGCCGTCTTCTATGAAGTGCTGGTCCGCTCCTTCCACGACAGCGACGGCGACGGTGTCGGCGACCTGAAGGGTCTGACGGCCAAGCTCGACTATCTCCAGTGGCTCGGCGTGGACTGCCTCTGGCTCCCGCCGTTCTTCAAGTCCCCCTTGCGGGACGGTGGTTACGACGTCGCGGACTACACCTCCGTCCTCCCGGAGTTCGGCGACCTGGCCGACTTCGTGGAGTTCGTGGACGCGGCCCACCAGCGGGGCATGCGGGTCATCATCGACTTCGTCATGAACCACACCAGTGATCAGCACCCGTGGTTCCAGGAGTCCCGCGCCAACCCCGAGGGCCCCTACGGCGACTACTACATGTGGGCCGACGACGACAAGCAGTACCAGGACGCCCGGATCATCTTCGTCGACACCGAGGTCTCCAACTGGACCTTCGACCCGGTGCGCGGACAGTACTTCTTCCACCGCTTCTTCTCGCACCAGCCGGACCTCAACTACGAGAACCCGGCGGTGCAGGAGGAGATCCTGGCCGCCCTGCGGTTCTGGCTGGACCTCGGCATCGACGGCTTCCGGCTCGACGCGGTGCCGTACCTGTACGCGGCCGAGGGCACCAACTGCGAGAACCTGCCCGCCTCGCACGCCTTCCTGAAGCGCGTCCGGAGCGAGATCGACGCCCAGTACCCGGACACCGTGCTGCTGGCGGAGGCCAACCAGTGGCCCGAGGACGTGGTCGACTACTTCGGCGACTACTCCACCGGCGGCGACGAATGCCACATGGCCTTCCACTTCCCGGTCATGCCCCGCATCTTCATGGCCGTCCGCCGCGAGTCCCGCTACCCGGTCTCGGAGATCCTCGCCAAGACCCCCGCCATCCCCACCAACTGCCAGTGGGGCATCTTCCTGCGCAACCACGACGAGCTGACCCTCGAAATGGTCACCGACGAGGAACGCGACTACATGTGGGCCGAATACGCGAAAGACCCGCGTATGCGCGCCAACATCGGCATCCGCCGCCGCCTCGCCCCCCTCCTCGACAACGACCGCAACCAGATCGAGCTCTTCACCGCCCTGCTGCTCTCCCTGCCCGGCTCGCCGATCCTCTACTACGGCGACGAGATCGGCATGGGCGACAACATCTGGCTCGGCGACCGCGACGCCGTCCGCACCCCCATGCAGTGGACCCCCGACCGCAACGCCGGCTTCTCCTCCTGCGACCCCGGCCGACTGTTCCTGCCGACCATCATGGACCCCGTCCACGGCTTCCAGGTCACCAACGTCGAAGCCTCCATGTCCTCCCCGTCCAGCCTCCTGCACTGGACCCGCCGCATGATCGAGATCCGCAAGCAGAACCCCGCCTTCGGACTCGGCTCGTACACCGAGCTGGTCTCGTCCAACCCGGCGGTGCTGGCCTTCCTCCGCGAGTACGGCGACGATCTGGTGCTGTGCGTGCACAATTTCTCCCGGTTCGCGCAGCCCACCGAACTCGACCTGCGGACCTTCGACGGGCGGCACCCGGTGGAGCTGATCGGTGGGGTGACGTTCCCGGCGATCGGTGAGCTGCCGTATCTGCTGACCCTCGCGGGCCACGGTTTCTACTGGTTCCGGCTCACCCGACCCGCATCCCGCATCGGCCGCCGCCGCTGAGCGCCCGGCGCCGAGGAAAGGACGCGTCACCATGCCGAAGACCATCACCCTCAGCCCCCCGGCGGCGACCGGTGCCGACGGGCTCCTGGCCTCGCTCGGCGGCCTGCTCGGCGAATGGCTGCCCCGGCAGCGCTGGTTCGCGGGCAAGGACCGCCCGGCCACCGACCTGTCGGTGCTGTCCGTCACCGAGCTGTTCCCGGGCTGCCTGCACCTGCTGGTGAACGCCTCGCACGCACCCGTGCCCACGCCCGGCGGCACTCCCCCGCCCGGCGACTGCTACCAACTGCTGCTCGGCCTGCGCGAGCGGCCGCTGCCGAGCCTGGACCGGGCGTACATCGGGCGCGCCGAGCACGGCCCGCTGGCCGGGTTCGCCGTGTACGACGCGCTGCACGACCCGCGCTGCGCGCACCTGCTGCTGGAGCGGCTGCGGCGGCCCGGCACGGCGGGGCCGCTGCGCTTCGAGGTGGACGAGGCCGCCCACGTGCCCGGCGGCCTCGCGCCCCGGCTGCTGACCAGCGAGCAGTCCAACTCGTCGATCGTGTACGGCGACGCGTACATCCTCAAGCTGTTCCGCCGTATCCAGCCGGGCGTCAACCCGGATCTGGAGGTACCGCAGGCGCTGGCCGCGCAAGGGTGCGCGCGGGTGCCCGCGCCGGTGGCGTGGTTCTGCACCACCGCGCCGCGCCCGGCCACGCTGGGCGTGCTCCAGCCGTACCTGCCGGACGCGGTCGACGGCTGGGAGCTGGCCCTCGGGGCGCTGGCCCTGGGGGACGACTTCACCGCCGAGGCGACCGAGCTGGGCGGCGCCATGGCCGAGGTGCACCTCGCGCTGGCCGGGGCGTTCCCGCCGGCCGGCGGGGACGAGAACGCCGTCACGGCCGACGCGATGTGCGGACGGCTGGACGCGGCGGCGCGTGCGGTGCCGGGGCTGCGGCCCTATGTGCCGGGCCTGAGGGCCGCGTTCGGGGCGCTGGCCGCCCGCGACTCGGGGCCGGCCGCCCAGCGTGTCCACGGTGACCTGCATCTGGGCCAGGTGCTGCGCGCCGGGTCCGACTGGTTCGTCATCGACTTCGAGGGCGAGCCCTCCCGTCCGCTCGCCGAGCGGCGGACCGCGCAGTCCCCGGTGCGTGACATCGCCGGGATGCTGCGCTCCTTCGACTACGCGGCGCGGCAGCGCCGCCCCTGGCGGCCCGAGTGGGCGAGCCGCTGCCGGGAGGCGTTCTGCGCGGGCTACGCGGCCCGCGCGGGCTGGGACCCGCGCGAGGAACACGCGCTGCTGCGCGCGCACGAGACGGACAGGGCGGTGTACGAGGTCCTGTACGAGGCGAGACACCGGCCGGACTGGCTTCCGGTCCCGATGGCGGCCATCGAGCGGCTCGCCGAGTGGAGAGGCTGAACCATGGCACTGCGCGACACTTCGCTGCCCGAGACCTCGGGCCCCGTCCGCACCTCGGACATCGCCCTGAAGGGCGAGGAGCGCGACCGTCTGCTGGGCGGCGCGCATCACGACCCGCACTCCCTGCTGGGCGCCCACCCGGTGCCGGACGGCGTGCTGTTCCGTGCCCTGCGCCCGAACGCGCGGGAGGTGAGCGTCCTGGCCGACGGGGTGCGCTCGCCGCTCGTCTCGGAGGGTGGCGGTCTCTTCTCGGCCGTGCTGCCCTACCGGGACATCCCTGCCTACGAGTTGGTGGTCGGCTACGAAGACGGGGGGGCGGGCGAGCAGACGGTGCACGACCCGTACCGTTTCGCGCCCGCGCTCGGTGAGCTGGATCTGCATCTGATCCGGGAGGGCCGGCACGAGGAGCTGTGGAAGGCGCTGGGCGCCGAGCCGATGACCCACGAGGGCGTCGCGGGCACCCGGTTCACCGTGTGGGCGCCGAACGCCCAAGGGGTGCGGCTGGCCGGTGAGTTCACCTTCTGGGACGGCACGCAGTACCCGATGCGCTCGCTGGGCGCGGCCGGGGTGTGGGAGGTGTTCCTGCCGGGGATCGGCGAGGGCGCGAAGTACAAGTTCGAGATCACCTCGCGCCACGGCCACCGGTTCCTGAAGGCGGACCCGATGGCCCGGCTCACCGAGGTGCCGCCGGACACCGCCTCGGTCGTCACCTCCTCCCGCTACGCGTGGGACGACGCCGAGTGGATGGCGCACCGGGGCGACACCCCCGTGCACCAAGCGCCGATGTCGGTGTACGAGGTGCATCTGCCGTCCTGGCGGCCGGGGCTGACCTATCGCGAGCTGGCGGAGGAACTGCCCGCGTACGTAAAGGACCTGGGCTTCACGCATGTCGAGCTGATGCCGGTGGCCGGGCACCCGTTCAGCGGGTCGTGGGGCTACCAGGTCACCTCGTACTACGCGCCCACCCCTCGGCTCGGTTCACCGGACGACTTCAAGTTCCTGGTGGACGCGCTGCACCGGGCGGGCATCGGCGTGATCATGGACTGGGTGCCGGCCCACTTCCCCAAGGACGACTGGGCGCTGGCCCGGTTCGACGGGGACCCGCTGTACGAGCCCGGGGACTCCCGGCGCGCCGAGCACCCGGACTGGGGGACGTACGAGTTCGACTTCGGCCGGACCGAGGTGCGGAACTTCCTGGTCGCCAACGCGGTGTACTGGTGCGAGGAGTTCCACATCGACGGGCTGCGCGTGGACGCGGTGGCCTCGATGCTCTACCTGGACTACTCGCGGGATTCCGGCCAGTGGGCGCCGAACGTCTTCGGCGGGCGCGAGGACCTGGACGCGGTGGCGTTCCTCCAGGAGATGAACGCGACCGTGTACCGGCGCTGCCCGGGGGTGGTGACCATCGCCGAGGAGTCGACGGCATGGGAGGGCGTGACCCGGCCGACCGACAGCGGCGGTCTCGGGTTCGGGCTGAAGTGGAACATGGGCTGGATGCACGACTCGCTGGAGTACGTGCAGAAGGAGCCGGTGCACCGCAAGTACCACCACCACGACATGACGTTCTCGATGGTGTACGCGTACAGCGAGAACTACGTGCTGCCCATCTCGCACGACGAGGTGGTGCACGGCAAGCAGGCGCTGGTGTCGAAGATGCCCGGCGACTGGTGGCAGCGGCGCGCGAACCACCGGGCGTACCTGGGCTTCATGTGGGCTCACCCCGGCAAGCAACTGCTTTTCATGGGACAGGAGTTCGCGCAGGGCGCGGAGTGGTCGGAGAAGCACGGGCCGGAGTGGTGGCTGCTGGCCGACGACTACCACTCGGCGGCCGACCACCGGGGCATGCGGGATCTGGTGCGGGACCTGAACACGGCGTACCGGGACGCCCCGGCGCTGTGGCAGCGGGACACCGATCCGGGCGGCTTCCAGTGGTCGGTGTGCGACGCGGCCGACGACAACGTCTTCGCCTTCGTCCGGTACGCCGAGGACGGCACTCCCCTGCTGGCGGTGTCCAACTTCTCGCCCGTGGTCCGGGAGGACTACCGGCTCTGGGCGCCCGAGCAGGTGCCCGCCTGGCAGGAGGCGCTCAACACCGACGCGGCGGCCTACGGCGGCAGCGGCATCCAGGTGGGCGACGCGGGCAAGCTCTGCCCGGAGGACGGCCGGCTGCGCCTGACGCTGCCGCCGCTCGCCACGGTCTGGCTGACGCCCGCCCGCTGAGCCCGCGCGACCGGCGCCCGACACGGGGCGGCCGGGGTCAGGACGACCCCGGCCGCCCTTTCGGCATGCCCCGGCGGCCCCACCGATACCGGTACGGAACGGCGGCACCCGGGGCCCACCGGACACCCGCAGGTCATCAGGGGATCACGACTTTCTCCTTCCCCGCACCGAAACCGCTTCCCCGCGCTACATTCGTGCACCGCCGACACAGAGCCGATCGGCGGGGTCACCCTCCGTACTTCCAGGAGCAGCGCATGCGCGACGTCGCCTCCGCTCCGGCAGCGTTCCCGCCGCCCGCCGGCGGGCTCGCCGACACCGTCTTCGAAAGGGCCGAGGAGAACCCCGGCCTCCCGCTGCTCGCCCGGCACGCCAAGGGCGCCCCCGGCGGCTGGGAGACGGTCACGGCCGGCCGGCTCCGCGACGAGGTGCTCGGGCTGGCCAAGGGGCTGGTGGCCGCCGGGATCTCGCCGGGCCACCGGGTCGCCCTGATGGCCCGCAACCGCTACGAGTGGACGGTGCTGGCGCACGCGCTGTGGACCGTGGGCGCGGAGGTCGTGCCGATCCATCCGACCTCCTCGCGGGATCAGGTCGAGTGGATCCTGCGGGACGCGGGCTGTGTGGCCGTGGCGGTCGAGGACGAGCTGGGCGTGATGACGGTCGGCACGGTGTGCGCGGTGCTGCCCCGGCTCCGGCACGTGTGGCAACTGGACGCGGGCGCGCTGGCCGAACTCACCGAGCGGGGCGTGGACATCCCGCTGACCACCGTGGAGTCGCTGCGCCGGATCGTGCTGCCGGACTCCACCGCCGCCGTCACCTACACCTCCGGCGCCACCGGCCGCCCGATGGGCTGCGCGCTGAGCCACCGGGGTCTCGCCTACCCCTGCGACGTGCTGCTGGCCGGCTGGGGCCACACGGCGGCGCAGCCGGGCGAACAGCCCTCGGTATTGGCGTTCCTGCCGTTCTCGCACGTGTACGGGATCATGATCCAGACGATGTGCCTGCGTGGCGGCATCCTGATGGCGCACGAGCCGGAGATGACCGAGGAGGCGCTCGCCTCCGCGCTGAGCACCTTCCGGCCGACGTACCTCTACGGTGTCCCGTCCGTGTTCGAGAAGCTGTACAAGACGTTCCTGAGGGCCGCTCAGCAGGCGGGCAGGGGTGCGCTGTTCGAGCGGGCGGCGCAGACCGCGCGGGACTTCGCGGAGGCCGAGGAGCGCGCCCGGCTCGGCATCGGCACCGGCCCCGGGCTGGATCTGCGGCTGCAACACGCCCTGTACGAGCGGACGGTGTACCGCAAGCTCCGCTCCGCGCTCGGCGGCCGGGCCCGGCGGGGCACCTCGGGCGGGTCCTCGCTGAGCCGCGAACTGTCGCTGTTCTTCGAGGGCATCGGGCTGTACATCCACGACGGGTACGGGCTGACGGAGACCTCGGGCGGGATCACCATGCAGCCGCTTGGCCGGGAGAAGTCGGGCACGGTGGGCGTGCCGCTGCCGGGCACCGACGTCCGGGTGGCCGAGGACGGGGAGATCCTGGTGCACGGCCCGTCGGTGTTCCAGGGGTACATCGGCGACGAGGCGCGTACCCGGAGTGTGCTGCGCGGGGGCTGGCTGTCGACCGGGGACATCGGGCGGCTGGACCGGGAGGGGTATCTGACCATCACCGGCCGCAAGAAGGACCTCATCGTCACCTCCAGCGGCAAGAGCGTGGCGCCCGCCCCGCTGGAGCAGCGGCTGCGGATGCACCCCCTGATCCATCAGGCGGTGGTGGTCGGCGAGGACCGGCCCTGCATGGGCGCGCTGATCACCCTGGACCCGGAGTTCCTCTCGCACTGGCGGGCCGCGCTGGCGCTCCAGGGCGACTTCGAGGGGCGGGAGAGCCGGGAGGAGAGCGCGCTGCGCGAGGAGCTGGCCCGCGCGATCGCCTCGGCCAACAGCACGGTGTCGCGCGCCGAGTCCATCCGGGTCTACCGGGTCGTGCAGGAGCCGTTCGCCCCGGACAACGGGTTGCTGACGCCCTCGCTGAAGCTGCGCCGGGACGTCATCGCGCGGCACTACGCGGCCGAGATCGACGCGATGTACAAGGCCCGTTCGCGTGCCGCGCGGGGCGGGCGGACCCCGGAACCGGCGGACTGGGACGAGCCGGACGACGTATTCCGGTGAGCCACTTCCCCGTCGGGTGGCCCGACCACGCGTAATCCGCCTCGCGCTGGGAACCCGCCCTGGTGAACTGACCAGCGACGATGACCGCCCCGGAGCGCGGGGCCCGCACCCGGGCCCGCTCCGGGAGACCGGGCCGGGGAATGCGAGATGGCGACAGAGCGGCGTTGGGACGGCACACCTCCCTCCGAGAGGGCGCACGAGCGTGCCTACTCCTTTCCCGGCGAACTTCCGAACGTCACGGGCGCGCGGCTGGCGGCGGAGGAGTTCCTGCGCAAGCTCGCCCGGGACGCGCCGCCCACCGCGCCGGAGTACTGGGACGACATCCTGCTGGTGGTGACGGAGCTGGCGGCCAACGCGGTGCAGTTCGCGCCGGGCCCGTTCGGGCTGCGGATGCGGCGCACCTTCGACGGGGTGCACGTCACCCTGCACGACACCAGCACGGTGGTGCCCGAGCCGCGCCCGTTCAGGCCGAGTTCGGGCGGCGGGGGCATCGGCTGGCATCTGGTGCACACCCTGTGCGACCAGGTGAGCGTGGTGGTGGTCGGGGACGGCAAGGACATCCACGTCTTCCTGCCCTGGTGAGGGCGCCGGAAGGTGTACCGGTGCGGAATCGGGTTACTCCGGTGCGTGGAGGGGCAGGCTGCTGCCCACGCGTCCGCCGCCGGGCGCTTCCGACTGGCGGAACGGCTCGGGGCGCGGTGGGATCGGGTGTGGTGGCAGTGGTCCCGGGCATGCGAACGGCGTCCACCCGGACCGACGGGAGCCGCAGAAGGGAACAACACCGTGACACGACGACCCAGGATTCTGGTGATCGGCGCAGGCTTCGCCGGAGTCGAGTGCGTCCGCCGGCTGGAGCGCAAACTCGGCCCCGACGAGGCGGACGTCGCCCTGGTGACGCCGTTCTCCTACCAGCTCTACCTTCCGCTGCTGCCCCAGGTCGCCTCCGGCGTGCTGACGCCGCAGTCGATCGCCGTCTCGCTGCGCCGCAGCAAGAAGTACCGCACCCGGATCATTCCGGGCGGGGCGATCGGGGTGGACCTGGCGGCGAAGGTGTGCGTCATCCGTACCATCACCGACGAGATCGTCAACGAGCCCTACGACTACCTGGTGCTGGCGCCGGGCAGTGTGACCCGCACCTTCGACATCCCGGGCCTGGCCGAGCACGCCTTCGGCATGAAGACGCTCGCGGAGGCCGCGTACATCCGTGACCACGTCATCTCGCAGCTCGACCTCGCGGACGCCAGCGACGACCCCGAGGAGCGGGCGGCGCGGCTGCAGTTCGTGGTGGTCGGCGGCGGCTACGCGGGTACGGAGACGGCGGCCTGCCTGCAGCGGCTCACCCATGCGGCGGTCCGGCGCTATCCGCGGCTGGACCCGAGCCTGATCCGCTGGCATCTGATCGACATCGCGCCGAAGCTGATGCCGGAGCTGGGCGACCGGCTCGGCAAGCAGGCGCTGAAGATCCTGCGCGACCGGGGCATCGACGTCTCCCTCGGGGTGTCCGTGGCCAAGGTGACCGAGGACGAGGTCACCTTCACCGACGGCCGGGTGATCCCGACCCACACCCTGATCTGGACGGCCGGTGTGGTCGCCAGCCCGCTGATCGGCACGCTGGACGCGGAGACGGTGCGCGGACGGCTCGCGGTGACCCCGGAGATGACCGTGCCGGGGCACGACGGGGTGTTCGCACTCGGTGACGCGGCGGCCGTGCCGGACCTGGCCAAGGGCGAGAAGGACGCGATCTGCCCGCCCACCGCGCAGCACGCCATGCGGCAGGGCCCGAAGGTGGCGGACAACATCATCCACGCGCTGCGCGGCGAGCCGCTGGAGCCGTACGTCCACAAGGACCTCGGTCTCGTGGTGGACCTCGGCGGCAAGGACGCTGTGTCCCGGCCGCTCGGCATCGAGCTGCGCGGCATCCTCGCCCAGGCCGTGGCACGCGGCTACCACTGGTCGGCGCTGCGCACCGGGGTCGCCAAGGCGCGGGTGATGGTGAACTGGCTGCTGAACGCCATCGCGGGGGACGATTTCGTCCGTACGGGCTTCCAGGCCCGCAAGCCCGCCCAGCTCAAGGACTTCGAGTACACGGACTCCTATCTGACGCCGGACCAGGTCCGCACCGAGGTGCGCACGGCCGAGGCCGAGGGCAAGGTGCGCGGAAAGGTGACCGGGGGCTGAACCGGGTGAGCCGGGCTGCCGGAGGCCGCCGTCCCGTGCCGGGGGCGGCGGCCTCCGGCAACTTCGGCCGTCGTGACATCCTGGGTCGTAGATCATGATCCGGCACGGAAGAAAGAGCGCGGCGGCGTGAAGGCAAGGGGACGGGCGCTTCTGGTACGGCTGTGGGACCGGCTCGCCGCGTCCGATCCGGGACTGCTGCGGCTGATCGCCGGGCTGCGTACGGTGGCCGCGATCGCGCTGACGCTGGTCCTGCTGGCGTCGCTGCGCTTCCCCGTCCCCCAGCTGGTCGCGGGTGCGATGGCGGCGATGGCGGCGACCTTCGCCGTCCGGGAGACCGAGCGCGCCAAGCAGGCCGTCACGGTGGCGCTGGCGCTGCCGGTGGCGCTGGCGTCGGTGTCGGCGGGGGCGGTGCTGAACCGCTGGCCGCTGGTCAGCGACGTCTCCTTCCTGCTGATCATCTTCGCGGCCGTCTATCTGCGCCGGTTCGGCGACCGGGCCACCGGGCTCGGGCTGATCGGCTTCCAGGTCTACTTCCTGTCGCTGTTCGTGCGGGCGACGCCGCCGATGCTGCCCTCGCTGTACATCGTGATCACGGTGGCCGTCGGGTGCAGCGCGTTCGCGCGGTTCGTGCTGATGCCGCAGACCGAGGCGGGCACGCTGGACCGGCTGCGGCGGGCCTTCCGGGCCCGGCTGGGACAGTTGCTGGGCACGCAGATCGAGCTGCTGGACGCGGGTCCGGACGACGTCGACAAGGTCGTGGAGGACCTGCGCACGGGTACCGCCCGGCTGCACGAGACGGCGCTGATGATCCAGGGCCGGCTGGAGGGCGGTGCCTCGGACGACGCGACGGCCCGGCTGGTGCAGCGGCGTGTCGCGGACGCCGAGATCGCCGCCGAGCGGCTCGGGCTGATGCTGCTGACCGCGCGCAGCGCCGAGCGGACCGACACCCTCACCCTGCATCTGCCGGGCGCACAGCTGCCGTCCGGCCGGATGCTGCCGGTGCGGGACCCCTCGACGGAGACGATGCGCCGGGATCTGCGGGCGCTGCGGCTGCTGGTGCTGCGTCCGGTGGGCGAGACCTCGGGGACGGCGCTGGCCCAGGTGCGCAACCGGCTGCTCGGCTACCGCGAGGAGGACAATCTGCCGGACGCGTCCCCGGCCGTGCAGGACGTGTTCCGGGGCATCGGTGAGGCGGCGCGCGCGGTGCTGGGTCTGCGGACCGCGCTGGACGGACCGCAGGACGAGTCCGACGACACCCCGGCGACCAGCAGGTCCCGTGAGGAG
The DNA here is from genome assembly GCF_004328625.1 of Streptomyces seoulensis. Lineage (NCBI taxonomy): Bacteria > Bacillati > Actinomycetota > Actinomycetes > Kitasatosporales > Streptomycetaceae > Streptomyces > Streptomyces seoulensis. The sequence continues at coordinate 129,820 of NZ_CP032229.1, forward strand.
CTGGACGCCGAGGACGCGGCGATCGAGATCAGCGAGGAGCCCGATCCGGAGACACCCGAGGAGACCGGTCTGCGGCGCCCCACGACGCGGGCGGCCATCCAGGTGGCGGTGGGCGCGTCGCTGGCCATCGTGGGCGGTGAGCTGCTGTCCCACCAGCGCTGGTACTGGGCGGTGCTGACCTGCTGGATCGTGTTCATCAACACCACCTCCACCGGGGAGATCCTGGTGAAGGGCGGCCGGCGGCTGCTCGGCACCGTCCTCGGGGTGGTCGCCGGTATCGGTCTCGCCGGTGCGGTCGGGCACCACACGTGGACGGCGTTCGCGCTGGTGCTGGTGTGCGTGTTCGCCATGTTCTACACCGCTCCCCTGTCGTACACGCTGATGTCGTTCTTCGTGACGGCGGCGCTGGGACTGCTCTACACGCTGCTGAACACGTACAGCATGTCGGTGCTGGTGCTGCGGGTGGAGGAGACGGCGCTCGGCGCGGCCTGCGGGGTGATCACGGCGGCGGTGGTGCTGCCGGTGCGTACCGACCGGCGTACCAACGAGCTTTTGGTGGCGGTGCTGGACAAGCTGGCCGAGCTGACGCAGGCGGCCGTGGACCAGCTCAGCGGGCGGCCGCACACGGATCTGGTGGACCAGGCCCGCGAGCTGGACCAGGCGCTGGCCGACCTGCACGCCGCGACCAAGCCGCTGACGCACCCGGTCACCCCCTTGCGCTCCCGCCGGGACACCGCGCGGTACGTGGTGGCGCTGCTGGAGACCTGCGCGTACCACGGGCGGGCGCTGGCGGCCACGGCGGAGCTGCTGCCCAGCAACCCGTCGATCGCGGCCGATCCCCGGCTGCGCGGGGTGTGCAGCCGGATCGTGCACAACATCGAGGCGATCGCCGACCACGTCCGCGACCCGCACTCCTCCGCCGAGCTGGAGACCGGCCCGAGCATCGCGTCCATGCTGGAGCCCGGCACCCTGGCCACCCCCCGCTGGGGCCGCGTCACCGACCGCGTCCTCCGCCACCTCCAGCGCCTGGACGAAGCCGTCTCCGGCCTCGCCCGCCCCCTGGGCGTCCCGGTGAAGGTGGAGGCGGCGAAGAAGTGACGGCGGAGGGGGTGGCGGTGATCTCGGCACACGGTCTGCTGCTGCGGGAGTGGACGCCGGAGGATCTGCCCGTCCTGCGCGCGCTGTTCGACGATCCCGACGTCGCGTACCGCACCCCGCTGGCGGCACCGTTCGACGCGGCGGCCGCACGGGCCTACCTGGACAGCGCGATCGGGGCGCACCGGCGGCTCCATCTGGCGATCACGACGGACGGCCGCACCGCGCTGGGCGAGATCCTGCTCGACCGGGACCTCGGCGGCATCGGCTACGTGGTCGGCGCCGCCCACCGGGGCCGGGGGCTCGCGGCGCGGGCGCTGCGAGCGATGACGGAGCACGCGCACCGGGCGGAGGGGATGGACCGGGTGCTGCTGGAGATCGAGCCGGACAACGCGGCCAGTGTCGCCGTCGCCCGCTCCGCCGGTTACCGCCGGGCGGCGGTGGCGGCGGAGACGGTCACCGACAAGGGGCGGACCTATGAGCTGCTCACCTGGGAGCACCTGGCACCGGCCGGCTGAGGGGCGCGTCGGCTCCGGGGTCCTGGGTCTCGGTGCGGACTCGGGCGCAGATGTGCTGCAGGAGGCGGGAGACGTGCATCTGGGAGATGCCGAGGCGGGCGGCGATGCGGCTCTGCGAGAGGTCCTCGAAGAAGCGCATGTAGAGGATGTCCCGGTCGCGTTCGGGCAGCCGGCTCAGACTGCGCCGGGCGGCCTCGCGGTCGACGACGACGGAGTAGGCGGGGTCGGGGGCGCCGAGGCTGTCGGTGAGGGCGCCGCCCTCGCCCGCCGGATCGGCGTCCAGGGAGAGCGTGCTGTAACTGTCCAGCGCCTCCAGCCCGGTGGTGACCTCCGCCTCGGTGAGCCCGGTGTGCCCGGCGATGCCCGCGACGCTGGGCGTCTGTCCGCCAGGCCGGTCGGTGAGGTCGCGGCGGGCGACGCGGACCCGGTTGCGCAGCTCCTGCACCCGGCGCGGAACCCGCAGCGCCCAGGTGCGGTCCCGGAAGTGCCGCTTGACCTCGCCGGTGATGGTCGGCACGGCGTAGCTCTCGAAGGCGCCGCGTTCGGGGTCGAAGCGGTCGATGGCCTTGACCAGGCCGAGCGCGGCCACCTGGCGCAGGTCCTCCACGTTCTCGCCCCGGTCGCGGAAGCGGCCGGCGATGCGGTGGGCCATGGGCAGCCAGGCGGTGGTGAGCTCGGCGCGCAGGGCGTCGCGCTCGGGGCCGGCCGGCAGTGCGGCGAGCCGGGTGAAACGGGCTTCGGTCCCGGGCGCGTCGTCGTGCGTCCGCCGGGGCCGCGCGGCCTCGGTGGGAGGGGTGTTCGAGCGGTGGGTCGGCATGAACGAGCGCTCCAGACGGTGGCGGGTGCGCGGCCGGGAAGGGGCCGTGTTCAGCGTTCAGCGCAGGGGCACGACGGCGGTGACGCACTTGCCGCCGCGCGGGAGTCCGGCCACCCGTACGTCGCGGGCCAGCAGGCTGACGATGGGCCAGCCCCGGCCCCCGGTGCGGCCGCGGTCGGCCTCGGTGTCCAACCGGGCGGTGGTGTCGGGGAGTTCGTCGCTGCGGTCGCTGACCGAGAGCCGTACGCCGCGGGTGTCGACGTCGACCTCGAAGCCGGTGATGCCGCCGCCGTGCAGGATGGCGTTGGCGGTCAGCTCGGAGGCGACCAGCAGGGCGTCCTCAAGGGTCTCGTCGGCGCACGTGAGCGCGCGCTCGCGACAGCGTTCGGTGACGGCGCGGCGCACATCTCTGCGGGCGTCCGCCGGGCGGTACGCCATGCTCCTGCGGCTCTGCCGGGGCACGGCCGGGGTGCTGGTCGCGTACTGGTCACGCATGATGTCGTCCATCCCTCCCTGCGCGGTGCCCGGTCTCTCATGGGGCGGTGCCCGGACGGCCGGGGGTCTTCCATGCGGCTCACCGCTGGCGGCGATGTCAAACACGGGGTGCGGATGCCTTTTCCGGCTCCCGGACGGGTAGGAGCCCCGCATGAGCGAAGTCGTGGACGCGGACGAACTGTTGCGGCGCATCCGGCGGGGCCGGGATCTGGCCGCCGAGGAGGAGCGGGTGTGGCTGGAGCGGGCGCAGAGCCTGACGGCCACCGATCCCGACCGGGCCCGGGAGGCGACCGAGCGGGCGCTGACGTATCAGGTGGTGGCCGGGGTGCTGACGGAGATCGTCGCGCCGGGCAGCCGTCCGGCGGACGGCGGGACGGGTGCGGCGGGAGTGAGGCACGTCACGTGATGTCGGATTCCCATACCGGTCGGACGCCCTGTGGTTTATCGTTCATCCATATCGGGGCGCGACCGGGACCGGGAATCCGAGTGTCACGCGCGCTTCCGCATTGACTGCCCTGGCTGGCTTCCCCCGTCCAGCCAGGGCTTTTTCCTGCCCTCGGCACGGCGGGCCCGCGCGCTGCCGCCCCTTCGAGGTGCCTCTCGCGGCGGCAGCGGCTCCAATGGGCTTAGGGAACCACCCGAACGGCCGCCGGTGAGGAGCCCGCGTATGACGAAAGCGATCAAACTGCCGACCGCTCTGCCACAGGCCCAGCGGGAACGGCTGATGGAGCTGGCCAAGGAGGTCTCCTTCCCGGAGGACACCCGTGTGTTCGAGGCGGGCGGCGTCGCCGACCGGTTCTGGGTGATCCGGTCGGGCGCCGTCTCCCTGGACCAGCAGGTGACCTCCCGGCAGTACATCACCGTGGCCACGCTCGGCGCCGGTGACCTGCTGGGCTGGTCCTGGCTCTTCCCGCCGTACGAGTGGGACTTCGGGGCGGTGGCGTTCAGCAACGTCCGCGCCTACGAGTTCGACGGGCCCTCCGTGCTCGCGCTGTGCGTGGAGGACCCGCTGCTCGGGCTGTCGCTGGTGCGCACGGTGGCCGAGATCCTGGCCCACCGGCTGGAGACCACCCGCGGCAAGCTGATGGACCAGTACGCGATCCGACGGAGCGCCCCCCTGTAGGCCGGGTCAGATCCGGTAGCGGCGCAGTGCGGGCATGGCGGCGGCCAGCGCCAGCATGACGACGACCACCAGTGCCCCACCGCCCGCGACGGCGGCGCGAGGGCCGAACAGCGACCCGGCGGTGCCGTGCAGCACGTCGGCGAGGCGGGGCCCGCCGGCGACGACCACGGTGAAGACGCCCTGCATCCGGCCGCGCATCTCGTCGGTGGCGGCGGAGAGCAGGATGGCGCCCCGGAAGACCATGGAGACCATGTCGGCCACACCGCCGGCGGCGAGGAAGGCGGCGGCCACCCAGAGGTTGCCGCTCAGCCCGAACCCGACGACGGCGAGCCCCCAGCCGACCACCGAGCCGATGACCATGAGCCCGTGCCTGCGGGCCCGCGAGAAGACGCCGGAGAACAGCCCGCCCAGCACCGCGCCGACCGGGATCGCGGCGAAGAGCAGACCGAGCGCGAACCCCGGGCCCCAGGAGCCGTAGGTCTGCGCGGCCAGCTCCGGGAAGAGGGCGCGGGGCATGCCGAAGACCATGGCGACGATGTCGGCGAGGAAGGACAGCAGCAGCACCTTGTGCCCGGCGATGTACCGGAACCCGGCCGCGATCTCCCGCACCCCGGCGCGGCGGGCGACGGTCTCACCGAGCGGGGGCAGGGCGGGCAGCCGGAAGACGGCCCACACGGTGAAGGTCAGCGCGACGGCGTCGACGAGGTACAGCTCGGGCAGTCCGATCACCGGGATCAGCACACCGGCGAGCAGCGGCCCGGCGACCGCGCCGATCTGCATGACGGTGGTGCCGAGCGCGTTGGCGGCGGGCAGTTCCCCGGCCGGGACGAGCCGGGCGATGGAGGCGCTGCGGGCAGGCTGGTTGAGGCCGAAGAACGCCTGCTGGGCGGCGAGCAGGACCATCAGCACCGGCACCGAGTCCAGCCCGGTGACGGCCTGGACCCAGAACAGCAGCGAGGTCACCGCGATGCCGATGTTGGTGACCAGCAGCAGCTTGCGCCGGTCCACGGTGTCCGCGACGGCCCCGCCCCACAGCGCGAAGACCACCATCGGCACGAGCCCGGCAAGGCTGGCGTAGCCGACCCACGCCGAGGACTGGGTGATGTCGTAGATCTGCTTGGGTACGGCGACCGCGGTGAGCTGGCTGCCGACGGCGGTGACGATGGTCGACGACCACAGGCGCCGGTAGGCGGGGATGCGCAGGGGGCGGGTGTCCATCGCCCAGCGGCGCCAGCCGCGTGCGGGCGGGTCCCCGCCGGGCTTCTCGTCCTTGCCCGCGTCGGTGGTGCTGCTGCTCTCGCTCGTGTCCACGGAGGTCCTGGTTGCTCGATACATCTTTCGATTTCGAGCCTCACTATCGCAGCAACGCCCGGCGAAAGCCGAACCCTTTGCCGCCTGGCTTGCCTCAGGTGCCGATCAGCAGCATCGCCCCGAGGCCGAGCATGGTGACGGCGACCAGCCCGTCCAGCACCCGCCAGGCGGCGGGCCGGGCCAGGACACGGCCGAGCAGCCGGGCGCCGAGGCCGAGGGCGGCGAACCAGCACAGGCTGGCCAGCGCCGCGCCCAGCCCGAAGGTCCAGCGCAGCGGGCCCCGGTCGGCGGCCAGCGAGCCGACCAGGAAGACGGTGTCCAGGTAGACGTGCGGGTTGAGCCAGGTCATCGCCAGGCAGGTGAGCACCGCGCGCCGGATCGACCCGGCCGCCTCGCCGTCCGTGCTCAGCCCGCCGGTGCCGGGGCGCAGGACGCGCCGGGCGGCGAGGGCGCCGTAGCAGAGCAGGAAGATCCCGCCGACGATGCCGACCGCCCGTACCGCGTCCGGCCAGGCCACCACGATCGCGCCGACCCCGGCGACGCCGAGGGCGATGAGCACGGCGTCGGAGATTGCGCAGATGCCCACCACGGCGAGGACGGCGTGCCGGCGGACCCCCTGGCGCAGGACGAAGGCGTTCTGGGCGCCGATGGCGACGATGAGGGAGAGGCCGGTGCCGAAGCCCGCGGCCGCGGCGGTGAGCGCGTGGTTCATGCCGTCGACGCTACGGACCGGATCACCGCGCGTACAGCTAAAGATTCTTACGTAACATTAGCGCTCGTGATGAACGAGCTTCCTCTGGACCAGGTGCGCACCCTGCTGGCCGTGGTGGACGAGGGCACCTTCGACGCGGCCGCCGCCGCGCTGCATGTGACGCCGTCGGCGGTGAGCCAGCGGATCAAGGCGCTGGAGCAGCGCACCGGCCGGGTGCTGCTCCAGCGCACCAAGCCGGTCCGGCCGACCGACTCCGGCGCGGTGCTGGTGCGGTACGCCCGTCAGCTCGCCCGGCTGGAGCGCGACGCGCGGGACGAGCTGGGGATGAGCGGTGCCGGGGAGCCGACGCGGGTGTCGGTCGCGGTGAACGCGGACTCGCTGTCGACCTGGTTCCTGGACGCGCTCACCGAGGTGCCGGGGCTCAGTTTCGAGCTGCGCCGGGAGGACGAGGACCACACGGCGGCGCTGCTGCGCGAGGGGCTGGTGATGGCGGCGGTGACGGGGTCGGCGGAACCGGTGCCCGGCTGCTCGGTGCGTCCGCTGGGGCGGCTGCGGTATCTGCCGGTGGCGGCGCCGGAGCTGGCCGCGCGGCTGCCGTCCGGTCCGCTCGCCGAGGCGCTGGGCGCGTTGCCGGTGATGGTCTTCGACGACAAGGACGACCTCCAGGACGCCTTCGTACGGGGGCTCGGCGGGCCGGGCGCGGGGCCGGTGCGGCACTACGTGCCGACCTCGGAGGGGTTCGCTGAGTCGGTGGCGCGCGGGCTCGGCTGGGGGATGGTGCCGGAGTCCCAGGCGGAGCCGCTGCTGGCGGCGGGCCGGGTCGTGCCGCTGGCGCCGGGGCGGTGGCTGGACGTGGCGCTGTACTGGCAGCAGTGGCGGCTGGACTCCCCCGCGCTGGCGGCGCTCGCCGAGGCGGTCAGCGCGACGGCGGCGCGGGCGCTGCGCCGCTGAGCCGGGCGGCCGCGCTGTCCAGCAGCATCTCCAGCGCGGTCGGGTAGGCGCTGTGCACCATCTGCCGGGCGAGCAGCGGGGCGGCCTCGGCGATGCGCGGGTGGGTGGAGCGGGGCAGCCGGGCGTAGGTGGAGTGCCACTGGTCCTCGTCGGCCCGCTGGGAGGCGCTGGGCAGGGCCAGGGTGGCCGCGTCCAGGGCGGCGAAGGCGAGGGTCTGGTCGATGAAGGCGTGGTAGACCCGTACCGCCTCGGGCAGCGGGAACCCGGCGCGGGCGAGGACGTCGAGGACCGCCTCGTCGGCGGCGAGTTCATGGGCGCGGCCGGTGACCCGGCTGACGGTCAGCAGCGCGGCCTGGGGGTGGGCGACGTAGGCGGCGTGGATGCGGGTGCCGACGGCGCGCAGGTCGGCGCGCCAGCGGCCGGTGCGCCGCCAGCCGTCGAGGGCCTGACCGATGAGGGCGTCGCCGATGGCCAGGGTGAGGTCGTCCATGCCTCGGAAGTACCGGTAGAGGGTGCTGGGGTCGCAGTCCAGGGCGAGGCCGAGGCGGCGGGCGGTCAGGCCGGCGCTGCCGTGCTCGCGCAGCAGGCGCAGCGCGGTGGTGACGATCAGCTCCTCGGTGAGCACGGTGCCGCTCCGGGTGGGCCGGCGTCTGCGGCGCTTCTCCTCGGGCACGACGGGTTTGGGCACGGCGGAGGCCCTCTCTGCGGTCTTGGTGGCGGCGCTTATGCCAACGCCATTGACCTTAACTCGGACCGGGGCGTTGGATGCGGGGCAAGGCGCGCCTGTCCCGTTCTCGTTTCCCGTCCGTGTCAGGCAGGGAGTTTCCGTCATGCGTGTACTGCTCGTGGGGGCCGGTGGTGTGGGCACCGCCGTCACCCGGATCGCGGCCCGCCGTCCGTTCTTCGACCTGATGGTGGTGGCCGACTACGACCCCGCCCGCGCGGAGGCGGCCGTCGCGGCGCTCGGCGCGGACGCGGGCCGGTTCACGGCCGAGCGGGTGGACGCGGCCGACGAGGCGGCGGTCGCCGGACTGCTCGCCCGGCACGGCTGCGACGTGCTGCTGAACGCCACCGACCCCAGGTTCGTGATGCCGCTGTTCCGGGCGGCCCGCGCGGCCGGCGCCACCTATGTCGACATGGCGATGTCGCTGTCCCGGCCGCACCCGGAGCGTCCGTACGAGGAGTGCGGGGTGAAGCTCGGCGACGAGCAGTTCGCGCTCGCCGCCGACTGGGAGCGCGCGGGCGCGCTGGCGCTGGTCGGCATGGGCGTGGAGCCCGGCCTCTCGGACGTGTTCGCCCGGTACGCGGCGGACGAACTCTTCGACACCGTCGAGGAGATCGGTGTCCGCGACGGCGCGAACCTGACCGTGGACGGCTACGACTTCGCGCCCTCCTTCAGCATCTGGACCACGATCGAGGAGTGCCTGAACCCGCCGGTGGTCTACGAGGAGGGGCGCGGCTGGTTCACCACGGAGCCGTTCAGCGAGCCGGAGGTGTTCGACTTCCCCGAGGGCATCGGCCCGGTGGAGTGCGTGAACGTCGAGCACGAGGAGGTGCTGCTGATGCCGCGCTGGACGGACGCGCGGCGGGTCACCTTCAAGTACGGGCTGGGCCGGGAGTTCACCGACACGCTGCGCACGCTGCATCAGCTGGGCCTGGACCGCACGGTCCCGGTGACCGTGCCGGGTCCGGACGGTCCGGTCGCGGTCTCCCCGCGTGACGTGGTGGCCGCCGGGCTGCCCGACCCGGCGACGCTGGGCGACCGGATGCGCGGCAAGACCTGCGCGGGCACCTGGGTGCGGGGCACCAAGGACGGGGCGCCGCGCGAGGTGTACCTCTACCACGTGGTCGACAACGAGTGGTCGATGGCCGAGTACGGCTCCCAGGCCGTGGTCTGGCAGACGGCGGTGAACCCGGTCGTCGCCCTCGAACTCCTCGCCACCGGCGCCTGGTCGGGCGCGGGCGTGCTGGGTCCGGAAGCCTTCCCGGCCCGCCCGTTCCTCGACCTGCTGACCGCGTACGGCTCCCCGTGGGGGCTGCGCGAGCAGTGACCGTCAGACGGTCTTCTTCGGCTTGCCCTTGGTGTACAGCCAGGTGTGCAGCACCGGGGCGACCTTCTTGCCGGACTCCTTCTCGGCGAGCCGGATGAACTGCTCGGTCGTGCCGTGGCCGTCTCGGTGCTGGGTGGCCCAGGCGCGCAGGATGCGGAGGAAGGCGCGGTCGCCGACGGTCCTGCGCAGCTCGTGCAGGGCCATCGCGCCCCGGTCGTAGACGGGGTCGCCGAAGATCTTGCCGCCGTCGCCGGGGTTGCCGGGCGGGTAGGCCCACAGCTTGTCCTTGGCCGGGTGGGCGTAGAGGCCGTCGAAGGTCTTCTGGGCGCTGTCGCCGCCGTGCTGCTCCTCGTAGAGCCACTCGGTGTAGCTGGCGAAGCCCTCGTTGAGCCAGATGTCCTGCCACTTGGTCAGCGAGACGGAGTCGCCGAACCACTGGTGGGCGCTCTCGTGCACGAGGGTGTCCAGGTCGGGCGCCGAGTCGTACACCGGGCGGGTCTGGGTCTCCAGGGCGTAGCCGACGTCGGGGGCGTGGTCGACGATCGAGCCGGCGGCGCGGTACGGGTAGGGGCCGAAGAGTCCGGCCTCCCACTTCAGCACCGAGGGCAGCTTCTTCATCACCGGGTCGGCGGCGCGGGCCTCCCTGGGGTCGACGGCGTCGTAGAGCTGGACGCCGCCGGGCAGGGTGCTGCGCCGGACGGTGAAGGTGCCGACGGTGGCGGTGGCGAGGTAGGCGGCCATGGGCTCGGCCTGGTGCCAGCGGAAGGTGGTGCGGCCGTGCTCGGTGCGCTGCCCGCGCAGCACGCCGTTGGCGACGGCGGTACGGCCCTTGGGGACGGTGATCGTGAAGTCGTACGACGCCTTGTCCAGCGGGTGGTTGTTGGCCGGGTACCAGGTCATGGCGCCCTGCGGCTGGCCCGCGACGAAGGCGCCGTCGTCGGTGGGGATCCAGCCGTCGGTCGAGCCGTCCGGGTCGGTGACCGGCTTCGGCTTGCCCTGGTAGCGGACGGTGACCTTGAACTCCTGGCCCTGGCGCAGGGTGTTCTTCGGGGTGACGACGAGCTCCTGGCCCTTGCGGGTGAAGCCGGCACCGTCGCGGCCGACGCGCACGGAGGTGACGGTGAGCCCGCTCAGGTCCAGGTCGAAGCGGCTGAGGCGCTGGGTGGCGCGGGCGGTGAGCACGGCGGTGCCGTCCAGGTGCCGGGAGGACGTGTCGTAGCCGAGGGTGAGGTCGTAGTGGCTCACGTCGTAGCCGCCGTTGCCGCTGAGCGGGAAGTACGGGTCTCCGGCGCCCGCCGCTCCGGTGGTGCCGGAGCCGAGCGGGGCGGCCGCGCCGAGGAGGGCGGCGACCGCCAGCGGGATCGTGGCGAGGACCGTCTCGCGACGGAGGAGGGCGGTGCGGCGTCGTACGGCCGGACGGCGGGAGGACGTCACGTGCGCTCCTTCGGGGACGGCGATGATCGCTCCGCACAGATTAGGGCGCCGGTGCCCCGCTTGTCCTGCGCTCCGGATCATCCCCGGGACCTCCTTTGCCGCTCGGCCGGCGCCTTCAGCCGGTCTGCCGGGCCGCCGCCCTGCCCGCGGCGCGGCCGGAGAAGAGGCAGCCGCCGAGGAAGGTGCCCTCCAGGGCGTTGTAGCCGTGCACCCCTCCCCCGCCGAAGCCGGCCACCTCACCGGCCGCGTAGAGCCCGTCGACCGGGCTGCCGTCGAGGCCGAGGGCGCGGGAGTCGAGGTCGGTCTGGATGCCGCCCAGGGTCTTGCGGGTCAGCACCCGCAGCCGGACCCCGATCAGCGGACCCGCCTCGGGGTCGAGGACGCGGTGCGGGGCGGCGACCCGGCCGAGCCGGTCCCCGATGTAGCGGCGGGCGTTGCGGATGCCCTGGACCTGGGAGTCCTTGCTGTAGGGGTTGGCCATCTGGAGGTCGCGGGCCTCGATCTGGCGGCGCACCTCGGCCGGGTCGAGCAGGGCTTCGCCGGTGAGGCCGTTCATCTTGCCGACCAATTCCTCGATCGTGCCGGCGGTGACGAAGTCCGCGCCCTTGTCGAGGAACGCCTGCACCGGTCCCGGGGCGCCCTTGCCCAGCACCCGGTCGCGGAGCACGGCCTTGCGGTCCTTGGCGGTGATGTCCGGGTTCTGCTCCGAGCCGGAGAGCGCGAACTCCTTCTCGATGATCTTCCGGGTGAGGACGAACCAGGAGTGGTCGTGGCCCGCGATGTCCTCGGTGGTGCGCAGATGGCGCAGGGTGCTCAGCGTGTCGTAGCCGGGCAGGCAGGGGTCGGGCAGGCGGCGGCCGAGGGCGTCCAGCCAGACGGAGGACGGGCCGGGCAGGACGCGGATGCCGTGGCCGAGCCAGACGGGGTCCCAGTTGGCGAGGCCCTCGGTGTAGTGCCACATGCGGTCCCGGTTGACCAGGCGCACCCCGGCCTCGGCGCTGATGTCGAGCATCCGGCCGTCGACGTAGGCGGGGACGCCGGTGACCATGTCGGCCGGGGGCGTGCCGAGCCGCTCGGGCCAGTAGCGGCGGACGATGTCGTGGTTCGCGCCGATGCCGCCGGTGGTGAGGACGACGGCCTGCGCGGTCAGCTCGAACTCCCCCGCCGTCTCCCTGCTGGAGGCGACACCGCGCGGCGAGTCGTCGGGGGCGAGCAGGGTGCCGCGTACGCCACGCGCGGTGGTGCCGTCGATGAGGAGTTCGTCGACGCGGTGCCGGTGGTGGAAGGTCAGCAGCCCGTCCCGCGCGGCCTGCCGGGCGTACCGCACGAAGGGCTCGACCACGCCGGTGCCGGTGCCCCAGGCGATGTGGAAGCGGGGTACGGAGTTGCCGTGGCCGTCGGCGCGCAGGTCGCCGCGCTCGGCCCAGCCGACGGTGGGCAGCAGCTCGATGCCGTGGCCGCGCAACCAGGACCGCTTCTCGCCGGCCGCGAACTCGACGTAGGCACGGGCCCAGCGCACCGCCCAGGAGTCCTCGTCGTCCAGGCGGTCGAAGCCGGCGCTGCCCCGCCAGTCGTTCCAGGCGAGGTCGAGGGAGTCCTTGACGCCGAGGCGGCGCTGTTCGGGCGAGTCGACCAGGAAGAGCCCGCCGAAGGACCAGAACGCCTGGCCGCCCAGGTTGGCGGCGTTCTCCTGGTCCAGCAGGGCCACCTTCCGGCCCCGGCTGGTGAGTTCGTGCGCCGCGACCAGGCCGGCCAGGCCCGCTCCCACGACTATGACGTCCGCGTCCATGGAGTCCTCGTCCTTCCTTCCAGGGTTCGTACAGGGTCATGCCGGCTCGCCGCCGCCGGACAGCAGGGGCGTGAGCAGGTGTTTCAGCCAGTCGCGGGCGGCGTCGACGTCCTTGTCCAGCAGGAGCTGGACGGTGACGCCGTCGTAGGCGGCGACGACCGCGCGGGCGGCGGCGTCCACCCCGCCGGGCGGGGTGGCGGTGGCCTCGGCCCGGCGCAGCCGGTCGGCGACGGCCTCGCGCAGCCGGGCCCGGTGGCGGAGCAGCGTCTCGGCGACCTCCGGGTCGCGGGCGGCGTGCACCAGGAAGTCGGTCTTCACCAGCAGCCAGTCCACGTCGAGGAGGAGTACCTCGGCGACCCGGTCCACGGAGGCGGCCACGTCCAGCGCGGGGCCGTCCTGGGCGAGCGCCTCGGCGACCTGGGAGGCGATGAGGTCGGCGCGCTCCTGGTAGAGGGCGAAGAACAGCTCGTCCAGCGTGGCGAAGTTCGAGTAGAAGGCTCCCCGGCTGTATCCGGCGGCCTCGCAGACCTCCTCGATGGAGACCCGCCCGAACCCCTTGGCCGCGAACACCGCGAAGGCGGCGGCCAGCAGCTCGGCCCGCGTACGCGCCCGCCGCTTGGTCACGCGCGGCGCCCTCTGGTCGGCCGTCATCACCCGCACCTCCGTCTTGATACATGAATGTATCCGATACAGAAATGTATCGAAAGGGCCCCGCAGACAGGCACCTCTTGATCAATAGAACGCATTTTCGATTCAGGAGTACGCTGGCCCCATGCCCACGCACCTCCAGAGTTCGCTGTTCGACCAGACCGACGAGCTGCGCCTCAACCCCCTCGACGGGCCGGCGCGGACCACGCTGGGCTCCGGGGCCTGGATCGACGTGCTGCCGGGCTGGCTGAGCGGGGCCGACGCGCTGTTCGAACACCTCGCCGCCGAGGTCCCCTGGCGGGCCGAGCAGCGCCGGATGTACGACAACGTGGTGTCCGTACCGCGCCTGCTCTCCTTCTACCGGAGCCGGGACCCGCTCCCCCACCCGGTGCTGGACGAGGCCCGCGAGGCGCTCTCGGCGCACTACGGGCCGGAGCTGGGCGAGCCCTTCGTCACGGCCGGGCTGTGCTACTACCGCGACGGCCGGGACAGCGTGGCCTGGCACGGGGACCGGATCGGGCGGGGCAGCCGGGAGGACACGATGGTGGCGATCCTGTCGGTCGGCGCCCCGCGCGATCTGCTGCTGCGTCCGGCGGGCGGTGGCGCGGTGGCGGTGCGCCGGCCGCTCGGGCACGGCGACCTGATCGTGATGGGCGGCTCCTGCCAGCGCACCTGGGAGCACTGCGTCCCCAAGTCGGTGCGGGCCGCCGGGCCTCGGATCAGCATCCAGTTCCGCCCTCGTGGGGTGCGCTGACCCGGCATCTGATTGGCTGGCGCCGGTCAGGTCATCGGCCGGAATCCGAGGGGAACATGCGGGCACAGGCAGAGCAAGTCGCGGACGGCGTCCACCTGGTGCGGGGTCACCACGTCAACTGGGTGATCCTGAAGGACGGTGCGGACGTCACGCTCATCGACACCGGGTATCCGGGAGACCGGCAGGCACTGCTCGACTCCCTCGCGGCCGTGGGGAGTTCACCGGAGGCGGTGACGGCGGTACTGATCACCCACGCGCACAACGACCACCTGGGCTCGGCCGAGTACCTGCGCGACACCCACGGCACGCCGGTGCTGCTGCATCCGGCCGAAGTGCCGCACGCCCGGCGGGACTTCCTCCAGCAGTGCTCCATCGGCGACGTGGTCCGCAACGCCTGGCGGCCCGGTGTGGTGCCGTGGGCGGCGCAGGTGATCAAGGCGGGCGGCACCGAGCACAACCCGGTGGTGAAGCCCGAGCCGTTCCCGGCCGAAGGTGCCCTCGACCTGCCGGGGCGCCCGGTGCCCGTGCACACGCCCGGCCACACCGACGGGCACTGCGTCTACCACCTGCCCGAGGCGGGCGTGGTGATCTCCGGGGACGCCCTCATCACCGGGCACGCGACCTCCCGCACCCGGGGCCCGCAGATGCTGCACGGCTTCTTCCACCACGAGACGGACCGGGCCGTGACCTCGCTGGCGCTGATCGCCGGGCTGACGGGCGACCTGCTGCTGCCCGGCCACGGCCCGCTGTACCGGGGCCCGGTGCGGGCCGCCGTCGAGCAGGCCCGCGACCGGGCTTCCTGAGCGGTCAGGCCGGGTCGGCGCCGGGCCGGTCCTGCGGGACGACGGCGACCGGGCTGCCCGCGTGGTGCAGCACGCCGTGCGCGACCGAGCCGATCCGGGCGCCGACCGCCGTACGGCGCGCGCGTCGGCCCACCACGAGGAGCTGGGCCCGCGTGGCCTGGGAGACCAGCACCTGCCCGGCGCTGCCCATCTCGATGTGCTCGGTGACCGGCACGCCGGGGAACCGCTCGCGCCAGGGCGCCAGCGCGTCGGCGAGCGCCCGCTTCTCGTACGGTTCGAGGCCGCCCGCCTCGTCCAGCAGCTTCAACGAGCCGGGGCTGTGGGCGAAGACGGGCGGCAGGGTCCAGGCGCGCACCGCGCGGAGGGTCGCGCCGCGGGCGGCCGCCGTCTCGAAGGCGAAGCGCAGCGCGGCGGCGCTGTCCTCCGGGGTGCCGTGCTGGCCGACGACGATCTCCCGTCCGGCGGACTCGGCCTCCGGGCGGTCCCCGGCGCGCACCAGGATCACCGGCCGGGTGGTCTCCGCGACGACCCGGAGGCCGACCGAGCCGAGCAGGAAGCCGACCACCGCCCCGTGCCCGCGGGTGCCGAGGACCAGTTCCTCGGCGTCCGCGCCGGCCGCGAGCAGCGCGTCCACCGCGTCGTCCTCGGTCAGTTCCAGCGTCGCGTGCAGGCCGGGGTGCCGTTCGGTGAGGGAGCCGACAGCGCGGCCGATGCCCTCCTCGGCCCAGGCCCGCTGGGTGTCCCGGTCGGCCGGGAGTTCGCCGATCTCCTCCCAGGCGTGCACCACGCGCAGTGGCAGCCCCCGGCGTACGGCCTCGCGGGCCGCCCAGTCCAGCGCCGCCAGGCTTTCGTCGGTACCGTCCACCCCTGCCGTGATCGGGCGTGTCATGCGGTGAGCCTCCTCGTCGTCCGGCCTGTTCCGTCGTCGCCATGACCCTGCCACAGCGGGCGGGCGCCTCCGCCACCCGTCGCCCGGAGCACACCGGGGCGAAGCGGGAGAAACGCACATACGATGGGCGGGACGTGCACCCGACCGCCCGGGGTGAGAACGCATGGCAGAACCGACCGACGCGGCCCGGACCGTCCTGCTGACCGTGGACGACGATCCGGGCGTGTCCCGCGCGGTCGCCCGCGATCTGCGGCGCCGCTACGGCGCCGCGTACCGCGTGGTGCGCGCCGAGTCCGGTCGGTCGGCGCTGGAGGCGCTGCGCGAGCTGAAGCTGCGCGGCGACTCCGTGGCGGTGCTGCTGGCGGACTACCGGATGCCGGTGATGAACGGCATCGAGTTCCTGGAACGCGCGATGGACGTCTACCCGGGCGCGCGGCGGGTGCTGCTGACGGCGTACGCGGACACCGGGGCGGCGATCGACGCGATCAACGTGGTGGATCTGGACCACTACCTGCTCAAGCCCTGGGACCCGCCGGAGGAGAAGCTGTACCCGGTGGTCGACGACCTGCTGGCGGCCTGGCGGGCCGGGGACCACCGGCCGGTGCCGTTCATGAAGGTGGTGGGCCACCGCTGGTCGGCGCGGTCTTCGGAGGTGCGGGAGTTCCTGGCCCGCAACCAGGTGCCCTACCGCTGGTACTCGGTGGAGGAGCCCGAGGGCCGGCGCCTGCTGGCGGCGGCCGGGCAGGACGGGCTGCGGCTGCCCCTGGTGATCACCCCGGACGGCGGGGTGCTGGTCGAGCCCGAGGCTCCGGAGCTGGCGGCCCGGGTCGGTCTGGCGACGACCCCGACGGCCGACTTCTACGACCTCGTGGTGATCGGCGGCGGCCCGGCCGGGCTGGGCTCGGCGGTGTACGGGGCGTCGGAGGGCCTGCGCACGGTCCTGGTGGAGCGCTCGGCCACGGGCGGCCAGGCCGGGCAGAGCTCCCGTATCGAGAACTACCTCGGCTTCCCCGACGGCGTCTCCGGCGCCCAGCTCACCGACCGCGCCCGCCGCCAGGCGACCCGGTTCGGCGCGGAGATCCTCACCGCGCGCGAGGTGACGGGACTGGAGGTCAACGGCGCGGCGCGGGTCGTCCGGTTCGCGGACGGCTCGGCGATCGGCGCGCACAGCGTGATCCTGGCGACCGGGGTGCAGTACCGGCGGCTGACCGCCGAGGGCTGTGCCGGGCTGACCGGCTGCGGGGTGTTCTACGGGTCGGCGCTGACCGAGGCGCCGTCCTGCCAGGGGCACGACGTGTTCATCGTGGGCGGCGCCAACTCGGCCGGGCAGGCGGCGATGTACCTGTCCCGGTTCGCCAAGTCGGTGACGCTGCTGGTGCGCGGGCCCGACCTGTCGGCGTCGATGTCGCACTATCTGGTCCAGCAGATCACCGAGGCCCCGAACATCACGGTGCGCGCCCGCACGGAGGTGGAGGCGGCGCACGGCTCGGACCGGCTGGAGCGGCTGACCCTGCGCCGGGTGGACACCGGTGAGGCGGAGCAGGCCGAGGCGCAGTGGATGTTCGTGTTCATCGGCGCCGCTCCGCTGACCGGCTGGCTGGACGGGACCGTGCGCCGGGACGGGCGGGGGTTCATCCTGGCCGGCCCGGATCTGACCGTGGACGGGGAACTGCCGGAGGACTGGGATCTGGACCGGCCCCCGTACCACCTGGAGACCAGCGTGCCGGGCGTGTTCGTGGCGGGCGACGCGCGCGCCGAGTCGGCCAAGCGGGTCGCGTCCGCCGTAGGAGAGGGAGCCATGGCCGTGATGCTCGTCCACCGTTATCTGGAGCAGTCGTGAGCGGGCGGCCGCTGCCGTGCAGCCCCGGCGAGATCGGCACGCTGTTCCTCTTCGAGCGGCTGTCACCCGAGCAGGTGGGACGGCTGTGCCGGGACGGCCGGGTGGAGCAGTTCGAGCCGGGCCCGGTGTACACCGAGGGTGACCCGGCGACCTGCTTCTACGTGCTGATCGAGGGCGCCGTCGTGCTCTCCCGGCGGATCGGCGCCGAGGACGTCGAGGTGTCCCGGACCAGCCAGCGCGGGGTGTACGGCGGCGCCATGCAGGCGTATCTCGGGGACCGGGTGCGGCAGTTGTACAACAACTCGATGCGGGTGACGGAGCCGACGCGGTTCTTCGTGCTGCCCGCGTCCGTGTTCGCGGAGGTGATGCGGGCCTGGTTCCCGATGGCGGTGCATCTGCTGGAGGGGCTGTTCTTCGGCTCCAAGAGCACGCAGGCGGCCATCGGGCAGCGCGAACGGCTGCTGGCGCTGGGCTCGTTGTCGGCCGGGCTCACCCATGAGCTGAACAATCCGGCGGCGGCCGCGGTGCGGGCCACCTCCACCCTGCGGGAGCGGGTGGCCCGGATGCGGCACAAGCTGGGGGTGATCGCGGAGGGGCCGTTCTCCCGTGACGCGCTGGCGAGTCTGATCGAGATCCAGGAGCGCACCGCCGAGCGGGTCGCCAAGGCACCCGTGCTCGGCCCACTGGAGGCGGCCGACCGCGAGGACGCGCTCGCGGACTGGCTGACCGACCACGGCATCGAGGACGGCTGGCGGCTCGCCCCGGTGTTCGTGCAGGCGGGCCTGGACGCCGACTGGCTGGAGCGGGTGGCCGCCACGGTGGACCAGGAGATCCTGGGCGGCGCGGTGGGCTGGCTCAACTACACCATCGAGACCGAGCTGTTGATGAACGAGATCGAGGACGCCACCACCCGCGTCTCCCAACTCGTCGACGCCGCCAAGCAGTACACCCAGCTGGACCGGGCCCCGTTCCGCGTGGTGGACGTGCACGAACTCCTCGACAGCACCCTGCTGATGCTCTCCGGCAAACTCGGCCCGCACATCGAGGTGGTGCGCGCCTACGACCGTACGCTGCCCTCGCTGCCGGGCTATCCGGCGGAGCTGAACCAGGTGTGGACCAACCTGATCGACAACGCGGTGTCCGCGATGACCGAGGACGGCGGCGGAGGCACGCTGACCGTGCGGACGGCGCGGGACGGGCGACTGGCCCTGGTGGAGTTCGCGGACACCGGGCCCGGGGTGCCCCCGGAGATCCGGGAGCAGATCTTCGACCCGTTCTTCACCACCAAGCCGGTCGGCGCGGGCACCGGTCTCGGGCTGGACATCTCCCGGCGGATCGTCGTCGACAAGCACCACGGCACCCTGCGGCTGGAGTCCGCCCCCGGCGACACCCGCTTCCAGGTCCGCCTGCCCCTGACCGCGGACACCCCGTCCGGCGAGACCCCGAGAGCCCAGGAGGGCGCATGAGTGAGGACAGCCCGATCGATCCGTCCGTGCCGCCGAGCGGTACGGGGTGCGTGGAGTGCGAGCAGGCGGGCAGCTGGTGGTTCCACTTGCGCCGCTGCGCGCGGTGCGGGCACATCGGGTGCTGTGACGACTCGCTGGGCAAGCACGCCACCGCCCACTACCGGGACACCGGCCATCCGGTGCTGCGCAGCTTCGAGCCCGGCGAGGACTGGTTCTGGAACTACGCGACGAAGGAACTGTACGAGTCCGGCCCCGCCCTTGCCCCGCCCGAGAGCCACCCCGCCGACCAGCCGGTACCGGGCCCGGCCGGACGGGTCCCGGCCGACTGGACCCAGTTGCTGAGCTGAACCGGCGTCAGCGCCGGCAGTTCCGGCTCGGGGGGTCGACCGCCCCGGCGATGGCGCGCATGCCGTCGTCGTCGGGGTGGAGGTGGTCGCCGCTGTCCAGGTCGGGGCGCAGCCGGGCGGGGTCGCGGGGGTCGCGCAGCGCGCGGTCGACGTCGGCGACGGCGTCGAAGTCGCCGCCGGTGCGCACCTGGTGGTTGACCTCCCGGCGGACCGCCTCGGCGGCCGGGTCCCACTGGAGCCAGCCCTTGAAGGGGGCGACGGTGGCGCCGACCACGCACAGGCCCGCCGCGTGGGCCCGCTCGGTGATCTCCCGGTACCCCGCGACGATCTCGGCCGCGCTCGCGCCGTGGTGCGCCTTGAGGTCGTTGACGCCCTCGTAGAGGATCACCGTGCGCACGCCGGGCTGGGAGAGGACGTCCCGCTCCAGCCGCCGCCCGGCGCTCGGGCCGCCGTCGTCGTCGCTGAGGACCCGGTTGCCGGAGATCCCCTCGTTGGCGACGCCGGTGCCGTCCGCGCGCAGTCGCCGGGCCAGGTCGTCGGGCCAGCGCCGGTCGCGTCCGGGCGTGGACCCCCACCCGTCGGTGATGGAGTCCCCGAGCGCGACGACCGCGCCGGTACGGGGGTGCGCGGGGCGTACGGAGATGGCGTCGAGGTACCACCAGGAGCCGGTCGTCGGCGCCCAGCCGGTGTCGCCGGCGCCGCCGGGGTCGGCGTCCCGGCCGAGGTAGGAGGTGGTGAGGGCCAGTTCGTGCCCGGTGGCGGGCCCCCGGGCGTCCGGGGTGCGCAGGCTGACGGCGAGGCGGGCCCCGGCGGCGACCCGGCCGGGCAGCGGGTCGCTCCAGACGGTACCGCCCGCCGGGACGGTGACGGTGTGCTCGCCGTCGAAGGTGAGCGCCCGGTTGCTGCCGGGCTTCAGGGAGGCGCCCTCGGCCTGGAGGCCCGCGTGGGCGCCGTCGACGGTGAGCGGGCGGTCCCCGAAGGCGTTGGAGAGCCGGACGCGCAGGTCGGTCCCGCCCGCGCTGACCTTCACGATCAGCCGGTAGGCCCGGTCGGCGCCCTCTCCGACGCGCTGGGCGCTCGCGGCCCAGGTGACCACGCCGGTGCCGCGCACGGTGGCCCCGGCCGGCGGGGTGACCGCGAGAGCGGGCGTCGCCTGGCCGGCGAGGACGAGCAGCAGGACGGCGGCCGCCCGGCGCGCTCTCCCCCGGCCGCTCACCCGGCCGGTTCCTTCGTCTGGCCCATGCCTGCGATGGTCCCGCCGACGCGGGTGCCCCGCACCTCGGTACGTTCCGTGTCCGGGCGTGCACAATGGCCCCGCCCCGCGCGAGGCGGGACGGGGCCCTGTCGGAGCCGGTGCTACGTCAGTGGTTCGCCGGGGTGTTGGCGGCCTTGACGTTGACCGCGGCCCAGGCCCGGTCGACGGTCCGGTACTCGGTGCTCGTCGCGCCGTACAGGTCCCTGGCCGCGTTCAGCGTCGCCACCCGGGCGTCGTGGAAGTCGGTGGTGGAGACCATGTAGCGGGTCAGGGCGCGGTAGAAGATCGCCGTGGCCTTGGCCCGGCCGATGCCCTTGACGGCACCGCCGTCGTAGGTCGGCGAGTCGTAGGAGACGCTGCCGATCTTCTTCTTGCCGCTGCCCTCGGCGAGGAGGTAGTACGCGTGCGAGGAGACGCCGGACCCGGCGTGCACCTCGGTGTCGTACGTGGCCTTCGACCAGTAGTCGACGGTGCCCTCCAGCCTGTCCAGGGAGGGGTGGTCGAGACGGCGCAGGAACTTCTGCGCGAGGCCCAGCTTCTCGCCGATCAGGTAGTTCGGCGGGTTCTTCGCGTTGGCGGCGAAGAACTCCACGTTGGAGCCGAAGATGTCGGCGAGGGACTCGTTGAGCGAGCCCGGTTCGCCGTACTGGTTGCCGTCGCGGTCGACGTAGGTCGGCTCCAGCTTGGCGGTGGCGTCGACCACGCCGTGGGTCAGCTCGTGACCGGTGACGTCGAGCACGACCAGCGGCTTCTTGATCATGTCGTCGCCGTCGCCGTACAGCATGCAGCCGCACGCCGGGTCCCAGAAGGCGTTGCCGACGCCGCGGCCCCAGTGCACCATCGCGCGGGCGGCCTTGCCGTTGTTGGCGATGCCCGACCGGTTGAAGGTGCTCTTGTAGAAGTCCAGCGTCTTGGTGATGCCGTACTGGGCGTCGGCGGCCGCGCTGTTGCGGTTGCTCGTGCTGCCGTTGCCCCAGACGTTGCCGGTACCGGTGATCGCGGTACCGCTGCCGAAGGACTCGCTGTACTTGCCCTTGGCGTCCCGCGTCTCGGTGTTGTACCGGGTCGGGTCCTTGAGCTGGAAGTGGCCGCGCGAGGTCTGCGTGGTGGTCAGCGGGACGCTGCCCACGAACAGGGTCTTGCCGGTGCCCCGCGCGGTCGCCGGGTAGCCCGAGGCGCCGGAGGTGATGCCCGCGAGGAGGCTCGGCGCGCTCTGGCCGGAGGTGGCCGGGGTGACCGTCTCACCGCGCGACCGCAGCGCCTTGCGGAGCTTCGGCGAGAGGAACTCGTCCGCGTCCGGGGCGTTGCTGCGGACCTCGCCGGTGACGGCGTCCACGACGACCGTACGGGTGCCGCTCGCGCCGTCCAGGGCACTGCCGGTGACGGTGACCCGGTAGGCGAGGGCGGTCTCGCCGTCGCGCGCGTCGACGACGAGTTCGGCGGTCCCGGCGGCACCCTCGGCGGCGTCGGCCGCCTTGGCGGCTGCCTGCCTGGGGGTGATCCGGGCGTCGGAGGCGGTGGCCTGTACGGACTGGCCGGCCGCGGTGGTCACGCCGGTGTAGGCGAGCTGCCGGTCGAGGTGGACGACGAGGTCGCCGCCGAGCACCGGCATGCCGCTGTGGGCGCGCTGGAAGCGGACGTGACGGCCGCCCTCGGGGTCGAACATGACGTCCTGCACGCGGAGTTCGTCACCCGTGCCGACCCCGGAGGCGTCGGCGTGGGCGAGCGCGGCCGCGCGGGCCGCGTTCACCACGGGGGCGGTCCGTGCGGCGGTCCGGACGCCTTCGGCGGCCGTGTGGGCCGTCAAGGGCGCGGGGCGGGCGAAGGCCGTGCCGGCCAGGCCCGTGGCCGCCGTCGCCACCGCGACGGCGACGGCCACACTGCGTATGTGCGGTCTGCGCACCAGGGGTTGTTCCTTCGTTCGACGGCGGCCGGGCGCGCCGGCCGCCGTGACACATGGCGCCGTTGGGCGGCCATCGGGGCAGGCGGGTCGCGCCCCGAAGGTTCACCCTTTCGGATGAGTCATGGCCACGTAAAGAAGGAATGATCCATTTCGCTGCTCTCCGGGACAATCCTTTACCCAAAGGACACCCCGGAGTGATCGCCACCTGGCCGACTGTGTGTCGACTGGGGAGACGGGCCGTCAATCCCCTAGGTTCCAGGCCGGAATGTGACGCATGTCGCATCAACGGCGGTGTGGACGGGAGTGGTGCCCTGATGGTCTCGGCAACGGTGGGCAGGAGCGCGGTACTCGGAGCGGTGGCGCTGTCGCTCCTCGTCGTCCCGGCACAGGCGGCGACCGGGGAGAAGGGCGCCGCGGCCGCGCTCCCCGCACCCGACACGGCGGGCGTGGACGGGGTGCTGCGCACGGTCCGCACCCAGGGCGCGCCGGCCGCGCTGGCCCGGATCGACGACCGGGGCCGCAGCCATCTGATCAGCCGGGGCGTCGCCGACCGGGGCACCGGCCGCGCGGCCAGCACCGCCGACCGGTTCCGCATCGGCAGCGTGACCAAGACCTTCTCCTCGGTCGTCCTGCTCCAACTGGCCGACGAGGGCAAGCTGGACCTGGACGCCCCGGTGAACCGGTACCTGCCGAAGCTGCTGCCGAGCGACGCCATCACCGTGCGCCATGTGCTGAGCCACCGCAGCGGGCTGTACGACTACACCAACGACATGTTCGCCCAGAGCGTCTCCGGCTTCGAGGCCGTGCGCAAGAAGGTGTTCACCTACCCCCAGTTGGTCGCGCTCTCCTTGAAGAAGCCGCGCGTCAACGCGCCCGGCGCGGCCTACTCGTACTCCAACACCAACTTCGTGGTGGCGGGCATGCTCATCGAGAAGCTCACCGGACGCCCGGTCAAGGAGGCTTACCAGAACCGGATCACGGGCCCGCTAAAGCTGCGGGACACCTTCTACGTCCACCCGGACACCCGGATCCCCGGCCGGTTCGCGCGCGGCTATCTGACCCCGGACCGCTCCGGCGACCCGCTGGTCGACGCGACCGAGCAGACCGCGTCGTGGGCGCAGAGCGCGGGCGCCGTCATCTCCACCGCCAAGGACCTGAACACCTTCCTCGCGGCGCTGCTCGGCGGCAGGCTGCTCTCCGCCGCGCGGCTCGCGCAGATGGAGCGCTTCACCAAGGTCGACGACACCACCGCCTACGGCCTCGGCCTGCGCCGCCGGGACCTGTCCTGCGGGGTGTCGGTGTACGGGCACACGGGCGCGGTGCAGGGCTACTACACGTACGCCTTCGCCACGAAGGACGGCAAGCGGGCGCTGACGGCGGTGGCCACCACCTCCAACAACGGCAAGGTGCTCAACGCGCTCGCGGGCGCCCTGGAGCCGGCCTTCTGCGGCAAGAGTGCCAAGCAGCGGCGCGGCCCGGCGCTGGTGGAGCGCGACGCGGACATCGCCCCGGCTTCCCCGGCGCGCTGAACTCCCCGTCCCGGACGGCCCGTCAGGCCCGTGATCTTGGCGGAACCGGTCCGTCCGGGACACCATGCGCTCATGAAGGGTGACCTCTTTTCCAGTGAGCACATGGTCCGTCCGGCGGTAGAGCCGGGAATGGCGATAGAGAACGGCAAATGCGTCAGGTACACGGTGGACGGTGAGATGCTCGCCCGCCAGGGCGCGATGATCGCCCACCGTGGCAGCCTCCAGTTCGAGCGCAAGGGCCAGGGCGTGGGCGGCATGCTCAAGCGCGCGGTGACCGGCGAGGGGCTGCCGCTGATGTCGGTGCGCGGGCGGGGCGAGGCGTGGTTCGCGCACGAGGCGCAGAACTGTTTCATCGTCGAGGTCGAGCCCGGCGACCAGTTCACCGTCAACGGCCGCAACGTGCTGTGTTTCGACGCCTCGCTGTCCTACGAGATCAAGACGGTGAAGGGCTCCGGCATCGCCGGTGGCGGCCTGTTCAACAGCGTGTTCAGCGGGCACGGCCGGCTCGGCCTGATCTGCGAGGGCAACCCGCTGGTGATCCCGGTGTCCGAGCAGGCGCCGGTGTACGTCGACACGGACGCGGTGGTCGGCTGGACCGCGAACCTGCGCACCTCGCTGCACCGCTCGCAGTCCATCGGCTCGATGCTGCGGGGCGGTTCGGGCGAAGCCGTCCAGCTCATGCTCCAGGGCGAGGGCGTCGTGGTGGTCCGGCCCAGCGAGGCGACCCCGCAGAGGCCCCAACAGCACTGATCCCGTACGGGGGTTCCCCGCGCCACCCGGAGTGATCCGCGTCGCACGGGCAACCCCCGTCGCCGTACCCGCGTCTTGCCCCACGACCGACCACGCCCCGCCTCCCCCGGTGGACCGGGGCGTTCGCCCGCATGCTATACGCGACGCGTATACACGTGGTGTATAGAAAGGTTCACATGTACGGCAAGGCTTTCGCCCCGGAGTACCAGGGCGCCCTGACCACCCTGTCCGTCAATTCCTCGCTGACCGAGGTGCTCGCCGAGGGCCTGGAGCGGCTGCGCGAGGCCGAGCGGGCCGGGAGCCCCGCCGAGGTGGCCCGCTGCGGTCTCGCGGTGGCCGAGGCGCACCGCCGGCTCGGCGACACGGCGGAGGCCGACCGCGCGTGGAAGGCGAGTTACCGCGCGGCCCGTACGGCCCAGGACACCGGGGCGATGGCGTGGGCGCTGTGGAGCGGGGGCACGCTGGCCCGGCAGCGCGGGGCGTTCCCGCTGGCCTGGCGGCTGCTGGGGCTGGCCGCCGAACTCGGCGAGCGCGGCGGCGACATCGTGGTCCGGGGCTACTCGCTGGCCGGGCTCGCGGAGACCGGCCGCATCCAGGGCGACTACGCGGCGGTCGGCCGGCTGCACGAACAGCTGCTCGCCGAGGCCCGCAGGCGCGGCGAGGCCCGGCACACGGTGTGGGCGCTGGAGGGCATCGCCCAGATGCACCGCAACACCGGCGACTTCGGGCGGGCGTACGCGCTGTTCGAGGAGGCGGCGGAGATAGCCGAACGCGCCGACGACCGGCGCGGACACGCCTGGGCGCTGCGCGGGCTCGCGGACATCCTCTCGGCGCGCGACGGGGACACCGGCCGGGCGCTGGAGCTGCTGTCGCGGGCGGAGGAGACCTGCCGGACGATGAACCTGTCCAGCGCGCTCGCCTACAACCACAAGATGCGCGGCAACGTCCTGTACCGCGCCGGGCGTTACGAGGAGGCGCGGGACCTGTACGGACTGGCGCTCTCGGAGTTCCGCACGATGGACGAACCCCGTGGCGAGGCGCTGTCCCGGCTCGGGCTGGCCAAGTCGCTGGCCCGGCTCGGCCGGGACCCTCAGGAGACGGCGGCCGAACTGGTCGATCTGGCGGCGGTGTTGGAGCGTGCGGGGCTGCGGCACACGCGGGAGATGGTGGCGCGGGCGCAGGCCGAGTTCGTGCCCGAGACGGAGGGCGCCCGGTGACGGCGGTGTTCCGCGCGGAGCGGATCTCGGCTCCTCAAGTCCTGGTCGAGACACGTGACTTGGTGCGGCCTGCGTTGCAGGAGGCGGTCGCCGGGCTGCATCCGTGGCTGGCCGAGATGGCCGCGTACTCCTTCGGCTGGCGCGAGGGCGCGGAGGCGGGCGGCAAGGGGGTGCGGCAGGCGCTGACGGTGCTCGGGGCGCGGGCGGCCGGTGCGGACGCCGGGGCGGGGGTGCCGGGCGCGGTCGCGGTGGAGCTGGTGCACGCCTTCTCGCTGCTGCACGACGACATCATGGACGGCGACGCCACCCGGCGCGGCCGCCCCGCGCTGTGGAAGGCGTACGGCACGGGTCCCGCCGTCCTCGCCGGGGACGCCCTGTTCGCGTTGGCCGTCGGCGTCCTGGCCGATGTGCCCGGCGGGGTGCGGCTGCTCTCGGGCGCGCTGGCCGACGTGCTGCGGGGGCAGGCCGACGACCTGCTGTTCACCTCCCGCCCGTGGACCGGCCCGGAGGCGGTGACGCCCGAGGAGTACCGGGTGATGGCGGAGGGCAAGACGGGGGCGCTGCTGGGCTGTTCGCTCGCGCTCGGCGCGCTGCTGGGCGGGGCGCCGCGTCCGGTCGTCGCCGCGCTGGACCGGGCCGGACGGCACGCGGGGGTCGCCTTCCAGCTCGCGGACGACGTGCTGGGCATCTGGGGCCGCCCGGAGGTCACCGGCAAGCCGGTGGGCGGTGACCTGCGCGAGGGCAAGAGGACGTATCCGGTGCTGGCCGCGCTCGCCGCCCCCGAGGGCGCCCGTCTGCCGGGCCTGCTCCGCCGGCAGCGTACGGCTCAGGCGGCGGCGCTGATCGAGGCGGCGGGCGGCCGGGACGCGGCCCTGACGGAGGCTCGTGCGCACATGGCCGCCGCCCGTACGCTGCTCGACGGGCTGCCGCTGGAGCCGGGCGCGGCGGCCGAGCTGGGCGCCCTGCTGGACGCGCTGGCGGACCGGGAACGCTGAGCGGGCCGGGAACGCCGAGCGGGCGGGTACCGGCGGCGGCCAAACATCGCCTATCGGGCCATATAGGCTGCCCTCGGCGCCCGGCCGGCCGGGTGACCGCCCCATCGAGTCCCCGTACGCAGGAGAGCATCCGTGACCCTGGCCATCGACCCCTCCGAGAGCACCGCCGACGCCCCGGCGCCCCTGTCCGACCTCGTGGCGCGTGACGCCCGCGAGTTCGGGGTGTACGCGCGCACCGGCGGCTGGGCCTTCGCGCTGATGGTGGCGCGCAGTGTGCGGCCGGGCGGGCAGGCGGCCGGGGAGACGCCCAAGGTGTCCGCGAAGGAGTTCGCGGAGCTGGCGGGGTGCTCCCCGGAGCGGGTCATGCGCTACTACCGGGCCTGGGACCGGGCCGCCGACGACGGCCTGGTCCCGCAGTTCGAGACGCTCCAGCCGGGCCAGGAGGTGCAACTCCCGGACTCGGACGTCTGGTTGAGCTACTACTCCGCCCGCAGCAGCGCCACGTCCGAGCGCGGCACGGCCATCGCGGAGGCCGCCGAGGCCGAGGGCATCCGTCCCACCAAGGCACTGGAGGTGGCCGAGAACCCGACCGCGCTGCGCGCCGCCATCCTGGCCGACCCCTCCACCGCCCGCGCGGCCCGCTCCGCCCTGCTGGACCGGATCAAGGAGGACCCGGAACTCCAGGCCGAGCTGGCGCGGGACGTGGTGCGCACCGACGACCTGAAGAAGGCCGTCGCCACCGAGAGCCGCGCCGCCGACAAGATCGGCTACGTCCGGCAGATCGCCGAGTCCGGGCAGATCAGGACCCCCGCCGGGCAGACCGTCGACGCCCCCGCCGAACTGCGCGAGGAGGCCGAGCGCCATCTGTCGCTGATCGAGGAGCTGGACGACGACGAGGACACCGGCGAGTGGGCGGTGGAGGCGTACGACACGCTGAAGACGCTGGTCGCCGACACCGTCGAAGCCGACCCCGAACTCCGGGTGCAGGAGCGGCGGACCAGGTTCTACGGCAGCCTGCAGAAGGCGACCCGCGCCTTCGAGGAGCTGACCTTCGACGACGCCCAGGACTTCTACGAGGACGACATGGTCCGGCGCCTGGAGGAGTTGCAGCAGGCGATCGGCTCCTGCCTCACCGCGCTCCGCGGCGCCGTGGGCGACAAGCCCTAGGTCGTGTCCGGAAAGTGGCGCCGTCTGCCCGGAGGGCAGGGCTCGCGGCGTCTGGTGCGTGCGCTCGCAAGGCGGAGGGTCGTCCTCGTACTGGGCGTACGAGGGCGATCCCGACAACGCCGCGAGGGCGCGTGCCAGGCGTCGCGAGCCAGGCGGGACTTTCCGGACACGGCCTAGGGGGGTGTCTTGTCGATCGCGCGGGGCTTGAGTACCGGTACTCATGTCCCCGCGCGCCGGGCGGCCGCACGATGGGGCGACCGACATCGTCCAGCCTCTGGAGCCCGCCGTGACCGCAGTCCACCCCGACCTGCCGGGCGCCCGCCGCACGGTGCCGCCCGTCGTGTTCGCCGGCGTGGCCGCCGTGGGCCTGGCCGTCTCCGCGTGGGGCGCGCGGGACCGTACGACGTGGTTCCTGGAGACCTTCTGGGTGCTGATCGGGCTGCCCCTGGTGGTGCTGCTCCGGCGGCGCTTCCCGCTCACCGGACTGCTGTGCGGTCTGCTCGCCGCGCACGCGCTGGTGCTGGCGGTCGGCGGCCACTACACGTACGCGCAGGTCCCGGCGGGCGACTGGGTGCGGGACACCCTGCACCTGAGTCGCAATCCGTACGACCGGTTCGGGCATCTGATGCAGGGCTTCGTCCCGGCGATCCTGGTACGGGAGCTGCTCAGCCGTACCTCACCGCTGCGCGGCAGCCGCTGGCTGGCCCCGCTGACGGTCTGCGCCTGCCTCGCCTTCAGCGCCTGCTTCGAGCTGCTGGAGTGGCTGGCCGCCGTGATCGGCGGGCACGGAGCGGACGCCTTCCTCGCGACCCAGGGCGATGTGTGGGACACCCAATGGGACATGTTCTGCGCCCTGATCGGCTCCGTGCTCTCCCTGCTGCTGCTCAGCCGGGTCCACGACCGTTCGATGGCGGCCCTCGCGGCCCGGACCGCGCGCTAGCGGTCCTCGGGGTCGGTGTACCGCAGGCGGGTCCAGATCGGCAGGCCGTACCAGCAGACCAGGTA
This sequence comes from Streptomyces seoulensis, assembly GCF_004328625.1. NCBI lineage: Bacteria > Bacillati > Actinomycetota > Actinomycetes > Kitasatosporales > Streptomycetaceae > Streptomyces > Streptomyces seoulensis. Next base: position 158,684 of record NZ_CP032229.1, read on the forward strand.
CCAGCAGACGACCGAGCCGACCAGCCAGGGCACGTAGCCGTCGTGGGTGGCGACCCGGAGGATCAGCAGCAGCGAGCTGGCCATGGTGATCAGGAGCAGCACCAGGCCGACGAAGGTCAGCGCCCCGGCCAGCTTCACCGCCTGCGGTTTCACCCGGCGCCCGGAGACCAGGCGGTGCAGGGAGACCGGCCCGATGAGGGCGCCGGTCGCGCAGGCCCCCAGGACCACGGTGACGATGTAGATGAGCTGGTCGGTGTCGGACAGCCGGGCGTACTTGGGCTGGAAGACCACCGTCAGCAGGAAGCCGAACAGGATCTGTACGCCGGTCTGCGCGACACGTACCTCCTGGATCAGTTCCCCCCACTTGCGGTCGGCCCGCTCGTCCCTGGTCTCGTCCCGCCCCCTGAGCGGTGCCTCCTCGGTCATGCGGTGCAATTAACCGCGCAAACGTTCTTTCAAACCGCTCACTTGATCGGGCCTACTGTGCAGGTTCAGTCGAAGTAGTGGCCCTCGTCCAGATCGGCGAGAAGTCCGGGCCCGGTGGGCCGCCAGCCGAGCCGTTCGCGGGTCGCGGCGCTGGAGGTGGGGTTGTCCACCCCGGCGAACCGGCCGAGGAACCCGAAGTGCTCCCCGGCCCGCTCCGCCGGCACGCTCACCACGGGCACGTCCAGGTGGCGGCCGATGACCTCCGCGAGGTCCCGGACCGGCACGCCTTCCTCGTCGGCCGCGTGCCACCGGGTACCGGCCGGGGCCTGCTCCAGCACCAGCCGGAACAGCCCGGCGGCGTCGGACCGGTGGACACCGGGCCAGCGGTTGGCGCCGTCGCCGATGTAGGCGGACTCGCCCTTCTCGCGGGCGATGCGGATGAGGTGCGGGACGAAGCCGTGGTCGCCGCGCCCGTGCACGGAGGGCGCGAGCCGCACCACCGAGGCGCGCACGCCCCGCTCGGCCAGCGCGACGGCGGCCTCCTCGGACGGGGTGCGGTGGGTGCCCGGGGCGGGCGCGTCGGTCTCGGTGACGAGGCGGCCCGACGGGGCGATCGCGGTGCCCGAGGTGACCACGAGCGGGCGGTCGGAGCCCGCCAGGGCGGCGCCCATCGCCTCGATCGCCCGCAGGTCGGTGGCGCCGGCCGCGTCGAAGTCGGCGAAGTCGTGGACGAAGGCCAGGTGGATCACCCCGTCGGCGCCGTCCGCCGCGCGGGCCAGGCCCTCGGGGTCCTCCAGGCTGCCCCGGAACACCTCGGCGCCCGCTTCCTTGAGCGCGGCGGCCCCGTCGTCCGACCGGGCGAGGCCGACGACCTCGTGCCCGGCGCCGATCAGTTCGGGCACCACGGCGGAGCCGACGAACCCCGTGGCCCCGGTGACGAAAACACGCATGTGAAGCTCTCCTCGAATGGTCGGTGGGAGTTGCTCCATCGTCGGCCGGGCGGAACCCGCGCGTCCAAGGCTTCTTCCGCATGGCGCAATACGTTCCGGGCATCACCGCTGGTGCGAGCGCCGTACGCTGGAGGGCATGTCCGATTTCGCGGATCTCGATCTCCGGCTGGTCCGGCACTTCACGGTCGTCGCCGAGCACCGGCACTTCGGCCGCGCGGCCACGGCCCTGCACATCACCCAGCCCTCGCTCAGCCGTCAGGTACGGCGGCTGGAGCGGGAGCTGGGCGTCGAGCTGCTGGACCGCACCCCGCAGGGCACCCGGCTCACCGAGGCGGGCGAGGTCTTCCTGCCCCGCGCCAGGGCACTGCTGCGGGCCGCGCACCAGGCCGCGACGGAGGCGAGGGCGGCGGCCGAGCCCAGCCGGATCACCGTCGGCTACACCACGGGCGTGCTGGTCACCCCGGCCGTGCGGGAGCTGCGGCGCACGTTCCCGGACGCGGACGTACGGGCCGCGCACCTGCGCTGGCACGAGGCACGGGAGGCGTTGCTCGGCCACCGGGTGGACGCGCTGGTGGCCCGGCTGCCGTTCGCCACCGACGGGCTGCGGGTGAGCGTGCTCTACGACGAGCCGCGCGTGGTGGTGGTCCCGCTGGACCACCGGCTCGCGGGCAAGGAGTCGGTGACGCTGGACGACATCGCGGACGAGCCCCTCCCCCGCGTCCCGGACCCGCTGTGGGACGCGTTCTGGCGGATCGACCCGCGCCCGGACGGGCGGCCCGCGCCGGACGGCCCGTTCATCGGGGACATCGAGGACAAGTTCGAACTGGTCGCCTCCGGCCAGGCGTTGGCGATCGCGGCGGCCGCGCCCGGGATGCCGGCCCGGCCCGACCTGACCGCGATCCCGCTGCACGGCGTGGAGCCCTGCCATGTCGCGCTGGCCACCCGCGCGGGCGACAACGGCCGCCTGCTCGCCGCGTTCCGCCGCTGCGCGGCGTCACTGCTGACCGGGCCCGAGGGATGAGTCAGGGCGTCAACTGGGCCTGCACCAACGGGCCGTAGCGGTCGGCCACCTCGTCCGGGCCGCTCTCGCACAGGTGCGGTCCGCGGGCGATGCCGTACATGACGCCGACGCCGATGAGCGCGGCGACGGCGAGTTCGGCGCGCAGGCCGGCGTCGGGGCCGGTGAGCCGGGCGGCGAGGCGGTCGGTGACCTGGGCGCGGAAGTTGGCGCGCAGGACGTCGCCGTGGTCGCCGTGCAGCGGGGCGAAGGCGATGCGCAGCAGCGGGTCGGCGCCCCGGTCCCGCTGGCTGGCCAGGACGTGCCGGACCATGTGCCGCCCGAGGTCGCCCAGCGGTGCGTCGAGGAGGTCGTCGGCGTCGGTGTCGAAGGACATGACGCGGGCGAACAGGGCGTCCTTGTTGCCGAAGTACTTCAGCACCAGCGGCGGGCTGACCCCGGCCCGCTCGGCGACGGCCTTGAGGGTGATGTCGGCGTGTGCGTGGCGGGCCAGCAGATACCGGGCGGCCTTGAGGATGGCCGCCTTGGTGGTCTCGGCGTCCCGGCGCGCGGGGGCGGGTGCGGTGGTCACGCCTCCTCCAGGGCACGGGCCCCCGGAGTGGCGCCCTCGGCACGGGGGGTGTTCTCGGGGGTGCTGTCGCCGGGGATGGTGAGCGCGGCCGCGCAGGCCGCGAGCGCGACGGCGCCGGCCATGCCGAAGGCCAGCAGATACCCGTGCAGGGTGGGCACCGGCAGCCCGCCGACGCGGCTGGTGTGGTGGACCAGCACGGCGGCGACGGCGGCGCTGGAGACGGCCTGACCGATGGTCCGCATCAGCACGTTGACACCGTTGGCGGACGCGGTCTGGGCGGCCGGTACGGCGCGCAGGATCAGGGTGGGCAGCGCGGAGTAGGCGAGGGTGGTGCCGGTGGCCACCACGGTCGCCCCGAGGATGATCATCCACAGGTCGCGGCTGTCGGCGATGCGCAGCGCGTAGCCGCAGGCGATGACGGCGGCGCCGAGCGCGAGGGTGATCCTGGGCCCGCGCCGGGCGGAGATCCGCGCGGACAGCGGCGAGAAGAGCAGCATGGTCACGCCGCCGGGCAGCAGGCAAAGGCCGGTGGCGACGATGGACAGCCCGAGCCCGTAGCCGCTGGCCTTGGGCGCCTGGACGAGCTGGGCGGTGACGAGCGAGTTGGCGTAGAACGCGAAGCCGGTGAGCAGGGCCGCCACATGGGACAGGCCCACCCTCGGCCGGGTAACCAGCCGCAGGTCGACCAGCGGCCGGGCGGCGCGGAGCTGCTGGCGCCACCACAGGGCCAGCACCACGGCGAAGGCGGCGAACAGCCCGAGCACCGCGGGGCTGGTCCAGCCCCACTGGCCGCCCTGGGAGACGGCGAGCAGCAGGGACACCAGCGCCACGGCCAGGCCCAGCGCGCCGACCACGTCGAACCGGCCGGGCTCGCGCACCGGCGACTCCCGGACCGCCCACCAGGTGGCCGCGACCCCGAGCGCGCCGAGGGCGCTGGTCAGCCAGAACATGGTGTGCCAGTCGGCGTACTGCACGACGAGCGCGGCCAGCGGCAGGCCGAGCGCGGCGCCGATGCCGACGGTGGAGCTCATCAGCGCGACCGCCGACCCCCGCCGCTGGGGCGGGAGTTCGTCGCGCAGGATGCTGATGGAGAGCGGGACGACGGAGGCGGCGGCGCCCTGGAGGGCGCGGGCGACGATGAGCACGGTGATGTCGGAGGACAGCGCGCACAGCACAGAGCCGACGGTCATCAGGGCGAGCGCGGAGGTCAGCACCCGGCGCTTGCCGTACATGTCACCGGCGCGGCCGAGGACCGGGGTGAGCACGGCGCCGGAGAGCAGGGTGGCGGTGACCATCCAGGAGACGGCGGCCGGCGAGGACCCGGTGAGCCGGGGCAGGTCCGGCAGGAGCGGGACGACCACGGTCTGCATGACGGCCATGAGGATGCCGCCCGACGCCAGCACGGGGACGGTGAGGCGCTCCCGCAGCCGGGGCGGCGCCGCGAGGGTGCCGGACGGCTCGGGTATGGGGGCGGAGGGGTCCATCGACGCTCCTGCGGGTGAATGTGCGTGGCTGGTGAATAGCCATTCACTCTATCCAGTGAATGGCTATTCACCAACCGGTGCCCTGCCCCGAGCTGGAGCGCAGGGGCTCAGCGGGAGCGGTCGGGGGTTCGTGCGGCGTGCAGGGCGCGGGCGGCGCGGGGGCCGAGCCAGCGCTTGAGCCGGCGCAGCGGTCCGAGCTGTCCGGCGGCCTTGTCGAGGCCGTAGTAGAGCTGGGGCGGGACATAGGGCAGCAGCGGGGAGTGGCGCTGGCCGAGCAGGGCGAACATGCGGTGCGGGGGCAGCTCGATGTACCGGGGCAGGCTCTCGTACCAGCGGGCGCTGTAGCGGGCGGCGCTCTGCGCGGAGAGCAGCTCGGAGCGGCGGCGTTTCTCGTAGGCGGCGAGCGCGTCGGGCAGGGCGGGGTGTTCGCCCAGGGCGGTGGCCAGGGCCATGGCGTCCTCCAGGGCGAGGGTGGTGCCGGCGCCGATGGAGTAGTGGGTGGTGTGGGCGGCGTCGCCGAGCAGGACGAGGCCGTCGTGGTGCCAGGTGCGGTTGGTGAGGGTGCGGAAGTTCAGCCAGGGGACGCTGGTGCCGTCGGACGCGCGGCCGATGAGGGGGTGCCCGTCGAGGAGGTCCGCGAAGAGGCGCTCCAGCAGGGCGAGCCCGTCGCCCTCGTCGGCGCTGTGCAGGCCGAGGCCGGTGAGGGTCTCGGGCGAGCACTCGATGACGCAGGTGCTGTGCCCGGTGTCGTAGGGGTATCCGTAGGCCCAGATCCACCCGTGCAAAGTCTCGACGAAGGCGAAGGTGAAGGCGTCGAAGACCTTGGTGGTGCCGAGCCAGAGGAAGTGGTTGCGGCCGTGGGCGACATGGGTGCCGAACGCGTCGGCGTACCGGGTGCGCAGGGCGCTGCCGATGCCGTCGGCGGCCACCACCAGGTCGGCCTCTGGCGGGAGTTGGGTGATCTCGCTCTCGAACTCCAGCCGTACGCCCAGCTCGCGGGCTCGTTCGGCGAGCAGTTCGAGGAGACGGTGGCGGCCGATGCCGGAGCCCTGGTCACCGGGCTGACGGGTGCTCATGTCCCGTACGTGGGCGACGCCTTCGTACCAGTGGACGGAGTTCTTCGCGATCGCGTCCGCCGACTCGGGGTCGTGGGCACGGAGGCGGTCCATCAGGCCCTGCCAGTAGGTGACGCCCCAGCCGTACGTGGAGCCCTCGGGGGCGCGTTCGTGGACGGTGATGTCGTGGGACGGGTTCTGCCGCTTGAGCAGGATGGCGAGGTACAGGCCGGCCGGCCCGCCCCCGACGCAGACGACCTTCACGCACACACCCCTGGAAGTCACCGGACGTAGTCGTTCGGCCTCGCAGGGTAGCAGCGTCCGGGTGCGGCCGGGGCCGAAGGCATCCGGCGGGGCCGGTCAGCCGGTGGCGGTACGGCACTCCGGGTGGCCCCAGCCCTGCGCGTTCTTGGCGATGGACTCGCCGGCGGCGTAGGAGCGGCCGCAGAGGCAGCGGCCGGCGAACTTGGCCTTGATGGTCCGCGCGGAGGCGGACCCGGAGCCGCCGGTGGCGCGCCGGGGCGCCTTGCGGCGGGCGGAGGGGGCCGGGGTGTCGGGCGAGGGCGGCGGCTCCGGCGAGCCGTGGGCGCTGCCCGCGGCCTCCTGCACGACGGCGGCCTGGCTGGCGGCGCGGTCGGCGAAGTCGTTCAGCGGATCGCCGTCGACCTGGTGGGCGGGGACGTACCGGAACTCGACCGAGCGGCCGTCGAGCAGCGCGTCGATGCGGACCACGAGGTCCTGGTTGGCGACCGGCTTGCCCGCCGAGGTCTTCCAGCCGTTGCGCTTCCAGCCGGGGAGCCAGGTGGTGACGGCCTTCATCGCGTACTGGGAGTCCATCCGGACCTCCAGCGCGACGTCCGGCTCGACTGCGGTCAACAGCCGCTCCAGCGCGGTGAGTTCGGCGACGTTGTTGGTGGCCCGGCCGAGCGGGCCGGACTCCCAGCGGGCCGGGGTCCGCTCGTCGTCGCCCGAGACCACCCACGCCCATCCGGCCGGTCCGGGGTTTCCCTTCGAAGCCCCGTCGCACGCGGCCACCACACGTTCACGCATGTGCCCGATCATGCCATGGCCGCGCGCGGGGTCCGACCGGCCGGGTCAGGCGTCCTTGAACTCGGGCATGCCGCCGTCCGTGGTGGCGACATCGATCACCGAGAAGCTCGCGCCCTGCGGGTCGCTGAGGGCGGCGAACCGGCCGAAGGGGCTGGTCATCGGGCCGAACCGGAGTACGGCGCCCCGCTCGACGGCGCGGGCCACGGCCGCGTCGCAGTCCTCGACGGTGAAGTACACGTTGACGTAGGAGGGGACCTCGGGCGGGAACTCCTCCCCCATCCGCATCCGGCCGAGCACCGGGTCGGCGCCCAGGTCGAACAGCCGGAAGTCGATGTGCTCGTCCGCCATCTGCTTCATCCGGTACGGGAAGACGGCCGGCAGGAACGCGTCCGCCTTCTCCGGCTCGCGGGTGAACAGTTCCGCCCAGCAGTAGGCGCCGGGCTCGGCCACCGCCTCGAAGCCCTCGTGGGCGTCGCCCTGCCAGATGCCGAGGACGGCGCCGCTGGGCTCGCGGACGATGGCCATGGTGCCGAAGTCACCGACCCGCATCGGCTCCATCAGCACCTCGCCGCCGTTCTCCTTGACCTTCGCGGCGGTGGCGGCGGCGTCCGGCGAGGCGAAGTAGAGACACCACTGCGAGGGACTCTCCTGGCCGGGCATGGGCGGGACGATGGCGGCGACGGCCTTGCCGTCCGCGTACGCCTGGGTGTAGTTGCCGTGCTCGGACGACGACTCGCCGAAGGTCCAGCCGAGGACGTCGCCGTAGAACTGCTTGGCGCCCTCCAGGTCGGTGAACATCGCGTCGGCCCAGCAGGGCGTTCCTTCGGATCGCACGGCCATGGTCGGCCCTTTCGTGTTGGTGGTTCGTCCCGGATCGTCACGTCAGCCACTCGGTGGGCGGAACGCTCGGGGACGGTGTGGTCCGTTTTTTTCGGTCGACAGCGGGGACGCGCCGGCCCTTGGATGGGGCCGGTGAGTACCCAGAAGATGCGTGACGGTGAACTCGACATCGATGCCCCGCTGGTGGAGCGCCTGGTGGCGCGGCAGTTCCCCGCGTGGGCGGAACTGCCGGTGACCCGGCTGAGGTCGTCCGGCACGGAGAACGCGATGTTCCGGCTGGGCCCGGAGCTGGTGGTACGGCTGCCCCGCCATCCGGGCGCGGTGGCGGACGTGACGCACGAGCGGGACTGGCTGCCCCGCCTGGGCCCCGGTCTGCCGGTGGCCGTTCCCGAGCCGGTGGGCTCCGGGGAGCCGGACGGCGGCTTCCCGTGGCCCTGGTCGGTCTACCGCTGGCTGGACGGCGCCAACCCGGTCGCGGGCGCCGTGGCGGAGCCGGAGCAACTGGCCAAGGAACTGGGCATGTTCGTGGCCGCCCTGCGCCGGACCCCGGCCATGGACGCGCCCCGGAGCCACCGGGGCGCCCCGCTCGCCGGCCAGGACGAGTCGACCCGCGAGGCGCTGGCCCAGCTCGCCGGGCGTATCGACACGGCCGGGGCGACCGCGCGGTGGGAGCGGGCACTGACCGCCCCCGTGCACACCGGCCCGCCGGTCTGGGCGCACGCCGACCTCTCCCCCGGCAATGTCCTGGTCACCGGCGGGGGCCGGCTGAGCGCGGTGATCGACTTCGGCTGCGCGGGGGTGGGCGATCCGGCCGTGGACCTGATCGCGGCCTGGAACCTGCTGCCCGCCTCCGCCCGGGGCGTCTTCCGCGACGCGGTGGGCGCGGACGACGCCGAGTGGGCGCGCGGCCGGGGCTGGGCCCTGTCCGTCGCCCTGGTCCAGCTCCCCTACTACTGGCGCACCAACCCGGTCCTGGCACAGAACGCCCGGCACACGATCGGCGAGGTGCTCGCCGAACGCGTGTGACCGGGCGCCGGTCCGGGTCATTCGCCCGCGTACGCCTTCTCCAGGGCGGCGAGGTCGAGCTTGTGCATCTTCATCATGGCGCTGAAGGCGCGGGCGGCCTTCTGCGGGTCGGCGTCGTTGGTCATCTCCAGCAGACGCTCGGGGCAGACCTGCCAGGAGACGCCGTACTTGTCCTTGAGCCAGCCGCACGGGCCGCCCTCGCCCCCGTCCTCGGTGAGCCGCGTCCAGTAGTGGTCGATCTCCCGCTGGTCGGCGCAGATGATCATGAACGAGACGGCCTCGCTGAACGTGAACTCGGGGCCGCCGTTCAGGGCGACGAACTTCTGGCCGTTGGCGGTGAACTCGACGGTGAGCACGGTACCGGGCTCACCGGGGCCGGCCTCGCTCCAGCGGGTGACCCGGCCGATGCCGGAGTCCTTGAAGACGGAGACGTAGTAGTGCGCCGCCTCCTCGGCCTGGCCGTCGAACCAGAGACACGTGGTGAAACCGCCGTGGGACATGGGGACCTCCTGTACGGGGCGCGGCGCCTGTCGCGCGCTCACACCTGTATGGACCGACCCCCGGCCCCGGACTCATCGGTCGTGGATCGATAAGATCGAGCCACTTCGGCGATTTCGGGCCACGTCGAAATTCGCCTGCATGCGTCGCGTGACCGGGGGTACCCGGCCCGTGAGAGAAGACGTGCATGGGGCGGGGATCTCCGGGTATCCGGGGACCACGCGGCAACCGTGGCCCCGGGAGACCGGGCCGCGGAGCAGTCGTAGCACCGTGACTTACTTGGGAGAGGTAATGGACACCGCCGTCGGCATCCGGTCACAGGCAGAGGTCGCGGAGAGGACCGCGCAGGACAGGACGGACGAGGAGATCCTTCCTGGTATCGCGGACCCCGCATCCGTCGCTCCGCGTGACGCGCGGGCCCTGTCCCGCCAGTTCTTCCGCCGGCTGGCGGAGCTGGAAGAGGGCACGCACGAATACCAGTACGCACGCAACACCCTGATCGAGATGAACATGTCTCTGGTCCGCTTCGCCGCCGGGCGTTTCCGGGGCCGGGGCGACGACATGGAGGACATCGTCCAGACCGGCATGATCGGCCTGATCAAGGCGATCGACCGGTTCGAGATCTCGCGCGAGGTGGAGTTCACGTCCTTCGCGCTCCCCTACATCGTGGGTGAGATCAAGCGGTTCTTCCGCGACACCACCTGGGCGGTGCACGTGCCGCGCCGGCTCCAGGAGCTGCGCGTGGAGCTGGCCAAGGCCCGTGAGGAGCTGTCGAGCCGGCTGGACCGCGACCCGACGGTGGCCGAGCTGGCCACGCTGATGAACATCACCGAGGAGCAGGTCGTCGAGGGCCAGCTCGCCTCGAACGGCTACAACTCCAGCTCGCTGGACGCCGCCCTCACCGGCGACGGCCGCGAGGACGGCGAGGCGGTCCTGGCGGACTTCATCGGCGTCGAGGAGGAGGGCCTGCGACTGGTGGAGGACTTCCACGCCCTCGCCCCGCTGATGGCCGAGCTGAGCGACCGTGACCGTCAGATCATCCACATGCGGTTCGTGGAGGAGGCCACCCAGGCGGAGATCGGCGAGAAGCTGGGCTGCTCGCAGATGCACGTCTCCCGTCTGATCAAGCGCATCATCGCGCGGCTGCGCCAGGGCATGCTCGGCGAGCTGGGCTGCGCCTGAGCATCACGCGCTGACACCTTCGAGCTCTGACACCTTGAGGTAGAGAGGGCGGTCCGGTTCGGCCGGGCCGCCCTTCTTCATGCCCTGCTCCACTCTTCATGTCTTCATGCCCTGCTCCGCGGCGGCCGCGCGAGGGCCGGCTTCCGGACACACGAAGACGCCGACCGGATCACGGTCGGCGTACATGGGTTCAGCAGGGCCGGGAAGCGGTCCGCTCAGCCGTCCAGCCGGATCAGGGCGCGCACACGCTTGCCCACCGGAACCCGGTCCACGGAGATCTCCGAGGCGACCGCGCGCACGATCTCCAGCCCGTGATGGCCGATCCGCTCGGGGTCCTTGGGGAAGAAGCGGGGCAGGGCCGCACTGCTGTCGTACACCGAGACGCTGACCGCGCTGTCGGTGCCCTCCAGCTCCAGGATGTACGGGCCCCCGCTGTGCCGGTCGGCGTTGGTGACCAGCTCGCTGACGACCAGCAGCAGCTCTCCGCCGGTGCGGCTGTCCACGGTGGCACACCACTCGGTCCGCAACTGCTCCAGGAAGCGCTTGGCGAAAGCGCGCGCGTCGGCGATGCATCCTGGTTCCCCGGTGTAGTGCGCCGCACGCCGAAGGGGTTCCACGGGTACGTCGAAACCACTCGGTATCACTGCCACTGCCACGCCCAGGTGTTCGGTCATGGTGTCTCTCTCGAAATGCCCGGTACGGCCTGTTGCCTGTGTTGCTCGTACCCCGGCTCGGCCCGCGCATTCCCCCGAATGCGTTCGCTGTGCGCGGCCCTGTTCCCGGCGTGCCACGACCGGGCCGGGCCTGCGCTTTCACGCTCAGGCCACGGGGACGACGAAGGCGGGCACGGTGCGCTGCATGCGCAGCGCGTCGACCGACTCGGCGAGGAGTTCGTACTCGGTGGTGTCGTCGCTCGCGGCGATCCGCACCAGGCGTCCGCCGGCCAGTTCGTCCGCGACCAGTTCCTGCCGTACGTCGTCCGAACACCAGGCGCGCAGCAGGGTGGGGACGTCGGCCACGGTGTCCGCGACGGGGACGAGGGCGCCCGCCGGGATCTTCTCACCCTCGGGGCTGGGGTCCAGGCGTTCGGCGATCCAGGAGGCGCGGTCCCTGAGCCACCACAGGGCGAGCGCGAGGGTGGGCGCGCGGTAGGTGCCGAGCGGTACGCCTACCCGCCGGCCGCCGCAGATCCCGTACGCGGTGACATGGCACAGGAATTCATCGTGCACGATCACTCCCCCGTTGCCTCGCCGGTGTGCCGACCGGTCCCTCTCTTTTCCGTGCGGCTCCTGTGCGGTGAAGTGCCACTGGCATTTCGAGTATCGCCACATCGGAAACACTGTCACCATGTCTTTCCGGCCACTCTCCTGGCATATGCGATGCCCCGATTCTGGCCGGATCATGTGACGCGTGGGAGTACCCCGCATTAGTTGGCGGATTATCGACCGTGGGCGGCGCATCGAGGCCCTGCTCGCCAGTCCCCACAAGGCAAGAGCCCAGGGGTGGAGGTCCCCTGGACTCTGTCGCGGCACCGCTTCGCGGGCGTGGCAGGAATTCAGCGCCGCCCGCGCCGGAATACGCGAAGAAATTGTGAAGGCGGAAAAAACCTCCGCCTCCCGCCGCTAGCGTTCCGGCGAGTTCAAGTCTGCACGGCGGCGTCGATACGGGCCACGGTGTCCGCGTCGAATTCCAGATTCCGGATGGCGCCCACACTGTCTTCCAGTTGCCGGGCGCTGCTCGCCCCGACAAGAGCGGAAGTAACCCGTCCGCCCCGCAGCACCCAGGCGAGGGCCATCTGGGCCAGGGTCTGGCCGCGCGAGGCGGCGATCCCGTTCAGCGCGCGGAGCCGGCCCACGAGGTCCTCGGTGACGGCGTCGGACTTCAGGAACGGGCTGTCGCCCGCCGCACGGGAGTCCTCCGGGATGCCGTCCAGGTAACGGCCCGTCAGCAGCCCCTGCTCCAGCGGGGAGTAGGCGATCGAGCCGACCCCCAGCTCGTCCAGGGTGTCCAGCAGCCCCTGCTCCTCCGGGCGCCGGTCGAGCAGGGAGTAGCGCGGCTGGTGGATGAGGAGCGGGGTGCCCAGCTCGCCCAGGATGCGTGCCGCGTCCCGGGTCTGCTCCGCCGAGTAGTTGGAGACGCCGACGTAGAGCGCCTTGCCCTGCTGGACCGCCGAGTGCAGCGCGCCCATGGTCTCCTCGAGCGGGGTCTCGGGGTCGAAGCGGTGCGAGTAGAAGATGTCGACGTGGTCCAGGCCCAGCCGGGTCAGGCTCTGGTCGAGCGAGGACAGCACGGACTTGCGCGACCCCCATTCCCCGTACGGGCCGGGCCACATCAGATAGCCGGCCTTGGTGGAGATGACGAGTTCGTCGCGGTACGGCGTGAAGTCGGCCTTCAGCGCCTCGCCGAGCGCGGACTCGGCGGCGCCGGGCGGCGGCCCGTAGTTGTTGGCCAGGTCGAAGTGGGTGATCCCGAGGTCGAAGGCGCGGCGCAGGATCGCGCGCTGGGTCTCCACCGGCCGGTCGGGCCCGAAGTTGTGCCACAGGCCGAGCGACAGTGCGGGGAGCTTCAGTCCGCTGCGTCCGGAGCGCCGGTAGGGCAGGCCGGTGTAGCGGTCGGGGTGGGCGGTGTACAACGCGACTCCATAAGGGGTTGGCACACGGTCTTCCCGGCGCCGGACGCGTAGGTGTCCGGCAGCCTCCTCCACTCTTCACCGGAGGCCGGTCAGCGGTCCAACAGAAGAATCCGATGGATTTCAGCGGCTAGGCTTCTCAATCATGGAACTGCGTCATCTCCAGCACTTCGTCGCGGTCGCCGAGGACCAGCACTTCACCCGGGCTGCCGAGCGGCTGATGGTCTCCCAGTCGGGGCTCTCGGCGTCGATCCGCGCCCTGGAGCGGGAGCTGCGGGCGCCGCTGTTCGTGCGCACCACCCGCCGGGTGACGCTGACCGAGGCCGGGCGGGCACTGCTGGTGGAGGCCGAGCGCATCCTCGCCCAGGTGCGCTCCGCGCACGAGGCGGTGGCGGCGGTGCAGGGAGTGCTGCGCGGCACGCTGGCGCTGGGCGCCGAGCAGTGCATCGCCGGGGTGCATGTGGCGGGGCTGCTGGCCGCCTTCCGCCGGGAGCACCCGGACGTGGAGATCCGGCTGCGGCAGAGCGGTTCGGGCGCGCTGGCGGAGGGGGTGTCGGCGGGCCGGCTGGACCTCGCCTTCGCCTACCGCGTCCCGGCCGACGGCGACCAGTTGCGCTCGGTGCCGCTGACCAGCGAGCCGATGACCGTGCTGTGCCATCCGGAGCACCGGCTCGCCGCACTCGGCGCGGTGCCGGACCCCGCCGCGCTGGCCGGTGAGGTGTTCGTGGACTTCCACCCGGACTGGGGGCCGCGCCGGGCCACGGACGCGGCCTTCGCGGCCGCCGGGGTGCGCCGTACGGTCGCCCTGGAGGTCAACGACGTGCACAGCCTGCTGGACCTGGTGGACGAGAACCTCGGCATCGCGGTCGTCCCCCGGCACTTCCGGCACAAGCGGACCTCGCTCACCGCGCTCCCGCTCAAGGGCGTCGACGAGGCCGCGTACGAGACGGTGGCCCTGCTGCCCCCGGAGCGCGCCACCAGCCCGGCCGCCCGCGCCCTGATCACCCTGCTGGGCACCCCGGAGACGGAACCCGGCGAAGCGGAGTGACGTCACGCTCTCGCGCCGGGGGCGGGGATGCGCGAGGGTGGGAACATGTACGCGAAGGAGATCCTCATCGAGGGCTACGACCGTATCCGGGACGAAGTCCACACCGTGCTCGCCGGACTCGGCACCGACGACCTGGACCACTCCCCCGCGCCCGGCGCGAACTCCATCGCCTGGCTGCTGTGGCATCTGAGCCGGGTGCAGGACGACCACATCGCCGACGCCTTCGGGCTGGAGCAGGTGTGGCTGGCCCGGGACTGGGCGGACCGCTTCGACCTGGAGCTGCCGCACCACGACACCGGCTACGGCCACACCCCCGAGCAGGCCGCCAAGGTGCGGGTCCCCTCGACGGTGCTGCTGGCCGGGTACTACGACGCGGTGCACGACCAGACCCTCGGCGTGCTGCGGGCGCTGGCCGCCAAGGATCTGGAGCGGGTGGTGGACGAGCGCTGGGAGCCCCCGGTGACGCTGGGCGTGCGCCTGGTGAGCGTCCTGTCCGACGATCTCCAGCACGTCGGACAGGCCGCCTACGTCAAGGGCCTGCTTCAGAGCGCCGAGGCGTAACCCGGCAGGATGACGTCCTCGATGAGCGCCTTGCGCTCGTCGAACGGGATGAAGGCGCTCTTGACCGCGTTCACGGTGACCGTGCGCAGGTCCTCGGCCGTCCAGCCCGCCTCCTCGACCAGCAGCGCCATCTCCCGGGTCATGGTGGTGCCGGAGACCAGGCGGTTGTCGGTGTTGAGGGTGACCCGGAAGCCGAGGTCCTTCAGCGCGGTGATGGGGTGCTCGGCGATGGAGGTGGCGCAGCCGGTCTGGAGGTTGGAGGTGGGGCACATCTCCAGCGCGATCCGGCGGTCACGGACCCAGCCGGCCAGCCGGCCGAGCTTGCCGTCGACGATGTCCTCGGTGATGCGGACGCCGTGCCCGAGGCGCTGGGCGCCGCACACCTGGACCGCCTGGTGGATGCTGGGCAGGCCGTACGCCTCGCCCGCGTGGATGGTGAAGGGCACGCTCTCGGCGCGCAGGTGCTCGAAGGCGGCCAGGTGGTCGGCGGGCGGGAAGCCGTCCTCGGCGCCCGCGATGTCGAAGCCGACGACCCCGGCGTCGCGGTAGGTGACGGCCAGCTCGGCGGCCTCGCCGACCCGGTCGAACATCCGCATGCCGCACAGCAGGGTGCCGACGCGTACCGGCGTACCCGCGGCGGCCGCCTTGGCCATGCCGGCCGCGAGGCCCTCCTGCACGGTCTCCACGACCTCGGCCAGGGTCAGCCCGGCGCGGGTGTTCAGCTCGGGGGCGTAGCGCACCTCGGCGTAGACGACGCCGTCGGCGGCGAGGTCGAGCACGTACTCCTCGGCCACGCGCAGCAGGCCCTCGCGGGTCTGCATCACGGCGAGGGTGTGCTCGAAGGTGCCTATGTAGCGGACCAGGTCACCGGAGCCCGCGGCCTCGACGTACCAGGCGGCCAGCTCGTCGGGGTCGGTGGTGGGCAGCGCGTGGCCGACCGCGGCCGCGAGTTCGATGACGGTGGCGGGGCGCAGGCCGCCGTCGAGGTGGTCGTGCAGGACGGCCTTGGGAAGCCGGCGGAGGGTCTCGGTGTCGATGCGGGGCGCGGTCATGGCGTGCTTCCTCGGCGGGTCGTGCGGATGGGATCGCGGACGGGGTTCAGGCGGCGGGCTGGAGCAGGTCCCAGCGGTTGCCGTAGAGGTCCTGGAAGACGGCGACCGTGCCGTACGGCTCGTGGCGGGGGTCCTCCAGGAAGGTCACCCCGTGGGCGGTCATGCGGGCGTGGTCGCGGGCGAAGTCGTCGGTGTGCAGGAAGAAGCCGACACGGCCGCCGGTCTGGTCGCCGACGCGGGCGCGCTGGCCGTCGTCCTTGGCGCGGGCGAGCAGCAGGCCGGTTCCGGCGCCCTGTTCGGTGCCGGGCTCCACCACGACCCAGCGCGAGCCGTCCGGGCGGGGCTCGTCCTCGGCCAGCCGGAACCCGAGGGCCTCGGTGTAGAAGCGGATGGCGTCGTCGTAGTCGTCCACGACGAGGGTGACCAGGGCAACGCGGCGCATCGGAGCCTTCCGGTGGGGGTGGTTAGCGGGAGAGGTTATACGTAAAACTACCGGGGCGCCAGTCTCCTCCGGAGAGGGGCCCGCCGGGGTGCTCCGCTACTGGTGGATGGCGTTCAGGCGGCCCAGTTCGCCGTCGCTGAGCCTCAGGGCGCCCGCCGCGATGTTCTCCGTCAGATGGGCGGGGTCGCCGGTGCCGGGGATGGCGAGGACGTGCGGGCCCTGGTGGAGGGTCCAGGCGATCCGGACCTGGGTGGGGCCGGCGCCGTGCGCCTCGGCGATCTCCGCGACCACCGCGTCCGCGTCGGCCGCGACCCGCTCGTGGGTGCCCCGTTCCCCGGTCTCCCCGGCGACGGAGAAGTACGGCACGAAGGCGATGCCGCGCTCCCCGCACAGCCTGAGCAGCTCCTGCCGCTGCGGGCCGGGGGTGTCGAGCCCGTACCGGTTCTGCACGGCGACCACCGGCGCGATGGCCGACGCCTCGTCCAGGTGCCGGGGTTCGACCGCCGAGACGCCGAGGTGCCGGATGAGGCCCGCCTCCCGCAACTCCGCGAGGGCGCCGAAGTGTTCGGCGATGGAGTCCTGGCGCATCCGGCGCAGGTAGACGAGGTCGAGGTGGTCGCGGCCGAGCTGGCGGAGGTTCTCCTCGACATGGCCGCGCAGCTGGTCGGGGCGGGCGGCGGTGCCCCAGGAGCCGTCCTGCTCGCGGAAGGGACCGACCTTGGTGGCGATGACCAGGTCGTCGGCGTAGGGGGCGAGGGCGGTGTCGATCAGTTCGTTGGCGGAGCGGAGGGAGGAGAAGTAGAAGGCGGCGGTGTCGATGTGGTTCACCCCGAGTTCCACGGCCCGGCGCAGGACGGCCAGCGATCTGGCCCGGTCGCCGGGGGTGCCCAGGTGGAAGGCGGCGTTGCCGGTCAGCCGCATCGCGCCGAGGCCGATACGGCGGACGGTGAGGTCGCCGAGGGTGAGGGTGCCGGAGGCTGCCGCGGTGATCGTTTCGGGGACCATCGACGGAGTGTGCCACAGGTGCCGGGCGGGGCGGCCGGGGTAGGAAAGGACGCATGACGATCACCGATCACCCGCTCGTCGCCCGCGCCCGTCTGCTCGCCTCGGAGCTGTTGGAGCCCGGGGCGGAGCGGGTGGACCAGGAGGGTGTGCCCGCGAGCCACATCGAGGCCGTGAAGCGGTCCGGGCTGCTGGGTCTGACCGCGCCGACCGAGTACGGCGGTTCGGCGGCGCCGTCCGCCGTGGTGCGGGAGGTCTCGGAGATCCTGGCCGGCGCCTGCTGCTCGACGTGGTTCGTCCAGTCCCAGCACCACACTCCCGTCCAGGTACTCGCGCGGGGTGAACCGGCCGCCCGCGAGAGCCTGTTGGGCCCACTGGCCCGGGGCGAGCTGCTGTCCGGCGTGGCCTACGCCCAACTGCGGGCCCACCCCAGGGCACCCGTGCGGGCCCGCCGTGACGGCACGGGCTGGCGCTTCGACGGGAGCGTCCCCTGGTGCACCGGCTGGGGCCTGAACGACGTACTCCTGCTGGCCGGCCTGACCGACGACGGCGAAGCGGTGTTCGCCTTCGTCGACGCCCGCGACCAGCCGGGCCTGCGTCCCTCGGCACCCCTGCGCCTGGCCGCCCTGACCGCCGCGCACACGGTCTCCCTGGAACTGGACGGCCTGCGCGTCCCCGGCGACGCGGTGGCCCTGCGCCTCCCGTACGCCGACTGGGCCCCCACCGACCGGGCGAAGACCCTCAACACCAACCCGGCGGTCTTCGGCATCGCCTCGGCGGCCCTGTCCCTGCTGGACGAGAGCACAACGGCCCCGCTACGGACCCACCTGGCGGACCTCCGCACCCGCGCCTACGCCCTCGCGGACCACCCCTCCCCGCTGGAGCGGGTGGCGGAACGCCTGGCGGTGCGGGCGGAGGCGTACGCGGCGCTGAACACCGCCACCACCGCGGCGGTCGTGGCGGGAGGCGGCCGCTCGATGTCCCTCACGTCCAAGGCCCAGCGCCTCGCCCGCGAGGGCATGTTCCTGCTGATCCAGGGTCAGACGACGGAGACCCGGCAGGCGCATCTGGAGGCGCTCACCCGGTGACGCGGAGTCCTAGTCGTCCGCGCGGCCCTCGACCACGACCAGGAAGGCGTCCGACTGGAGGTCCATGACCACCGTCGCGGGTTCGCCCTCGGCGCGGCGGGCGGCGGCGTACTCCTCGGCGGGCCAGGAGCCGCGCGGTGAACCTGCGGGGAAACGCTCCAGCACGGTCGAATTCATGGCGGCCACCTCCGGCGGAAGGTTCGGGCGGGTCACAAGACCTGTACCTCGTCGGCTGCCCGGCTATCGCGCCGACATGCCGGTGTACGCCGTCCGCCGCAACCGCATCCACTTGTGGCGCAGAGCGGGAAGGGATCACGGGGAGCCCGTGGCGGACCGCGGGCGGACACCGACGCCGAGGAGCCCGAGACGATGAACGACGACGAGCCCGAGGGCGGCCTGCGCTGCCTGGTGACCGGGGCGACCGGCTACATCGGGGGCAGGCTCGTGCCGGAGCTGCTCGCCGCCGGACACCAGGTGCGCTGTCTGGCCCGTACGCCGAACAAGCTGCGCGACCTTCCGTGGGCCGGTGACGTGGAGGTGGTGCGCGGCGATGTGACGGACCCCGACTCGCTGGCCGAGGCGATGCGGGACGTCGACGTGGCGTACTACCTGGTGCACGCGCTGAACAGCGGGGACGGCTTCGAGGAGACCGACCGGCGCGCGGCCCGGTACTTCGGCGAGCAGGCGAAGGCCGCCGGGGTGCGCCGGATCGTGTACCTCGGCGGGCTGACCCCGGCCGGGGTGCCGGAGAGTGAGCTGTCCCCGCATCTGCGCTCCCGGGCGGAGGTCGGGCACCTCCTGATGGCGTCCGGGGTGCCGACGGCCGTCCTGCGCGCGGCGATGATCATCGGCTCCGGCTCGGCCTCCTTCGAGATGCTGCGCTACCTCACCGAGCGGCTGCCGGTGATGGTGACGCCGAGCTGGGTGCACACCCGTATCCAGCCGATCGGCGTCAGGGACGTGCTGCGGCTGCTGGTGGGCTCGGCGACGCTGCCGGACGACGTGAACCGGGGCTTCGACATCGGCGGCCCGGACATACTGACGTACCGGCAGATGATGCTCAGGTACGCCCAGCTCGCCCATCTTCCGCGCCGGCTGATCGTGTCGGTGCCGATGCTCACACCGGGTCTGTCCAGCCACTGGGTGGGTGTGGTGACCCCGGTGCCCGCCTCCATCGCCCGTCCGCTCACCGAGTCGCTGCGGTACGAGGTGGTGTGCCGCGAGCACGACATCAGGCGCTATCTGCCCGACCCGCCGGGGCATCCCTTCGGCTTCGACGAGGCGGTGCGGCTGGCGCTGCGCCGGGTGCGGGAGGCGAAGGTGGTCACCCGCTGGTCCTCGGCGTCGGTGCCGGGCGCGCCGAGCGACCCGCTGCCGACCGACCCGGACTGGGCGGGCGGCAGCCTGTACACCGACGAGCGCGAGATGGTGGTGGACGCGCCGCTGGACCGGCTGTGGCGGGTGATCGAGGGGGTCGGCGGGGACAACGGCTGGTACTCCTTCCCGCTCGCCTGGAGCCTGCGCGGCTGGATGGACCGGGCGATGGGCGGGGTGGGCCTGCGCCGGGGCCGCCGGGACGCGGAGCGGCTGCGGGTGGGCGACTCGCTGGACTTCTGGCGGGTGGAGGAGATCGAGCCGGGCCATCTGCTGCGGCTGCGCGCCGAGATGCGGCTGCCGGGCCTGGCCTGGCTGGAGATGTACGCGGAGCCGTACGGCGAGGGCCGGAGCCGGTACCGGCAGCGCGCCGTGTTCCATCCGCGCGGGCTGGCCGGCCAGGCGTACTGGTGGTCGGTGTCGCCGTTCCACGCGATCGTGTTCGGCGGGATGGCCCGCAACATCGCGCGGGCCGCGGTCCATGGTCCGGTCCCGACGATGAAGAACCGGGGGCTCCGGAAGCGGGGCGTCAAGAACCTGGGGCTCCAGCACCGGAGGCTGAAGAAGCGGGCGCGGCGTTGACGTCCGCGTCCGTCCGGGGCGCTCGCCCGGAAGAGTCCACCGTTAGCATCCCCTGCTCCGGAGCCGCTCGATGAACACCTCGGTCGTCCTCTTCACCGCCGACCTGCGTCTGCACGACCATCCGCCGCTGCGCGCGGCCCTGGACGGAGCCCGGCGGGTGGTGCCGCTGTTCGTGCGCGACGACGGCATCGACGGCGCGGGATTCACCGCGCCCAACCGGCTGGCGTTCCTCGCCGACTGCCTGCGGGACCTGGACGCCGGGCTGCGCGAGCGCGGCGGCCGGCTCGTGCTGCGCTCCGGGGACGTGGTGGCGGAGGTGCTGAAGGTGGTCGCGGAGGCGGACGCCGACGAGGTGCATCTGGCCGCCGACGCCAGCGGCTACGCGCACCGCCGCGAGCACGCCCTGCGCGAGGCGCTGGAGGCGGACGGCCGCAGGCTGCACGTCCACGACACGGTGACGGCCGCCGTGGAGCCGGGCGCGGTGACGCCGACGGCGTCGGACCACTTCGCCGTGTTCACCCCGTACTTCCGCCACTGGTCGGGTCATTCGCAGCGCGACCCGATCGGGGCGCCCCGGAAGGTGAACGTGCCGGACGACGTCAAGTCCGAGGAACTCCCGTCCCGCGACGCGGTGTCGGGCACCTCGCCGGGGCTCGCGGAGGGCGGCGAGGCCGAGGGGCGCCGGATGGTGGCCGACTGGCTGCGCTCGGGGATCGAGGCGTACGAGGACCAGCACGACGACCTGGCCGGTGACGGTACCTCCCGGCTCTCCCCGCATCTGCATTTCGGCACCGTCTCCCCGGTGGAACTGGTGCACCGCTCCCGGCTGGCGGGCGGTGCGGGCGCGGACGCGTTCGTACGGCAGGTCGCCTGGCGGGACTTCAACCGGCAGTTGCTCGCGGTGCGTCCGGAGGCGTCGCACGCCGACTACCGCACCCGGCGCGACCGTTGGCGCACGGGCAAGAAGGCCGAGGCGGACATCGAGGCGTGGCGTCAGGGGCGTACCGGCTATCCGATCGTGGACGCGGCGATGCGGCAACTGCGGCACGAGGGCTGGATGCACAACCGGGGCCGGCTGCTCACCGCGAGCTTCCTGACCAAGACGCTGTACGTGGACTGGCGGGTGGGCGCCCGGCACTTCCTGGACCTGCTGGTCGACGGGGACGTGGCCAACAACCAGCTCAACTGGCAGTGGACGGCCGGAACCGGCACCGACACCCGCCCCAACCGGGTGCTGAACCCGACGGCCCAGGGCAGGCGGTACGACCCGGACGGCGCCTATGTCCGGCGCTGGGTCGAGGAGTTGGCGGACGTCGAGGGCAAGGCGGTGCACGAGCCGTGGAAGCTGAGCGGGTCGGAGCGGGCCAAGCTCGGGGACTACCCGGACCCGATCGTCGACCTCAAGGACGGGCTGGACCGGTTCCGGCACGCGCGCGGGCTGGAGTGAGGTCCCGGCCGGGCCCGGTGCCGTAGGCGGCGGTCAGGGTGTCGAGGGCGTCGGCGAGCCCGGTCGGACGGAGCATGCCGTGGCAGGAGCGGCCCGCCCAGCCGGGGCCGCCGAGCATCATCAGGGTCTGGCTCCGGGCACCGCGTACGCCCCACTCGACGTCCGCGATCTGCCTCGCGAGGGGCAGGCTCGCGGTGGCGCGGGACTGGGACCACAGCACGACGGCGGCCGGGCCGAGGCGCCGTACGGCGGCGGCGAGCGCCTCGGCGGGGACGGCGCTGCCGAACATCCTGGTGGGGACGCCGTGTTGGACCAGTGCGGCGTTCAGCGCCTCCAGCGGGAGGGTGTGCTGTTCGCCGGGGGCGCAGGCGAGCAGCACGGGTCCGGTGACGGGGGTGCCGGCCGGGCCGAGGCGGGGGGTGTGGCGGCGCAGGGTGGTGGAGACGTGCCAGGACAGCAGGTGCTCCACCTCGATGTAACGGTCCCCGGAGGAGACCCACTTGCGGCCCACGGCGTGCAGGGCGGGCGCCATCACGTCCTGCCAGGCGACGGTGATGCCGTACTCGGTGACCACGCCGTCGAGTTGCTCCTCCACGGCCGGGGCGTCCAGGCGGACGGCAGCACGGGCCAGCCCGCGGCACTCCTGGCGCACGTCGCCCAGCGGCAGGGCGCCGGGCGCGCGGGAGCGGGACGCGGGGGCCGGGGTGCGTCCGGCAGGGGGGCGGGTGGCGTCGCGCGCGGTGCGGGCGGCCTCGGCGGGCGGCACGCCGGAGGAGGTCAGCCGGCACATCGCCTCCAGCACAGCAACGTCGTCCGGGGTCCAGCGGCGGTGTCTGCCGTCGGCGCGGGCGGCGGGGCCCAGGCCGTAGCGGCGGTCCCAGGAGCGCAGGGTGGTGGGCGACACCCCGAGCCTGCGGGCCAGGGCGCCGGTGGTCAGTCCGGCGCCGGCGGATTCGTCGTCCATACCCCGACAGTACGCCAGGAACGACGCAGAAACGATGCGAGTTGTCGGCGTCCGGCGCCGGCTCGCACGATGTCCTGACCGTCCCACCCGAGGAGCCAGGTCATGACCTCCCACCCGTCCCCGCCCGCCACCGCCGCGCCTCCCGTGGCCCCGGCCGGGGACGGGTGCGGCGACGAGGAGCTGGCGCGGGGCCTGGTCGCGGGGGACGAGGACTGTCTCGCGGCCGTGTACCGGCGCTGGTCCTCGCTGGTGTACGCCCTCGCCCGCCGCGCGCTGGGGAACGCCGGTGAGGCGGAGGACGTGACCCAGCAGGTGTTCCTGGGGGTGTGGCGGGGCCGTGCGGGCTACCGGCCGGAGCGGGGCCCGCTGGGCGGCTGGATCGTCGGCATCACCCGGCGCAAGATCTTCGACGCGCTGGCGGCGCGCGCCCGGCGCGGCGAGCTGGTCGCGGCAGCCGCGTCCCTGTCCCGCACCGAGACCGCCGCCGACCCCGAGACGGTGCTCGACCGGCTCCTGGTCCGCCGCGAACTCGGCCGGCTGCCCGCCGCCCAGCGCCGGGTGCTCTACCTCGCCTTCTACGAGGACCTCACCCAGCCGCAGATCGCCGCCCGCACGGGCTGGCCGCTCGGCACCGTCAAGAGCCACGCCCGCCGGGGCCTGCACCGGCTGCGCTCCGGGATCGAGCGCCGGGAACCGCTGGAGGCGGCCGTCTGAGCGGGGGGCGAATCCCGGTCGAATTACTGCCCGAACCCCCCTACACATACGGGAATAAAAGGCGCAGTATGGATGGATACGCGATACGCGGCACTCCACCGCAGGCCCACCGGACGCGGTCGAGTCCGCTCGGTTCGACGGAAGGAGGACCGTACGCAGACTCCCACCGACAACGAAGGACGCGAGGCCGGTCCGCCGGAGCGGGCCGGCCTCCTCGTGCGCGCGGGCGGCGCGTCCTGGCCGGAGGTCTTTGACACGGTTCGCGGCGCTTTCTAGCTTGAGCCGGGCCATAGCGTTCCTTGACCTCTCGAGGCTGGAGACCGCCCTGTCCGCTCGCCCCGCCCCCGGCCGCCGCCTCGCGACGGCCGCCGCGCTCCTCGGTCTGATCGGCACTCTCACCACCACCGCCTGGGCGGCCCCGAAGGACCGCGCCGCCGCGCCGCTCCCGGCCGCCGGAGCGACACACGTCCCGGACACGGCGGGCTCCGCCACCCCGCTCACCTCCTTCGCGCTCCAGTCCACCGCGAAGGTCGGCGACCCGGCGGCCACCGTCTCCTCGCCCGGCTACCCGGCGCGCGGCTGGCACCACGCGGGCCCCCGCTCCACGGTCCTCGCGGCCCTGCTGGCCGAGGGCCGCTACCCGGACCCGTTCCGCTCGACCAACCTGAGCAGGATTCCGAAGGCCGACTTCAAGGTGCCCTGGTGGTACCGCTCCGACTTCACCGTGGACGACACCTCCCGGCGCACCCGGCTCGACTTCAGCGGGGTCGTCCCGGCCGCCGAGGTGTACGTCAACGGCCACCGGGTGGCGACGGACGCGCAGGTCAAGGGCGCGTACACCCGGCACGAGCCGGACATCACGCCGCTGGTGCGGCCCGGCCGGAACACGGTCGCCTTCCGGGTGCGGCCCAACGATCCGAACCGGGACCTGAGCATGGGCTGGCTCGACTGGCTCCAGCCGCCCCCGGACCAGAACATGGGCCTGGTCCGCGACGTGCTGGTCCGGCGCGGCGGGCCGGTCTCGCTGGGCGACGCCCATGTGGTGACCAAGCTGGCCGTGCCCTCGCTGGCCACCGCCGACCTGACCGTGAGGGCACGCGTCCGCAACGACACCGGCCGACCGGTCACCGCCCTGGTCACCGGCAGCGTCGCCGGGACCACGCTCACCCGCCGGGTCGCCCTCGCCGCACACACCTCGCGCGACCTCGCCTTCTCCCCCGCCGACACCCCGGGCCTGCGTCTGCGGTCCCCGCGCGTGTGGTGGCCCGCCGGAATGGGCGGCCAGCCGCTGTACGGCCTGCGGCTCACCGCCTCCGTCGCCGGTGCCGTATCCGACACCGCGCGCCAGAGCTTCGGCATCCGTGACGTGCGGGCTCCCCTGGACAAGGACGGCGCCCGCCAGTACCGGATCAACGGACGCCCGCTGCTGATCCGGGGCGGCGGCTGGTCGCCGGACCAGTTCCTGCGCTGGGACCGGGGCTATGCGGAGGACCGGCTGCGGTACGTCCTCGACCTGGGGCTGAACACGGTCCGGCTGGAGGGGCACATCGAGCCGGACGAGTTCTTCGACCTGGCCGACCGGCTCGGCGTGCTCACGCTGCCGGGCTGGGAGTGCTGCGACAAGTGGGAGGGCCAGACCAACGAGGACGGCTCCGGGGAGAAGTGGGACGCGGACGACCACGCGGTGGCGAAGGCGTCCATGGCCGCCGAGGCGGCCCGGCTGCGCGCCCACCCGAGCGTCCTCTCCTTCCTGATCGGCAGCGACGCGGCACCGGACGCCACCATCGAGAAGAACTACCTGGACGCGCTGAGGTCCGCCGACTGGCCCACCCCGGTCGTCCCGGCCGCCTCCGACAACTCCTCGCCCAAGCTCGGCAGTTCGGGCATGAAGATGAGCGGCCCCTACGACTGGGTGCCGCCCGCCTACTGGTACGCCAAGCGCGAGGGCGGGGCCACCGGCTTCAACTCCGAGACCAGCGCGGGCCCCAGCATCCCCACCCTGGACACCCTGCGCCGGATGATGACCCCGGCCGAGCTGGACACCCTGTGGCGCACCCCGGCGGCCAAGCAGTACCACCGCTCACCCTCGGCGGTCTTCTCCACCCTCAAGCTCTACAACGACGCCCTGACCGCCCGTTACGGCGCCCCGGCCGGCCTCACCGACTACGTGCGCAAGGCGCAGCTCGCCCAGTACGAGAACGTCCGCGCCGAGTTCGAGGCGTACCGGCGCAACGCCCACGACGCCGACAAGCCGGCCACCGGGATCGTGCACTGGATGCTCAACAGCGGCTGGACCTCGCTGCACTGGCAGCTCATGGACCGCTATCTCGACCAGAACGGGGCCTACTTCGGCGCCAAGAAGGCGGGCGAGCCGCTGCACGTCCAGTACTCCTACGACGACCGCTCGGTGGTCGTCGTCAACGACCGCCACTCCCCCGCCACCGGCCTCACCGTGCGGGCCACCCTCACCGACCCGGACGGCACCCCGCGCCACGACCGCACCCTGACCGGGCTGCGCGTGCCCGGAGACGGCGCCCACGGCACCGCGTTCACGCTGCCGAAGGACCTCGGCGGCACCTCCCGGACCCACCTGCTGCGCCTGGTGCTCACCGGCCCGGACGGCTGGGAGGTGAGCCGGAACGTGTACTGGCTCTCCACCCGGCCCGACACGCTCGACTGGGCGCACACCGACTGGTACTACACCCCGACGACCGCCTCCGCCGACCTCAAGGGCCTCTCCACCATGGCGCGGGTACCGGTGTCGGCCACCGCCGCCACCCGCTCCTCGGGCGCGCTGTCGACCACGACGGTGACCCTGCGCCGTACCGGCGGCGGCCGGACGCCCTCAGTGCTGACGGACGTCCATCTGGTCGACGCGAAGGGCCGGCCGGTACTGCCGGTGCGCTGGTCGGACAATCAGGTCGGCCTCTGGCCGGGCGAGTCGGTGACGCTCACCGCCACCTACCGCACGGCGGACCTGCGCGGCTCGTCGCCCCGGGTGCGGGTCTCCGGCTGGAACACCCCGGAACGGACGGTCCCCGCGTCCTGAGATCCCCCTCCCCGGCCGCGTCGACGATCGCCGCCCCGGGCACTCTCCCGGTGGGAGTTCCCAGGGGCGGCGCCGGAGTGGACTGGCATCGTCCGCAGGGGGCATCCGCCAGATCAGCAGGGGCCGAGACCACTAGGGGTGGACATGGAGATTTCAGGACTCATCAGCGCCATCATCATCGGCATAGTGATCGGCGTGCTGGGCCGGCTCGTCGTGCCCGGTCGCCAGCACATCGGTGTGATCGTCACCATCCTCGTCGGCATCGTGGCCGCCCTGCTGGGCACGGCGATCGCGGCGGGCCTGGGGGTCGCGGACACCGACGGGCCGGACTGGATCGAGTGGCTGATCCAGATCGCGCTGGCCGCCGTCGGCATCGCCGCGCTGGACCGGACGGTGGGCCGCCGCCACTGAGGTCACCTCTTGTACAGGTACGGCGTCGTGGTGGTCAGGGCGTGCAGCCCGAGGCGTTCCAGAACCGGGCGGCTCATGGCGGAGGCGTCCACCTGGACATGACGGCAGCCGTGGGCGGCGGCGACGCGGGTGCGGTGGGCGACCAGGGCGCGGTACAGGCCCCGGCCCCGCCACTCCTCGACGGTGCCGCCGCCCCAGAGTCCCGCGAAGTCTCCGCCCGGCACCAGTTCCAGCCGGGCGGAGGCCACCGGCTCCTCCCCGGCCAGCGCGACCACGGCGAGGACCGTGCCGGGGCCGGCCGCGAGCCGGGCCAGCAAATGGTCGCGCAGGGCGGTGCCGTCGGTGCCGAAGACCCTCTCGTGCACCGCCACCACGAGGCCGACGCCCGCCGCGTCGGCGGCCCGGACCAGGCGGACGCCGTCCGGGAGCCGTTCCTCCAGGGCGAGTCGTGCGATCTCGCCGACCATCAGCGTCTCGGGCTCCTCGGCCCGAAACCCCGCCGCGCTCAGCCGCTCGCCCAGATCCTCCGGCCCGTCGTGGCCGTAGAGCTTCCACTCGAAGTCCCGGCCCAGGCCCGTGAAGTACGCGATCTGCTCCTCGATCGCGCGATCCGCGCCGGCCGCGTCGAGGCCGGACCAGACGACACCGTTCCAGCCCCGCTCGCCCGCGACCTGGCGCACCACGGCACCCGCCCGCTCGATCCGGGCGCCGGGCGCGTCGGGTCGGGCGCCCTGCCGCATGTCCAGGTCGTAGCGGGCGAGTACCGCGGCGTGATCCATGCGGCCACTCCAGCATCCGGGCCGGGTCCGGACAACGGGATTACCCCGAACGAGCCCTGCGGTCAGCCCAGTTCGAGCGTGGCGATGCCGAACACCCGCTCGGCGGCGTGCTCGCGGACGGGCCCGGTGTACATACGGGCGGTCTCGAAGGACGGGGTGAGGCCGGCCGCGAGGACCATCTCGACGCCCGCCTCGTTCGGTTCGGGCACGTCGATGGCGATCTGCCGGCCGGCGTGGTCGGCGGTGAGCGCGGCGAACAGGGCGCGCGCGTCCTCGGGGGTGTCTGCGAAGAGGGGGCCGATGCGCAGGCAGTCCGCGCCGGGACGGATCACGCCGTAGCCGGTGAGGTGCTCGCCCTCGTGGCGTACGTAGGTGTGGTGGCCGGGGGCGGTGAGCCACTCGGCGAGGAAGCGGGGACGGTCGGCCGGGGTGCACGCACCGTCGTAGCGGGTGATGGCGTCGAGGTCGCCGGGCTGGGCGTGACGCACTCCGAGGGGCGGCTCGGCGGCCGGGGCGGGGCCGGTGTAGCGGGCGGTGCGGTGGGCGAGTTCGAAGCCGGAGCGACGGTAGTTGTCCTGCTGGTCCACGACGCCGTCCAGGCCGACGGTGCGCTCCTCGGCGTGGGCGAGCGCGGTCTTCCAGGTGGTGAGGCCGTAGCCGTGTCCGCGCAGGTCGGGGCGGACGAGGTAGCAGCCGAGAAAGGCGTAGTCCGTGCCGTAGTTGACGACGGAGATCGCGGAGACCGGCTCGCCGTCGATGCGGCCGAGGAAGAAGCCCTCGGGGTCCTGGGCGAAGAAGGCGGGGCCGTCGGAGAGTCCCGGATTCCAGCCTTCGGCCGCCGCCCAGCCGCTGATCACCGGCCAGTCGTCCAGGGTGGCCTGGGTGACGGTGAACTCCTGAGGGGCCGGTGACGTCATCGCTGCGCTCCGTTTCCGGGGGGGGCGGGGGGTCGCTCGCGCCGCATCCTTCCTGATCGGGCGGCCTCGCGTCACGCCGGGACCGCCCGGGTGCCGCCCGTACCGTGCCGAGGCACTACAAAGGCCCCACCGAGTGGTGCTGGGTCGGTGGGGCCGTGTGGTGGAGCGGGATCAGACCCTGCTGCCCGGGCGGTTGCGCCGGTACAGGGCCGCGCCCGCCACCAGGAAGGCCGCGCTGCCGGCCAGCGCCGGGGCCGCGAAGTCCGCTCCGGTGTGCGCCAGGCTGGGCGGCGTCTCGTGGGTGGGCGGCACCACGGTCTTCGGCGGCGCCGGGGGCTGGTGCTTCGGCGGGGCCGGGGGCTGGTGCTTGGGCGGCGCCACCGGCGGCGGGGTCGGCGCCTCGGAGTGGTTCTCGCAGTTGTTGCCGAAGGCCGGGTTGAGGGCCCCGACGACGTCCACGCTGTTGCCGCAGGCGTTCACCGGGATGTCGATCGGCAACTGGAGGCCGTTGCCGGAGAGCACGCCGGGCGAGCCCTGGGTGACGCTGTGCGCGGTGGCGCCGCCACCCCCCACGTTGCCGGCCCGGGTGCCGCCGGCCTTGCTGCCACCGGTACCGCTGCCCCCGGCCTTGCTGCCGGAGCCGCCGCCGCTCACCGCGCCGCCGTTGTCGGAGCCGGTGTTCGCGCAGGAGTTGCCGAAGGCCGGGTTGAGGAGTCCGACCACATCGACACTGTTGCCGCACACGTTCAGCGGGACGCTGACCGGGGCCTGGACTGTGTTGCCGGAGAGCACCCCGGGCGAGCCGACAGCGGCGCCGTCGGCGGTGGCACCACCAGCCGCGAAAGCGGCGGAGACGGGCATGGCCATGGCCATCGCACCGGAGGCGGCGGCGACGCCGATCACACCGTTTCGGGTAGCCCGTTTCATAGGTTCCCTGCCTTCCAGAAGTCGTAGCGGGCAGCCACCCGCACCACATAGAACGCGCACGGACCGTTCGGGTTATGGCCTGTGCGGCTTTCACCCGTTCGGGGGGCACGATCGTTCGAACCGCACGTCAAGCCGTTGTCGCGCCATCCACGCGGATAGGTGGACCGTTCACCCGGCCGGAGGAGGTGATCCCGCTCGCCCCGGACCGGAGGTGACGCCCGCACGGCCGGGAGGCGGCCGGTGCGGGGCCCGCTTATGGTGAGGACGGCGCCGCCCCTGTTCAGTGCGGTGGCGCCCTGGGAGGCGAGCGATGCCGGCCAAGGTGAAGCAGCAGTCCAGACGGTCCGCCGTACGGCGTGGCGCGGGTGCGGGAGTGCTCGCCCTGGCGCTGGTCGGCGCGAGCCTGCCCGTGGCGGTGGCCGCCGAGTCCCGGTCCGGCCAGGCCGACCGGCCCGGCATGGCCCGCTTCTACGAACAGAAGGTCGCCTGGGGCCGCTGCACGGGCCCGGACATGCCGAGGGATCTCCAGTGCGGCAAGGTGACCGTCCCGCTGGACTACGCGCACCCCACGGTGGGCACCCTCGATCTTGCGCTGGCCCGCTACCGGGCGACCGGCTCCGGGCACCGCGCGGTGCTGCTGAACTTCGGCGGGCCCGGCGCCTCGGGGGTGAACCAGCTCGCGGCCGGCGGCAAGGAGTTCATGGACCTCACCAACGGCTCCGACGTGGTCTCCTTCGACCCGCGCGGGATAGGCCGCTCCTCCCCCGTGAGCTGCGGCGTGGGCGAGGAGCCCCCGTCGGACTCCTCGGGTTCGTCGGACTCGGCGGATGCCGGTGTCGACGTCAGCAGCCCGCAGCAGCTCATGACCCTGCTCCGGCAGTCCGCCCAGTTGTGCGCCAAACACTCCGGACCGGTGCTCAAGCACATGGGCACGGTGGACGCGGCCCGCGACATGGACGTCATACGCCAGGCCCTCGGCCAGAAGAAGCTGGACTACCTGGGCTTCTCCTACGGCACCCGGCTCGGCGCGGTGTACGCGGCGCAGTTCCCGCACAAGGTCGGCAGGATGGCCCTGGACGGCGTGGACACGCTGACCGAACCGCTCTCGGAGCAGGGCCTCGCGGGCGCCCAGGGACAGCAGACGGCGCTGGAGGGCTTCCTGGACTGGTGCGTGACGGACATGGGCTGCCCGTTCGGCCAGGACCGGCGGGCGGCGGAGGGCCAGGTGCTCCAGCTCGTGCGCTCGCTGGACGCGAACCCCGTACCGACCGACTTCGGCGGCACCCTCTCCGGGCAGGATCTGGTGGGCGCCATCGGGCAGGGCCTGTACAGCAAGGAGCTGTGGCCGTCGCTGGAGCGGGCGCTCGCCTCGCTGGTGGAGGACGGCGACGCGCGCCGGGTGCTCAGCTTCGCCTCGGGCGGCGCCGGGCTGCCGACGCGGGCGAGCGGGTCCGGCAAGAACGACGGCGGGCTCACCGATCCGGGACAGGTGCCGATCGACAACCTCACGGCCGCGCTGATGGCGGTGAACTGCGCGGACGACCCCGACCGGCCCTCCGCCGCCCGCCTCACCAAGGACCTCACCGACCTGCGCGCCTCCTACGACGCCGCGTCCCCGGTCTTCGGCCGCTACCGGCTCACCCAGCTGCTGATGTGCTACGGCCGCCCCAAGGGCACCGACTACATCAGGGACTCGGTGAAGGACGTACCGTCCTCGCGGATACTGCTCGTCGGCACGCGCGGGGACCCGGCGACGCCGTACCGCTGGGCCGAGGAGACGGCGCGGCGGCTGGGGTCCTCGGCCGTGGTGCTCGACAACAAGGGCGACGGGCACACCGGTTACGCCTCGTCCAAGTGTGTGCACCGCAAGGTCGACGACTTCCTGATGTACGGCACCCTGCCGCCCAACGGCAGCTCGTGCCCGGCGGACGGGAAGGCGTGGAGCTCCACCGTGTCGACGGACCCGTGAGCGGCGGGACCCCTGAGCGAAGGGTGACGGCGCAACTGCGCGGTCATGTCCGGCGTCACACCGGGTAGGC
Organism: Streptomyces seoulensis; assembly: GCF_004328625.1. Lineage (NCBI taxonomy): Bacteria > Bacillati > Actinomycetota > Actinomycetes > Kitasatosporales > Streptomycetaceae > Streptomyces > Streptomyces seoulensis. The sequence goes on from NZ_CP032229.1 coordinate 189,809, forward strand.
GCGGCCCCAGCCCGCCGACCGGACCCGATCACGACAGGGGGACCTCGCTCATGCGTATCCGTACCGTCCACACCGTGCCCGTCCTGGCCGCCTCGGCCGCGCTGCTGCTGGCCGCCGCGCCCGGCCAGGCGGCACCGCGGCACCAGGCCGCGCCCGCCCGCTGCGCCGCGAAGGCGCTCGACATCCAGGCCAAGGCGGTGAAGGGGAAGACGACCGTCGTGCGTTTCTCGGTGACCAACACCGGCTCGCGCGCCTGTCTCGTGGACCGGGTGCCGACGATCACCTTCGGTGAGCTGGACGGCGCCGCGCTGCCCACGCCCGAGGGCGGCCGGGGCACCTACCGGCTGGACGCCGGCAAGACCGCCTACGGGGCGGTGCGCACCATCGGCAACCCGTCCGACCCGGAGGCACGGCGCTCCCCCTCGCTCGGGGTGTCGGCCTCGGCGTCCCAGTACGGCCGTGACTTCACGGCCGCGCGACTGGGCACCGGGAGGGACGTCCGGGTCTGGGAGCCGGTGACGACGTGGTGGCAGCCGACGCGCGCGAAGGCGGACAAGGCGATCGGCCTCGGCTGACCCATAGGAACAGACGAGCGGCGAACACCTGCCCGAGCACCGCGCCGGGTCAACACATATGGACCAAATCCCTTACGGAGAATACGACTTGACCGACGCGGCGCTTGGCCTCCGGGACCACACGGACCACTCTCGGAAGACTCTGGCATATGCCCGAAGCACCCTCGTATCGCGTGTTGCCAAATGCCTTACGGGGCATCGCGGGCTGTGCCACAGTCGTAGCGGTTCTTCCCTTCCCCTGGTCCCACCGCCCCCTCGGAGTGCGTCATGCCGCCCCCAGTCTCCGCGGACAGCCCGCCCGCAGGGCATCCCGAGGGCGTGCCGTCCGGCCGGGCGGAGTGGGGACTGCTGACCGACGAGGCCGACTGGTCGGTGGAGCTGTACCGCATACTCGGCCTCGACCCGTCGGTGCCCGCGCTCAGCCTGGACGAACTGCCGGTGCTGGTCCACGAGGAGGACCGTCCGCGCCTCACCGCGATGGTGACGGGCTGCCTGGTGGACGCCCGGCCGATCGACGGCGAGTTCCGTGTGCGGCGGCCCGACGACTCGGTGCGGACCGTGCACATGAGGGGCGAGCCGGTGCTGGGCACGGACGGCGGCGCGGTCTCCATGCGGGCCGTGATCCGGGACGTGAGTGAACTCCGGTCTCACAGAGGGTCGTTGAGCGCCGTTGCGTCGGCTCTCGATCTCGCGACACAGCACACGCCCGGCGCACCGCCCGTCACGGTGGCGGCGGCCCGGTCCGGGTGGGCCGTCCCGCTGCTGTTCCGCGACGGGACGGGCCGCCGGCTCACCGCACCGGACGACCCGCCACCGGGCGCGAACTGCCCTTACGGGCAGGCCGAACTCACCCTGCGACCGGGCGACTTGCTCCTGCTGCCCACCGAGCGGCTCAGTGAGCCGGACGTGACACGCCTGCTCGGCCTCGGTCCACGCCTGAGCACGGCCGGTACCGCGCGGGAGTGCCTGCGCATGCTGGCCGGGGAACTGGGCGCGGGTCAGGACGGCGACGCCGGTGTGCTCGTCGTCAGGGTCTCCGGGTGACGCGCGGTCCCGTGACTACGCCGGTGCCGAGCCCGTGTTGCGGCTCCGGGGCCTGGGCAGGGCCTGCCTGATCTCCTCCCGCAGTTCCCCGACCTTCGGGTAACTCGCGTACTCGGCGGTGAGCCGGTACATCTCGCGCAGACGGTCCCAGGTGCGGCGGGAGGAGTTGGCTCCCATCGCCATGAGTGCCAACCGGGCGTACCGGTCGGCCTGTTCGGGGTCGTCCGCTATGAAGCAGGCCGAGGCCATGGAGAGATGGTCGAAGATCTTCGACCGCTCCCGCCCGTCGACCCTGAGCGCCAGTGCCTTCTGGGCGTAGTGCTGGGCGTGCACGGCAGCGCTCGGGTCGTGCTCGGCGAGCGTGCGGTAGGCCAGGGCCTGCATGCCGTACAGATCCTCGTCCTTGAAGGTCTGCATCCAGTCCGGCTGCCGGCTGTCGTGGCGGTCGGAGACGAACAGGTCCTCGGCCTGGCCGAGGGTGCGGCGCATGGCCTGGCCCTTGCCCATGGCCGCCTGCGCCCACGCCTCGATGGTGTGGAACATGGCCTTGGTTCTGGGCTGGAGCTCCTCCCCCGAGCCGGACTGGGCCAGCTTCATCAGGTCCATGGCGTCGTCCGGGCGGCCCAGATGCACCATCTGGCGGGCCGCCCGCGACAGCGCCTCCCCGGCGCGGGGGCGGTCGCCGCCCTCGTGCGCGGCGTGCGTGGCGATGACGAAGTACTTCTGCGCCGTGGGCTCCAGACCCACGTCGTGGGACATCCAGCCCGCCAGGACGGCGAGGTTGGCGGCGACGCCCCACAGGCGCCGCTGGAGCTGGGGTGGATGGTGGTAGGCGAGCATGCCGCCCACCTCGTTGAGCTGGCCCACGACCGCCTTGCGCTGGAGGCCGCCGCCGCGGGCGGCGTCCCAGGCCCGGAACACCTGGACCGAGCCCTCCAGTTCCTCGACCTCCTGAGACCCGATGGGGGCGGCCTCGTAGCGGTCGAATCCGGCGGGTTCCGCGTGCAGTGGGTTGTCGAGGACGGGGGCGTCGGCCCGGAGCGTGGGGTCGGTGTGCAACCAGTCGTGCATGGCGCTGCTGAGTGTGGCTCCCGCGGCGAGCGCGGCACCCGCGCCCACCAAGCCGCGTCGGTTGAGCATGAGGTCCATTCCCGTGAATTCGGTGAGGACCGCGGCGGTTCGTTCGGGCGCCCACAGCACGCCGTCGGGATCTTCTCGTTTCCCGTCGCCCTGCCGTTTCCCCGCACGCCCGTGCCGTACCAGACCGAGATCCTCCATGGTCACGACACGGCCGAGACGCTCGGTGAACAGAGCCGCCAGCACCCTCGGCACCGGATCGCGCGGGATCTCTCCCATGTCGATCCAACGCCGTACCCGCGAGGTGTCCGTCGACAGTTGGGGGTGGCCCATGGCCGCCGCCTGCCGGTTGACCATCCGCGCGAGTTCGCCCTTGGACCAGCCGGCCATGCCGAACAGGTCCGCAAAGCGGGTGTTGGGTTGTCCGCTCACGTCAAGCCCCCAGGTTCTCGGCTGAGTTGACAGTAGCCCCGTGCAGGTTGCCGGGCGACTATTCGCCAGGGTTCGCCAGGGTGCGCCAGATGGTGTGCCAGTGGACGTCGGGTGTCAGGTAGGAGTGCGCCACCCCGGCCCGGCCGCCCAGGGACACTCCCCAGGGTGTGCCAGGGACGGACGGGACCGGGTGGGCGCACGGCTCGTGACAAGCGACGCACAGGCAGGCACAGCAGGCACACGAAGGGATCTGTATCTCCCATGTACGCAGCATCGTCCTCCGTGTCCGCCCCGCCCCGGCCACCACGTCCCCGCCCCGTGGGCGGCGGACCGTATCTGGACCCGGCGGCGCGACCCGGAACACCCCTCCTGGGCGTGGGCCGGGCACCACGCGTTCCCGGGCAGCCCGGCTCACAGCCGCTCAGCGGCAGGCTGGACCTGTCCGGCCCCCAAGGCACCCAACTCCGCACCGCCATCGCCTCGGTGCAGCGGATCTGCCCGGAGTTCGCCCCGGTGCAGGTACTGCGCCGCAGCCCACGGTCCGTCACCTTCGTGGGGACGACCGGCCGCAGTACGGCGGTGGCCAAGTGCCTGCTGGACCACACACCCACGGCGGCGGAGCGGGTCCGGCACGAAATAGCTGCCTACCGCTCCTTCGTCCGGCACCGCCCGCCGGTGCGCGTGCCGCGGCTCATCGCGGCCGACCCGGACAACTGCACGCTGGTGATCGAGCGGATGCCCGGCCGGGTGGCCTCGCACCGCCGCCACCCGCTGGAGGCACCCCCGCGCGGGGACATCCGGGCCGCGCTCGGCGCGATCTGCCGGCTGAACGCCTGGCGGCCCCCGGCGGGCACCTTCGGCGCGCCGCTGGACTACGCGGACCGCCTCTCCCGCTACCACGAGCTGGGCCTGCTCACCGACCGCGACCTGGGCGACCTCCAGAAGCTGCTGCACGGCATCGCGCACACGGCCGGCCGCCAGGGCATGGGCCAGTTCTGCCACGGTGACGCGCTGCTCTCCAACATCCTGATGTCCCCGGCCGGCCCGGTGCTGGTCGACTGGGAGCACGCCGGCTGGTACCTGCCGGGGTACGACCTGGCCACCCTCTGGCTGGTCCTCGGAGACGCCCCCGAAGCGCGCCGCCAGATCAGCCAGCTCGCCCAGTCGGGCGGCCCGGCCTCGCGCGACGCCTTCCTGGTCAACCTGATGCTGGTACTGACCCGGGAGATCCGCGCCTACGAGACCGCCGTACAGCGCTCGATGCACGGCACTCCGCCGGCCCCGGTCCCCTCGGGTGCGGCTCCCTCCGGCGAGGAGCAGCGGCTGCTCCTGCGGAGGCTGCACGACGACTGCCACATGGCCCGCCGGGCGGTGCGCGCGGCGGTCGGCACCCGCTGAGGCGGGACTTGAGCACCGCGGTGCGCCCGAGCGGCGGCGCATCGCGGTTCCGGGTGCCGGGCCTGTGGGGCGGGGGGTCACTGGTATACGCCACTGACGCCCCGCAGGCCCGCGCCCCATCAGCGCGAAACTCGCCCGAAACCCTGTGTGACGTGGGAAATCATTCTCCCGAGGGCATCATTGACGGATCGTCGGCAAGCCGGTACCACTGACCCAGCTCGGCGCCGCCCGTCCCGCCACGCCCCGCCCGTCACAGGAGGCCGCATTGCGAGGATTCGCCCCCGACCCGTCGTCCGCACCCGGCGTCAGACGCCTGAAGCGGACCGCCGGAACGCTCGCCACGGCCGCCCTGGTGCTGCCGCTGCTCGGCGCCGCCCCGGCCGCGCCCACCACTCCCCCGGACGGCCGGCTCCAGCGCGCCTTCGGCAGCGCGGCCGCCGAGTACCGCGTGCCGCGGAGCATCCTGCTGGCCGTCTCCTACCTCCAGTCCCGCTGGGACGCACACGCCGGGGCGCCCAGCGTCAGCGGCGGCTACGGCCCGATGCACCTCACCGACGCGCGTACCGCGCTGGCCGCGACCGAGCACCACGCGGAGGGCACCGAGGACGCCCGGGGCGACGACGCCCGCCCCGCGCTGCACCCCAAGGCCGGGGCGCCCGCTCTGGAGAAGCTGCCCGCCCGGCTCACCACCCTGCGGCGGGCGGCGGAGCTGACGGGCCGTCCGGCGGCCGAGCTGCGTACCGACCCGGCGGCCAACATCGCCGGCGGCGCCGCGCTGCTCGCGTCCGCGCAGCGCGAGCTGGGCGAGCCGCTCAGCGCCGACCCGGCGGCCTGGTACGGCGCGGTGGCCCGCTTCTCCGCCGCCGACGACACGGCGACGGCGGCCGCGTACGCGAACGACGTGTACGAGGTGCTGCGCACCGGCGAGCAGCGCACCACGGACGCCGGCCAGCGGGTCGAGCTGAAGGCGAGCCCGCAACTCAACCCCGACACATCCCAGTTGAAGCGGACCGGCCTGCGCACCGCGCCCGCCGGTGACGTCGAGTGCCCGAGGTCGGTGTCCTGCGTGTCGGTCCCGGCGCCGTACGAGGAGTTCGGGGACGCCGACTACGGCAACCACGACCTGGGCCTGCGTCCGGCCGCCCAGCGGGTGAAGTACATCGTCATCCATGACACCGAGGGCGGCTGGGACGGGGTGATGAACCTGATCCAGGACCCGACCTATGTGTCCTGGAACTACACGATCCGCTCGACCGATGGGCTGATCGCCCAGCATGTGAAGGCGAAGGACGTCGCCTGGCATGCGGGGAACTGGGATGTGAACGCCCGCTCCGTGGGCATCGAGCACGAGGGTTTCCTCACCGCCCCGGACACCTGGTACACGGAGGCGATGTACCGCTCCTCGGCCCGGCTGGTGAAGTACCTGTCCCGCGCGTACGGCGTGCCGCTGGACCGGCAGCACATCCTGGGCCACGAGAACGTGCCCGGCCCGACCGCCTCCACCATCCCCGGCATGCACACCGACCCGGGCCCGTACTGGGACTGGCGGCACTACTTCCAGCTGCTCGGCCACCCCTTCGAGCGCACCGGCACCAGCCGCTCCGGCCTGGTGACGATCCTGCCGGACTACGCGGCCAACCAGCCGGTGTACACGGGCTGCACGACGAAGGGCGAGCCCTGCCCGGCGCACGGTTCGGGCGAGGTGCGGCTGTACTCCGACCACGACGTGAACGCGCCGCTGATCAAGGACATCGGCCTGGGCACCGAGCCGACCGACGGGGTCAACGACCTGTCCTCGCGGGTCTCCACCGGCCAGCAGTACGTGGTCGCGGACCGCTGGGGCGACTGGACGGCGATCTGGTACCTGGGGCAGAAGGCGTGGTTCAGGAACCCGCACCGCGAGCCCACCGCCGTGCCCGCGTCCGGGTTCACGATCACCCCGAAGGCGGGTCTGGCGAGCGTCCCGGTGTACGGCCGTGCCTACCCCGAGAAGGAGGCGTACCCGGCGGGTGTACCGGCGCAGTCGGTGGTGCCGCTGCCGTACACGATCCCGGCCGGGCAGAAGTACGTCGTCGGTGACCGGATGCCGGGCGAGTACTACTACTCGGTCACCTTCACCGAGGACTCGCACCGGGTGATCACCGGCAAGGACCGGTACTACGAGATCCAGTACGGCCACCGGGTCGGGTTCGTCCGCGCGGCGGACGTGGACCTGGCGGCCGGCCGCCGCTAGCGGGACGAGCGGGGCCTCAGCCCTGCTGGAACAGCTCCGCCGGGAGCGGCTTCAGCAGGGCGTACAGGTCGTCGGTGATGGGGCGGTCCCAGGCGGCGATGGTCACCAGGACGCCGTCGCTGCGGTCGAACTGCACGCAGGAGATCCGGCCCTCGGAGAGCTTGAGGCGGCGGACGATCAGCAGGTTGTCGCCCTGGAGGACGGGGGTGTCCTCGGAGCCGACGACGGTGACCTCCTCCTCGTTGTCCAGCGCCAGCAGGAGCTGGGCGACCTCGAAGGGGATCTCGCCCTCGGTGGTCTCACGGGCCGGGGAGCCCTCGGGGAGGTTGCCGATGATCATGGCGGGGCCACGGCCGCCGAACAGGTCGTAGCGCAGGAAGACGCCCTGGCAGCTTCCGTCGGGGGCGGGCAGCAGGCCCGCGCCGAGGTTGCCGGGCCAGTCGCCGGGGTCCATGGCCAGCACGTCGAAGTCTGGTCCGGCGGGAGTGGCGCTGCGGCGGCGGAGGAACGACATGCCGCCAATGGTACGTGCCCGGAGGGCCCCGGCGGCGTGCGGGAGCCCTCCCGGCACGGCCCGGCGCGGGCTCATTCCTCGACGGGAGCGGAGGGTACGACGGCGACGGGGCTCGCCGCGTGCAGCAGGACCGCCTGGGTGACCGAGCCGAGCATGCGGGTGGGTGCGAGCAGCCGGCGCCGGTGGCGGCCGACGACGACCAGATCGGCGCCCGCCGAGAGGGCGACGAGGTGTCCGGCGGCGTCGCCCGGCAGCGCCTCGGCCGCCGCGTCGACGCCGGGGTACTGGGCGCGCAGCGGGTCGAGGAACCCCTCGGCGAGGACACGGGTCTCGCTCTCCACGGCGACCTGGTCGATGGGCGGCGGCACGAGCTGGCCGGGGGCGGACCAGGTCTGTACGGGCCACGGGTAGGCGGCGACGACCTGGAGGCGGGCGCCGAGCAGTGACGCCTCGGCGAAGGCGAAGCCGAGGACGCCGTCGTCGGGGCTGTCGACGTGCAGTCCGACGACGACACGGGGGCCGGGCTCGGCCGGGGGTTCGGCGTGCACCTCGCGGCCGGGGCGGGGGACGACGACCACCGGGCACGGGGTGTCGCGGGCGGCGGCGACGGAGTTGGAGCCGAGCAGCAGGCTGGCGAAGCCGCCCCGGCCGCGCGAGCCGAGGACCAGCAGCTGGGCGTCGGCGCCGAGTTCGGGCAGGACCGCGCCGGGTACGCCCTCGACGGCCACGTACTCCACGGTGGGCAGGTCGGGCAGCGCGGCGAGCCGGTCGCGGACCTCGTCGAGCACGGGGTCGCCGCTGTCGTCGGGCGGGCCGGCGACGAGGATGTCGGCCTGGCCCCAGGCGGCGTACTGGCGCACATGCACCACGCGCAGCGGTGCGACGCGGCGGCGGGCGGCCTCCAGGGCCCAGTCGAGGGCGCGCAGGCTGTCCTCGGAACCGTCGACCGCGGCGATGACCGGCACAGCGCTCATCGTTCCTCACCTCCCGGGACGCGGCCTCCCCCGTGCCGGGTCGGGCCTCTTGTCGGGGCCAGCCTCGCTCAGGCGACGCCCGGCTGCGGGCGCGGCGGGGCGCGTGTTGGGCAATAGCGGCCGGAACACCCCCGGTCGGCTCCGGTCCCGGGCGGTCCGGTCCCGTCAGGTGAGGTCGAACTCGCCCTCGCGGGCCCCGGAGACGAAGGCGCCCCATTCGGCGGGGGTGAAGATCAGGGAGGGGCTCTCGGGGCGGCGGCTGTTGCGCATCGCGACGAAGCCCTCGACGAAGGCGATCTGGACATCGCCCCGGCCCCCGCTGCTGGACTGCCAGTCGGCCCCGCTGAGGTCCAGGTCCGGCTTGTCCCAGCCCGTGAGCGACTGCTGCTGGATGGTGCTCTCGGCCACGTCCGTGCTCCTCCCATTACGTCGTCCGCGGCCAGCCTAGCGACCGGCCAGGACGCCGCACAGGCCACGTGAGGGGGACCTTGTGGCGGGTGGGTGTACGCGGCCGCCGGGTCGCGCACGGAAAAATCCCGGCCCGCCTCTTGCCCGGGGCCCGGCGGCCTGAATTACTGGCCTCGGCAAGATCGACCGAATGATCGGTCGTCCGTATTGCGTGTCGTGCCGCGTGCCGGATCGCGTGTCGTGCCACGTGTCGCGAGCGAAAGGAAGCCCCGATGGCGGAGAAGACGGACCTGCTGGACGCGGGCGAGCGGCTCGGGCCCGAGGAACTGCGGGAACTCCAGCTGGAGCGGCTGCGCGCCTCGCTGCGGCACGCCTACGCCCATGTGCCGTTCTACCGCGAGTCCTTCGACAAGGCGGGGGTACGCCCGGAGGACTGCCGCTCGCTGGCGGATCTCGCGCACTTCCCCTTCACCACCAAGGCGGACCTGCGGGCGAACTACCCGTACGGGATGTACGCGGTGCCCCGCGAGCGGGTGCGGCGGCTGCACGCGTCCAGCGGGACGACGGGGCTGCCCACGGTGGTGGGCTACACCGACAACGACCTTTCGGTGTGGGCGGACATGGTGGCCCGCTCGATCCGGGCGGCGGGCGGGCGGCCCGGTGACATCGTCCATGTGGCGTACGGCTATGGATTGTTCACCGGAGGACTGGGCGCGCACTATGGCGCCGAGCGCCTGGGGTGCACGGTGGTGCCGGCGTCCGGGGGCATGACCTCCCGGCAGGTGCGGCTGATCCAGGATCTCGGGCCGGGCGTCATCATGGTCACCCCCTCCTACATGCTGACGCTGCTGGACGAGTTCGAGCGGCAGGGCGTGGACCCGCGCTCGACCTCGCTGCGGGTGGGGGTGTTCGGGGCGGAGCCGTGGACGGAGAGCATGCGGCGGGAGATCGAGGAGCGGTTCGCCATCGACGCCGTGGACATCTACGGCCTGTCGGAGGTGATCGGTCCGGGCGTGGCGCAGGAGTGTGTGGAGACCAAGGACGGTCTGCACGTGTGGGAGGACCACTTCTATCCGGAGGTGGTGGACCCGATCACCGGTGAGGTGCTGCCGGAGGGCGAGCGGGGCGAGCTGGTGTTCACCTCGCTCACCAAGGAGGCCATGCCGATCGTCCGTTACCGGACGCGGGACCTGACCCGGCTGCTGCCGGGGACGGCGCGGGTGTTCCGGCGGATGGAGAAGATCACCGGGCGCAGCGACGACATGGTGATCCTGCGCGGGGTCAATCTGTTCCCGACCCAGATCGAGGAGATCGTGCTGCGCACCCCCGGTGTGGCGCCGCACTTCCAGCTCCGGCTGACGCGGGAGGGGCGCATGGACGCGCTCACCGTACGGGCGGAGGCGCGTCCGGGTGCCACGCCGGAGGTGCGGGAGGCGGCGGCCCGGTCGATCGCGGCGGCGGCGAAGGACGGCATCGGGGTGTCGGTGTCCGTGGAGATCGTGGAGCCGGAGTCGCTGGAGCGCTCGGTGGGCAAGATCCGCCGGATCGTGGATCTCCGCCCGCGCTAGCCGAGCCGGTCGCGCAGCTCCCTCTTCAGGATCTTGCCGCTGGCGTTGCGCGGGAGGCCGGGCACGAAGTGCACGCGCTTGGGGGCCTTGAAGGCGGGGAGCCGCTCGCGTACGTGGGCGATCAGCGTCTCCTCGGTGACCTCGCCCCGGGGCACGACGACGGCGGTGACGGCCTCGATCCAGCGCTCGTCGGGCAGCCCGATCACGGCGGCCTCGGCGACCGCGTCATGCGTGTAGAGGGCGTCCTCGACCTGCCGGGAGGCGACCAGCACGCCACCGGAGTTGATGACGTCCTTGACCCGGTCGACGATCGTGAAGTAACCGTCGGCGTCGCGTACCGCGAGGTCGCCGGAGTGGAACCAGCCGTCGCGGAAGGCGTCGGCACTCTCCTCGGGCTTGTCCCAGTAGCCCTCGCAGAGCTGGGGCGAGCGGTAGACGATCTCGCCGGGGGTGCCGGCGGGCACCTCCGCGCCCTCCTCGTCGACCACGCGGGCGTCGACGAACAGCACGGTGCGGCCGCAGGAGTCCAGGCGGCCCTTGTGTTCGTTCGGGGCGAGGACGGTGGCGAGCGGGCCGATCTCGCTCTGTCCGAAGCAGTTGTAGAACGCCAGCCTGGGCAGCCGTTCGCGCAGCTTCTCCAGAACGGGCACCGGCATGACCGAGGCGCCGTAGTACGCCTTGCGCAGGCCGCCGAGGTCGCGGTCGGCGAAGTCGGGGCGGCCCGCGAGCGCGATCCATACGGTGGGCGGCGCGAACAGGCTGTCGCAGCGGCCCTCTTCGATCAGGCCGAGCAGGCGGTCCCCGTCCGGGGCGTCGAGGATCGTGTTGGTCGCGCCGACGGCGAGGTAGGGCAGCAGGAAGACGTGCATCTGCGCCGAGTGGTAGAGCGGCAGCGCGTGCACGGGGAGGTCGCCGGCGCTCAGGTCGAGGGCGGTGATGGCGCTGAGGTACTCGTGGACGAGCGCCCGGTGGGTCATCATCGCGCCCTTGGGCAGCGCGGTGGTGCCGGAGGTGTAGAGCAGCTGGACGAGGTCCTCGGTGCGCGGCTCGGGCCCGTCGTACGGTTCGGCGCCGGCCAGTTCCGCGAGCAGGGAGCCGTCGGTGTCGCGCAGCGGGAGGGTGCGGGTGCCGGCCGGGAGCCGGCCGGCGAGGGCCGGGTCGGTGAGGGTGAGGGCGCTGCCGGACTGGTCGAGCAGGTAGGCGAGGTCGGGACCGGTGAGGTTCTGGTTGACCGGCACGTGGACGAGGCCCGCGCGGGCGCAGCCGAGGAAGGCGATGAGGTAGGCGTCGGAGTTGTGGCCGTAGGCGGCGACCCGGTCGCCCTTGTCCAGGCCCTGGGCCAGCAGCAGGGCGGCGGCGCGGGAGACGGCGTCGTCGAGTTCCGCGTAGGTCCAGGTGCGGTCGCCGTACTTCAGCGCCACGCGTGCCGGGGTGCGGCGGGCGCTGCGGCGCAGCACTCCGTCGACGGTGCTGCCGTGTCCCTGTGTCATGAGAGCCGATCCTCGGGCCGGCCGCTCCCGAGGTCAAGATCTTCGGCTGCCGGGGTCACTCCCCCAGCACGGCCATCGCCGCGTTGTGTCCCGGCACCCCGCTGACCCCGCCGCCGCGCACCGCGCCCGCGCCGCAGAGCAGGACGCCCGCGTGCCGCGTCTCCACGCCCCAGCGGCCGGTGCCCTCGTCGGCGTAGGGCCAGGTGAGGGGGCGGTGGAAGATGTTGCCGCCGGGCAGGCCGAGGTCGCGGTCGAGGTCGAGCGGGGTCTTCGCCTCGATGCAGGGGCGGCCGTCGGCGTCGGTGGCCAGGCAGTCGGCGAGGGGTTCGGCGAGGTGGGCGTCGAGCTGGGCCAGAGTGGACTTCAGGAGTTCCTCGCGTACGGCGTCGTTGTCCTGGGCGAAGAGGCGGGCGGGGGTGTGCAGGCCGAAGAGGGTGAGGGTCTGGTAGCCGCGCTCGGCGAGATGGGGGCCGAGGATGGTGGGGTCGGTCAGGGAGTGACAGTAGATCTCCGAGGGCGGCGCGCTGGGGAGTTGGCCCGCCGCGGCCTGGGCGCGGGCGGTGGCGAGCTGCTGGTAGCCCTCGGCGATGTGGAAGGTCCCGGCGAACGCCTCGCGCGGGTCGACGGAGCTGTCCTTCAGCCGGGGCAGCCTCTTGAGCAGCATGTTGACCTTGAGCTGGGCGCCCTCGGCGGGCTCGGGCGCCGGGTCGCCGGTGAGGGCGGCGAGTTCGCGCGGGGAGGCGTTGACCAGGACGTGCCGGGCGGCGACGACACCCTCGCCGTCGGCGGTGCGGTAGGTGACCTCGGCGGTGCGGCCGTCGGTGTCGACACGGACGGCCTCGTGCCCGGTGACGATCTCGGCTCCGGCCGCGCGGGCCGCGTCCGCGAGGGCGTCGGTGAGGGCGCCCATGCCGCCGACGGGCACGTCCCAGGCGCCGGTGCCGCCGCCGATGACGTGGTAGAGGAAGCAGCGGTTCTGGGCGAGGGAGGGGTCGTGGGCGTCGGCGAAGGTGCCGATCAGCGCGTCGGTGAGGACGACACCCCGGACGAGGTCGTCGTGGAAGTTCTCCTCGACGGCGACCCCGATCGGTTCCTCGAACAGGGTCCGCCAGGCTGCCTCGTCGCCGACGCGGGCGCGCAGTTCGGCGCGGGTGGGCAGCGGTTCGGTGAGGGTCGGGAAGACGCGGCGGGCGACTTCCCCGGTCATGCCGTAGAAGCGCTGCCAGGCGGTGAACTCGCGCTCGTCGCCCGTCAGTTCGGCGAAGGCGCGCCGGGTGCGCTCCTCGCCGCCCCCGACGAGCAGTCCGGTGGCCCGGCCGCCGCGCTCGACGGGGGTGTACGAGGAGATGGTCCGGCCCCGCACCCGGAACGTCAGCCCGAGATCCCGGACGATCTTGTCCGGCAGCAGGCTGACGAGGTACGAGTACCGCGACAGCCGCGCGTCCACCCCGGCGAAGGGCCGGCTGGACACCGCCGCACCCCCGGTGTGCCCGAGCCGCTCCAGCACCAGGACCGAGCGCCCGGCACGCGCCAGATAGGCGGCCGCGACCAGTCCGTTGTGTCCCCCGCCGACGATGACGGCGTCGTAGGTCCGGGTTCCCTCGTGTGCAGGCATGGTTCTTGGTAGCACGGTTGATCTTCGCCGGGTAGAGGGCTAGTCGGTGCAGCTCACCCCATCCCTGCTGCCGTCGGCGTTCGAGCCGACCGTGACCTCGTATCCGATGCCCTTGCCGGGGTCGGGGACGGGGGACCAGGCGTCGAGGTGGAAGCCGACGTCGAGCACCAGGTAGCGCCCGTCATCGGTCCGGGTCCAGCAGGCGGCGCCGGCCTGGGGGGCGGGTCCGGTGTGCCAGCCCTGGGCGGCGGCGATGCGGGTGTAGTGGTCGATGACGGCCTGACGGGTGCCGGGAAAGGCGTAGACACGGCCCGCGTGCAGCCAGGCCGGGCCCGCGCTGTCGTCGTCGCAGCCCGTGGAGACGCCCGCGTCACGGTAGTTGGCGGGGTCCGAGGCGCCGTCGGGGGGCGAGGACAGCACCTTCTGTGCGGCGAGGTCCTTGCGCGCGGCACCCGAACCGTCGCAGCTTCCGCCGCTGTCGACGAGGGAGCAGCCGGTGAGGAGGGCGGCGGGCAGGACGACGGCCACGGCGAGCGCGGTGCGACGGAAGGCGGGGGACAACTCTGCTCCTGGGGACGGCTGTTGGGCGTGGTCCGAACAGTCTCGCGCAGTGCGTCCTCCAAGGACCCTAGCGGGGCACGCGCCCCGGAGCAGGCCGGGCTCCCGGCCCCAGGCGGGTCACCGCGTGCAGCAGGTGCCGGGGCGGGGTCCGGCGGCGCAGGGAAGCGGGGATCGCGCGCAGGAGGGTGCCGGTGGTGCGGAGGTGGCGGGTGACCGTGGTGGGCGGGGGTGCGGGGCGGCCGTAGAGGGCGTGGGCCCAGGCGGGGAGGGAGTCGTAGGCGAGGGCGGCGACGTGGCGCCAGAGGAGGGCGCGGGCCGGGACGAGGAGGGGGTGGACCGGCGGGCGGCGCAGGAAGTCGTCGACCTCGCGGGCCTCGGGTCCGGCGGCCAGTTCGGGGCGGACCTTCTCGAAGTAGGCGTCGAGCGCCGCCCGGTCGGCGGGGACCTCGGCCGGGTCCAGGCCGACGAGACGGGCGCCGGCCCGGTGCTCGGCGAGGTAGCGGTCGGCCTGGGCGCCGGTGAAGGGGAAGCCGGAGCGGCGCACCACCTGGAGGTAGGACGCGATCTCGGCGCAGTGCACCCAGAGCAGCAGCTCCGGCTCGCCGACCCCGTACCGCTCACCGGTGTCCGGGTCGGTCGCGGTCAGCATGCCGTGGATCTTGCGTACCCGCTCCCCGGCCCGCTCGGCGTCCTCGGTGGTGCCGTAGGTGGTGACGCCGACGAAGTCCGCCGTGCGCAGCAGCCTGCCCCAGGCGTCCCGGCGGAAGTCGGAGTTCTGCAGGACACCGCGCACCGCGCGGGGGTGGAGGGCCTGGAGGTAGAGCGCGCGGATGCCGGCGATCCACATCATCGGGTCGGCGTGCAGCTGCCAGGTCACCGAGGCCGGGGTGAACAGACCGGGGTCGCGTCCGCGCGCGTCGTCCATGCCCGCAGGCTACGCCGCGCGTCCGGCGCCGGAACAGGGTCAGGCGGCGAGGGCCGCCATGAAGTCCGTGCACGCCTGGGCGCAGGTACGGCAGGCGTTGGCGGCGTTCTCCGCGCCGGGCTGGCCGTCGAACGCCTCGGCCGCCTCGACACAGAGCGAGCGGCACCATTCGAGCTGGAGCCTGATCTCGTCCTCGGTGCCCTCGCCGTCCGCGCGGCCCTCCTCGGAGAGCGCGCGGCAGGTGGTGTCGCACACCTCGGCGCACATGATCCCGAGGCGCCGGGCGCGCTCCTGCCCCGCGGTGCCGTACGAGCCGACGAGGCTGGCGCGCACCGCGCAGGCCCGCGCGCAGT
The DNA here is from genome assembly GCF_004328625.1 of Streptomyces seoulensis. NCBI lineage: Bacteria > Bacillati > Actinomycetota > Actinomycetes > Kitasatosporales > Streptomycetaceae > Streptomyces > Streptomyces seoulensis. The sequence continues at coordinate 204,976 of NZ_CP032229.1, forward strand.
CGGAGCACGCCTGGGCGCAGGCGAAGCGGTCCTCCAGGAACTGGTAGAGCTGGTCTCGTGAAGGGTGGGGCGGAGGTGTCACAGGGGGCGGGTAGCCGTGGTGCGGCGGCGTAAACGCGTGGGCGGCGGCCCGGTGGGCGCCGAGACCCGCCTGGGACACCCCGTGCGCGGGCGACCACCCATCGCGTCCGGTTCGCCCCCTTTGTGCGGGGTACTCAGCTGTTATGGACACCGCGATGACACAGTTGGCGGCACCGAGCGGGCTCATCAGCCTGGTGCTCTTCGTCGTGGCCGTCGGCGTGCTGGCGTTGCTCGCGGGCGGCTTCTGGATCAACAGCCGGATCAAGGACAGGGAGCCGCCCCGCCCCAGCGCCGAGGAACAGCCGCACCTTCCGCCGGAGGGTGTGACCCGGGAGATACAGGAGAACCGGGAACCCGACGAGATCCCGCGCACCCCCAAGGGCGGCCGTGCGCTGCTGCCCTACGAACTCAGCAACATGGGCACCAAGCCCAGCGAGAAGAAGGACCGGCCACGTTGGAGCAAGGGGTCCAGCGGCTCCTTCGGCGGGGGCGGACTGGGCGCCCACTGACTCGGTCCACGTAGAACCGGGACCGCCTCAGCGTGGCCGTGCGTCGAGCGCTTCGACGTGGGCCACGTTGCGGCGGTCCTCCTCGTCTTCGCTGGGCGCGGCCGCGAACCAGGCGTCGAGGATCTCCTTCAGCAGCGGCTCCGAGGTGAGCCGCAGACTGAGGGCGAGGACATTGGCGTCGTTCCAGCGGCGCGCACCCTCCGCCGTGGCGGCGTCCACGCAGAGCGCGGCCCGCACGCCCGGCACCTTGTTCGCGGCGATCGAGGCGCCGGTGCCGGTCCAGCAGCACACGACCGCCTGCTCGGCCGCGCCCTCGGCCACCTCCCGCGCGGCGGCCTCCGAGCACACCGCCCACTGCGGGTCGGCCCCCGCCCGCAGCGCGCCGTGCGCGCGCACCTCGTGACCCCGCTCGCGCAGCTCGGCCACGAGGAGACGGGCCACCGGTTCGTCCATGTCGGAGGAGACGGAGATCCGCACGGGTCACCCCTTTTCCGTTTCGCCTGCTCAGGCACCCCACGCTACCCAACTCGGCCCTGGATGCCGACAGATGGGATGGACGGCACCGCGCTTACTTTGAGCAGCCTTGCCTGAGTTGACCGGTTTCCGGAGCGGTGGCCGGTGGGATCAGGGGAACCGTCGGGGCGGGACGTCCTGGCACGCCCGGTCAGGGGTCAGGCGCGGCGTGTCGCGCTCGGCGCGGGGTTCGGCTGTGTGCACCAACTGGGGGAAGCCCTGGTGCCAGTGCTGATCGGCGTGGTCATCGACCAGGCCGCGGCCGGCCGGGACGCCGGGCGGCTGCTGCTGTGACTGGCCGTGCTGGCGGTCATGTACGTGTGTCTGTCCTGGAGCTTCCGGCTGGGCGCCCGCTCGGGTGAGCGCGCCGCCGAGGAGGCCGCGCACACACTCCGGTTCGCGGTGGTGCGCCGGATGCTGGACCCGCGCGGCGGCGCGGAGGCGGGGCTACTGCCCGACGAGCTGGCGAACGTGGCCACCGAGGACGCCGAACGGGTCGGCGCGGTCAACATGGCGCTGATGAGCGGGCTGTGGGCGGTCGCGGGCATCGCGGTGAGCGCGGTCGCCCTGCTGGTGACGTCCGTACCGCTGGGCCTGATCATGCTGCTCGGCACGCCGGTGCTGCTGTGACTCGGGCATCTGCCGAGCAAGCCGCTGGAGCGGCGCAGCGAGGCCGAGCAGGACCGCGCCGCGCGCGCCTCCGGGGTGGCCGCCGACCTGGCGTCCGGGCTGCGTGCGGGTGCTCAAGGGGCTGGGCGCACAGCGGGCCGCGGTCGAGCGGTACCGCCGTACCAGCAGGGTGTCGCCGGCGGCGACGCTGCGGGCCGCGCGCGCCGAGTCCTGGCAGACCGGGCTGGTGCTGGCCCTGACGGGCGGCTTCATCGCGCTGACCGCCCTGGTGGGCGGCCGGCCGGCCCTCGAAGGGTCGCTGTCGCTGGGCCAGTTGGTGTCGGCCGTGGGTCTGGCGCTGTTCCTGCTGGGCCCGTTGGAGACCTTCGCCTGGGTGAACGCCGAGCCGGCACAGGGCGGTGCCTCGGCCGCCCGGATCGCCGGGGTGCTGTCCGCCGCGCCCGCCGTACGTGGGGGCGAGGACGCGGTGCCGGAGCCGGTGCGCGAGCCGCTCAGGCTGCGCGGGATACGGCTCGGTGGCCCGGACGGGGTGGATCTGGAGCTGCCCGCCGGGCGCCTGACCGGGATCCACACCAGGAAATGCCACCGCGCTAACTAAAGTTAGCCTTACCTTATTTTTGCGTCACCATCCCGCGATGTGGCCGTCGAATCAGGCGAGTTGATCCCGATTAGGGCTGACAGTTTGTTGAATTCACGCAAGGAATTCTTTGACATGGACTGTTCAGGTCGGCGAATGGTGGGCCAAGCTGACCCCGCTTCGCAAACCCCGCGAGGCTTGCTGGGCCCCACACTCCGGAGGTCTTCCATGCGCCGTCCCCACGCCGTCTCCCTCGCCGCAGCCGGTGCCGCTCTGGCATTCCCCGCGGTGCTGGCACTCGCCAGTGACGCCTCGGCGGCGCCCGCCGACAAGCCGCAGGTGCTCAGCTCCTGGACCCAGACCAGCGCCGCCAGTTACAACGCCTGGCTCTCCGCGCGCGGCAACCAGGGCGCCTGGGCCGCCTACGGCTTCGACTGGTCGACGGACTACTGCAGCTCCTCCCCCGACAACCCCTTCGGCTTCCCCTTCCAGACCGCGTGCGCCCGCCACGACTTCGGCTACCGCAACTACAAGGCCGCCGGCACCTTCTCCGCGAACAAGTCCCGTATCGACTCCGCCTTCTACGAGGACCTCAAGCGCGTCTGCAACAACTATTCCGGCGCCACCAAGACCTCCTGCAACTCGACGGCCTGGACCTACTACCACGCGGTCGACATCTTCGGCCTGAAGGGCGCGGACACCGCCCGCTCCTGAGCGACACCGCCGGGCACGCCATGAGCTGGCGTGCCCGGCGGGCAGTACAGGGAAGGTCCGGTCGCTCCTACATCTGGAAGTGCGCCTTGACCGGATAGTGATCCGACTGCCCGACGTCAGGCGTCACGTCGCACGCCGAGATGGTGGCGGACGACGGCCCGAACAGGTAGTCGATCTTGATGCTCCGGCCGTCCAGCGGCTTGGTCACCTTGCCGTCGCGCACCCGGGCGGTCTCCCCCTCGTCGCATTCCTTGTCCGCCGCGTAGGCAGAGGTCACGACATCATGGGGAGTGTCCGGCGAAGTGGAGTCCGGCGGGACGGAGTTGAAGTCGCCTCCGTAGACGGTCCGGTAGCCGGCCGGGGTGTAGGAATGAACGATGTCCTGCAGCAGGGCACCCTGTTCCCGGCGTTTCCCGCCGGCCGGGTCCTCCTCCGCCCCTCCGGAGCTGAAGTGGGCGGTGCAGAACTGCAGGGCGTCACCGGGGAGAACGGCACACAGGGCGGTCCGCTGCTCCATGCGCACCCACTTGTCGCCGATGGTCTGGTTCTGCGGCGACGGCAGGTCGTACGACGTGTACCAGACGTTGGAGTCCGGCACCGCGAGGGCGATTCCGTACGCACCCCGGTCGGTCGACCCGGCACACGTCTTGGCGGCGTTCACGGACGAACCGTCGACGGTGTACTTGATGGGGGCGAAGCGTACGTCCCATCCTGTGCCCGTCTTGGTCTCCAGGGCCTTCTCGATCTCCTTGGCGTGCGCCTCGCAGAGTTCCTGGAGGAAGACGGCCCGGTACTGCCTGGCCTGCGCGTCGGAGCCCAGCCGGGCGGCGACCTGGCTTCCCAGGCTCGCGCCTCCCACCCCGTAGTTCTGGCACCCGTCGTTGTTGTTGGCGCACACGTTCCAGGTCATCACCTGGAAGTCGGCCGCCGGAGCGGGGGAAGCGGGGCTGGGGCGCCCCCCGTCGTCGCTCGCGTTCTCCTCACCGAGAAAGACGAGCTGGAACTTCTGCCACGACCCCACCGAGTCCGCCCGCGCCCTCAGCAGACCGTTGTCGTCACCGGGATCCTGCATCTCGGCGGTCACGTACTTGTAGCCGTCGTTCGTCCATGCCTTCAGGGCGTACGTACCGTCCGACTGCTGCTCGAGGTGGAGCTTCTCCCACTCGCCGACGGTCGTGCCCCGGGCCCGGAGCAGATTCGCATGAGTGCCGGTGTCGTCGCGCTCCGTCGAGACATAGTTCCCGTTCGCCTCCGAACGCAGAGTGGTGGTCCACCCCTTGTCGTCGGTGTGGAGCGTGAACTTCTCCCAGGAACCCAGCTCGTCGGTGGAGGACACGCTCTTGCGCGCGCGCAGCATGCCCTCCCGGTCACCGCCGCTGGTGACCTGGGCCGATACATAAAGGCCGTTCCCACCAACGGACTTCAGCGCGTACTTGTCGCCGGCCGTCACCGGCACCGGCCGCGATGCCGCCTGCGCCTGCACCGCCGACATCGCGATCACAGCGAACAGAGCGGTGCACAGCACCGCCACCCGGCTCACTATCTGTTTCATCAACCCCCGCCTAAGAACCTTGAACGGTCAAGATCAGTCAAAGAGCGGACCGTACAGGGCACCCCGGTGGGGGAACAAGATCTGAGCCGCGAGCCTAAGCCCCGGCGAACCGCGCCAGCAGCAGCGCGACATCGTCCGCCGAGGTGTGGTCGACCGTGTCGAGGAGCATGTCGCAGGTCTGGCCGAGGGAGCCGGTCGCCCGCTCCAGCGTCCGGCAGAGGGTGTGCAGGCCGACGTCGATGGCGTCGTACCTCGTCTCCACCAGGCCGTCGGTGTACAGGGCGAGCAGGCAGCCCTCGGGCAGCTTGACCTCCAGCGTGCCGAAGGGCACTCCGCCGACACCCAGGGGCGCGGCGGTGGGCACGGTGAGGAGCGTGGCCTTGCGGCCGGGCTGGACGAGGACCGGCGGAAGGTGGCCCGCGCTGGAGAAGGTGCAGGTGCCGCGCCGGGGGTCGCAGACCGCGTAGACGCAGGTGGCGAAGGACTCGCTGAGCGTGGCGGCGGTCTCGTCCAGGTGGCCGAGCAGTTCGGCGGGCGGCAGGTCGAGCCGGGCCAACGCCCGCGTGGTGGTGCGCAGTTGACCCATGATGGCGGCGGCCCGCACACCGCTTCCCATCACGTCGCCGACCACCAGGCCCACCTTGCCGTCGCTGAGCGGCAGTACGTCGTACCAGTCACCGCCGACCTCGGTGCCGCTGCCGGCGGGACGGTAGCCGGCCGCGATCTCCAGCCCCTCCGGCTGGTCGGGCGGGGTCTGCGGGAGCAGGCTGCGCTGGAGGGTGAGCGCGGTGTCCCGCTCGCGGCCGTACAGCAGGGCGTTGTCCACGCTGATGGCGGCCCGTCCGACGATCTCGCACACCATCTGCAGGTCACGGCTGTCGAAGGGGCGGGTGTTGCCCGTGCGGTACAGGCTGAGCACGCCGAGCACCGTGCCCCGCGCGACCAGCGGCGCCACGAGACAGCTGCGCACGCCCGCCTTGCGGAGCGCCGCGACGGCCTGTTCGTCGCCCGCGATCCGGCGCAGCGTGGCGGAGTCCACGCGCGGGATCATCGCCGGGGTGCCCTCCCGGACGCTGCGGCGCATCATCGGGGCCGGTTCCTCGGTGTCGAGGTCCTCCCACAGCGTGGCGCCGCCCATGTCGTCGTCCGGGTCGGCGGGGGCGACCGCGACGGTGCCGAACCGCGCCTGGTCACCCGGCGCGGTACGCCGTCCGGTGGCGACGGACTCCAGCAGGTCGACCGTGGCCAGGTCCGCGAACCGGGGCACGACGGCCTCGGCCAGTTCCCGCGCCGTCTGCCGCAGGTCGAGCGTGCTGCCGATGTCGGCGCTGGCCTCGGAGAGGGTGGCCAGGTGCCGGTGCGCGGCGGCGATCTCGGCGGCGGCGAGGTGGCGGGCGGTGACGTCCACGACGGACACCGCGACGCCCAGCACCTTCCCGCGCCGGTCCTCGATCCGGTAGTACGACTCCGACCAGGCGTGGTCGTGGTCCGGGTCGGCCGGGACGCGGCCGATGGTGCGGTGGTCGAGGATCGGCTCGCCGGTGCGCAGCACCCGCCGCATCGCGGACTCGATGGCCTGGGTGTCCACGCCCGGCAGCGTGTCCTCCAGCCGCCGTCCGACGACCTCCTCCTCGGTCACGCCGTTCGCGGTGGTCAGGGCGTCGTTGATGCGCATCCAGCGCAGCTCGGTGTCGAAGACGGCGAGGCCGACGGGCGACTGGTTGATCAGCAGCTCGGACAGGGCGAGGTCGCTCTCCACCCGGCGCACGGTGTCGACGTCGGCGGCGAGCGTCAGGCCGAGCACGTTCCCGTCGGGGTCGTGCAGACGGCCCTTGCGGTATTCGACCGAACGGGTCGAACCGTCCTTGTTCCGGGCGAGGAAGACCCCCGCGAAGCTGGTGCCGACCCGCGCCTGCCGGAACAGTTCGCGGATGCGCTGGACGTCCTCGGGCAGGGCCAGCAGGTCGGCCATGGACCGGCCGAGCGCCTCGGCCGCGTCGTAGCCGAACAGCTGCTCGGCCTCGGGGCTCCACAGCACGATGCGGCCCTGGGCGTCCGTGACCACGGCGGAGGCGTGCAGCAGGTCGAGCACGCCGCCGGGCACCCTGACCGCCCGGTCCCCGGCCGGGCCGGGCCCGTGGTCCCACAGGTCCTTGGCACCCATACCTGTCGCCTTCCCGTCGACCGCCCCGGTACCGGTACACAGGGCGCGTCTTTTGCATCAGCTCGTACCACTATGCCGTGCCCCCTCGAACCGCTCCTGCTCGAACGGATCGGGGTACCGGGCCGGGCGGACCCGGGTACCAGGCCGACCGGACCCCGGTACGCCCCTTGTGTTAGCGTGAAACTTTTGCACGGTAGTGACGGCCGGTGACCCGCCCGTCCGGTCGCCGTACCTCGTCCTACCGGGCCTTCCTCGGTACCTCCCCTCTTGCGGAAGGCTTGTCATGAACCACCCGGACCCCGCCGAGTCGCAGCCGTCGGTCACGTCGTTCGCCGGCCTGGACCTGCCGCCCGCGGTGCAGCGCAAGCTCGCCGAACTGGACGTGCGCGAGCCCTTCCCGATCCAGGCGGCCACGATCCCCGACGCGCTCGCCGGCCGCGACATCCTGGGACGCGCCCGCACCGGTTCCGGCAAGACCCTCGCCTTCGGCCTTCCGCTGCTCGCGCGTACGGCGGGCCGCCGGGCCGAATCCAAGTACCCGCTGGCCCTGATCCTGGTACCCACCCGTGAGCTGGCCCAGCAGGTGTCCGAGGCGCTCACCCCGTACGCCGCCGCGCTGGGGCTGCGGATGGCCGCGGTGGTCGGCGGTATGTCGATCGGCCGCCAGATCGCCGCGCTGCGCGACGGCGCCGAGGTCGTCGTCGCCACCCCCGGCCGGCTGCACGACCTCGTCGAGCGCAAGGCGTGCCGCCTGGACCGGGTCCGCATCACCGTCCTCGACGAGGCCGACCAGATGTGCGACATGGGCTTCCTGCCGCAGGTCACCGAGGCGCTGGAGCAGGTACGGCCCGACGGTCAGCGCATGCTGTTCTCCGCGACTCTGGACGGCGACGTCGACGGCCTGGTCCGCGACCACCTCCAGGACCCGGCCTCGCACTCGGTCGACCCCTCCGCGGGCGCGGTCACGACGATGGACCACCACGTCCTCGTCGTGCACGGGCCGGACCTGTACGCCGTGACCACCGAGATCGCCGCACGCGACGGCCGGGTGCTGCTGTTCCGGGACACCAAGCACGGCGTCGACCAGCTCACCCGGCATCTGCGAGCCAGCGGGGTACAGGCGGCGGCCCTGCACAGCGGCAAGTCCCAGCCCCAGCGCACGCGGACCCTCGCGCAGTTCAAGGACGGCCAGATCACCGCGCTGGTGGCGACCAACGTCGCGGCGCGCGGCCTGCACATCGACGACCTCGACCTGGTGGTCAACGTCGACCCGCCGGCCGACGCCAAGGACTACCTGCACCGCGCGGGCCGTACCGCGCGCGGCGGCGGCTCCGGCAGCGTGGTCACGCTGGTGCTGTCCGGCCAGCGGCGCGAGCTGAGCCGGGTGACGTCGGAGGCGGGTGTCGAGCCGACGGTCACCAAGGTGCGATCCGGCGAGGCCGCGCTGACCCGGATCACCGGCGCCCGCAGGCCGTCGGGGACTCCGCTCGACGGCGGTCCCTACTCGCGCCCCAAGAACACCAACGCCCCCTTCCGGGGCATCGGCTCCAGCAAGGACACCTCCGGCGGCCGCCCGTCCCGCAAGACGAGCGAGGCCCGCAAACTGGCGGAGGCCCGGCGGGCGGCGCAGGTACGTCGGGGGCGCTGATCGCTCCGCGGGCGGGGCGGGTGGGGCGGGGGCGCCGAGCGGTTCGCCCAGGCCCGACGGCCGGCGCAGCTGGGCGGCGCCGTCGAGTGGTTCGCCCAGGCCCAGGCGGCCGGCGCAGCTGCGGCGAGGCGTCGAAGAGCTCGTAAAGGCCCGGCGGGCGGCGGATGTCCGGCGCACGGTGAGGCGCTCGCCGTGAAGCGCGAGCGGCGCTGGCCCGGCGCGGGCCGACTCAGACGCGGGTCAGCCGGTGCAGGGCCCAGTCGACCATGGGTGCGTAGACCAGTGGTACCGGTACCGGGGCCGTCAGGTGGACGGCGACCCGGGTACCAGTACCCTGCGGCCGCATGGTGTGTCCCACCAGTACCGGGATACCGAGGAAGTTGACCTTCCAGGCCCAGGCGCCCTTCGCCTCGTCGACCTCGGTGACCTCGAACCGCCCGCGCAGGAACCCCGCGACCTCGACCTCGCCCCGGGCACCCGGACGGATGACGTCGCCCTCCGTGCGGACGGCCCGCAGATGCGGCGCCCAGTGGGCCCACTTTTCGTAGCGCGCGTACCGCTCCCAGACCACATCGGGCGCAGCGGGGCCCGCGACCGTGACGGTGTGCCGCATGACAGTCCTCCCAGCGATGTCCGGCCCAATGTACGAGGACGGACGGGAGGACGCGCGGCGAGCGGGACGCGGCCGGGCATCGGCCCCATCCAGCCCACGAGCGCCCTAGTTGCCGCCGCGCGACTTGCGGGCGTGTTCCGGGGTGGGCGAGTCGATACGGCCCGAGCGGCCCTGGAGGCGGGGGTCGCTCGCGTTCACCACGCCCACTGGGGAACCGCTCTCGATGACGGCGACCTGGCGGACCGCGTTCTCCTCCATCAGCCGGGCGACGTTGTCGAGACCGTCGTCGATATCGACGGTGACGAGACCCTCGCGCACCACCTCGGCGACGGTCATGTTCTCGGCGTCGGCCGCCTCCGCGAGCGCGCGTACCACGAGATCGTGATCGCTGACGAGGCCGCGCAGGGCGCCGCCCTCCACCACCAGCACGACGTCGACCCCGTCGTCACGCATCGTCCGCGCCACGGACGTGACCGACTCCCGGCCGTCCACCGTCGTGGGGTTCCCCGTCATGATCTCGCGCACGCTGTCCATCGCCACTTCCTCCTTGATCGGCCACGGTCCTACGCCCCACCGTGTACCCCGCGAAGCGTCCGGACCCCCGCGCCGGGGTGCGAACGGGCTAGCGTCCGGCCAGGGTGGTAGGACGCCACCCCCTCCCTGAGGAGCCCCCATGAACGCCTCCGGCAAGGACCGTCCGGCCAAGGGCGACAAGGTCGCCTGGAGCACCCACGGAACCGAGACCACCGGCAAGGTCGAAAAGAAGATCACCGAGCGCACGGAGGCCGCCGGCCGCACGGTCGACGCCTCCCCCGAGGAGCCGCAGTACGAGGTCCGCAGCGACAAGTCGGGGCAGACGGCGGTGCACAAGCCTGCGGCGCTGAAGAAGAAGGGGAAGTCGTAGCGGGGCGGCGTTGGCGCCAACTCCCGCGGACGGGTTTCAGCGGGCATGTGAGCACTAATTGGACATTGTTGCGATTCACCCTCCGGCGCGGGCATCGACGGGCACTATGTGTGCCAGCAGCAACACGCTTCGTGTAAGGAATCAAGGAGCACAAGTGTCCAAGCAGTTGCCCGTCTCCGCCGAGCCGGAGGATGGACCGGGCCAGAAGGCAGGGCGCAGGGGAGCGGTGCGCTACCTTCAGAACGAGGCAGCGCCAGGCGCCGCACGCAAGGTGCTGGGCAACGCCTTGCGCCTGAGCCGGGAATGCGCCGGCCTGAGTCTGGGTGAGGCGGCCGGTCGCCTCGGAGTGTCTTCCTCGAAGGTGAGCCGGATCGAATCCGGTATGCACTCGCCCAAGGAGCGTGAACTACCGGAGTTCTTCGGGACTTACGGGATCACGACTCCAGAGGAGCAGGGAAATCTGCGAGAGCTGGCAGCGGCCGCCCACCGGCCCACGTGGTGGCAGCCTTGGTCCACAGTGACGCCGAAGTACCTTCAGGCCGTGGTCAGCTTCGAGGACATGGCAGACCGGGTCAGGTCCTTCGAACCCACTTATTTGCACGGCCTGCTACAGACTCCGGAGTACGCCCGAGCGCTGATCGAACGAGGCCGTGGCTCTGCGAGCACGTATGACGAGCTGGTCAGGTTCCGCGCCAAACGCCAGGAGCAGTTCGCTGCCTCGGACAAGAAGTTGCTCTGCGTCGTCGACGAGGCCACACTCGCTCGTTCCGTCGGTTCAGCGGCCATTATGCGCGGCCAGTTGCAACATCTGATCGACCTGACGCACAACCCCCGGATTCAGCTTCGCCTCGCCCCTCTCTACGACTTCGACGTGCACGTCGAACTCGGCCCGACGACTATCTTCGACTTCGCCGGCCGCCTTCTCCCTACGATCGTCTTCACCGAGGGTTATGACGGTGGCCTAGTCATTGAGGACGAGGCAATGGTGGACCGGCGTGTGAAGGCGTTCGACGCGCTCGCCGCCAACTCGCTGGACTCCCACGCCATGCGAAGGCGGCTGAAGGCCATGCTGACCACGAGTCGCTACTGAAGCCTCTTCCGCCCGACCCCCGCGTACAACGACACAAGCCGATCACTGAGCACTCCCGGCCCGCTCCCCACCTCTGGATGCCATTGGTGGGCCAGCACGACTCCTGGGTCCACGAGTTCGAGGCCCGCGAAGAACCGCTCGACCTCGTCCCGGCTGCGTACCTGTGCCGGCGTCCCCCGTTGGACGTACGTGTCGATGACGGCCGCCCACGTGTCCGGGGCGAAGTCGCCCGTGCAGTGGGTGAGGCTGAGGTAGGAGCCGGGGGCGAGGTGGTCCATGAAGCGGCGGACGATGCGGTAGGGGTCGCGGTCGTCGGGGATGAAGTGCAGCAGCGCGTGGAGGCTGAGGACCACCGGCTTGCCGAGGTCCACGACACCCTCGGCCTTCACCGCGGCGAGGACCGCGTCCGGATCGGTGGCGTCCGCCTGGACGTAGCCCGTGCGCCCCTCGGGAGTGCCGGCGAGCAGCTCGTCCGCGTAGACGAGCACGATGGGGTCGTTGTCGATGTACATGACCCGGCTCTCCGGCGCGACACCCTGGACCACCTCGTGCAGGTTGGGCGCGGTCGGGATACCGGTACCCACGTCGATGAACTGCCGCATGCCGCACCGCTGGGCCAGGTACCGCGCGGCACGGTGCATATAGGCGCGGTTCACCCGGGCCACGGTCTCGATCGCGGGGAACAGCCGGATCACCGCCTGGGCGGCTTCCCGGTCCACGCTGTAATTGGTCTTGCCGCCCAGGTAGTAGTCGTACATCCGCGCACTGTGGGGCTGGTCCTGCCCTAAGAACACGTCGCCGCTGTCCTGCTCGTGCCCGTGTGCGGCCTGGTCCCCCACTGTATTCCCTCCCAGGCATCCACGCTCACCCGTCCTCGCCAGGGGCGGAATGCACTTGCATTGTCCCTATCCATACCGACCGTTCAGCACCGATGTCCAGAGGTGAACGGTATTCGCAGCTTCCCGAGCGAGCCCGTGCCAAATTGACGCCGCGCAGGGGGCCGATACGGGTACTCGATCCGGGTACCGGATCCAGGTACTACCAGGAGACACCGGCCGGCCGGGCGGCCGGCACCTCCCTCACCCTCGTCAGAGTTCGCCGCGGTCGAGCGCGGCGGCGAACGCGGCCGCGGTCCCCCTGGAGACCGCCATGACCGGGCCGTTCCGGGTCTTGGAGTCACGGAAGAGCACCTGGTCGCCGGACGGCCGCGCGATCTCCACGCACGACCCCTCCGGCAGGCTGTACGAACTCTTCTGCCACGCGACGCCGGCGCCGTCGGCGCCGCGCCGCTCCACAACCGTCGGTTTCCTCACCGGACGACCTCCTGCGGTGAATGAACTCCCCGTTGCCGGGCTGCAATTGCATCCCGGCCCAGACGATGAGAGGTTGACCGTTCGCAGCGCCATGTATGCGTGCGGCAATCAACAATGTCTCGATTCAACTGTCGTCCTCTCGCATGCAAGTGCGCCGCACGGGCGGCCGCTTTGCTTTCACTTCCAGCCCGATCGAAACGGACGGGGGAATATGCACCGGGCATGGAGTATGCGGGGGGCATTCGTACAGTCATAGCGGAGAAGGCGAGCCGGGTCGCGGCACCGGGGCTCTCAACTGGAACAGACGGGGCGCACTGACAGGGCGCACTCTCACCGAAATCGAACGTGGCTCCCAGGGGTGACAGATTATCCCTCTGGCAATTCGATGGCCACGGCGTGAGAAATTCCGCATTCCACTGCCCAACTGGGTTTCACACGGCCTTAGTTCGACCTAACGTCCCGTCGTGCTCGGCGACGTGTCGAGCGGCATGGGGCCCCGGCGCATGATTTTGGCGGTCAGCGGCCGGGGCCCCGTATCCACGACTCCTCCTAGGAGGCCCGCGATGACCCCCTCCCCTCGGCAGCGGCGCCGTAAACCGCGCCACGCCCGCCCCCGGCCCGCACGCTGGGGCCGGCGGTGCCCGCTCTGTCTCGTCGACGCGCTGGAGGCCGCCGTCGGGCCCGCCGGGCAGCTGTTCCTCGCCCACCGGGCCGAGCACTGGCTCGCCGCGACGGGTGCCTGTCTGGTGCTGCTGCGCATGGCCGGACAGCGCTGCCCGCACGCCGCCGGCGCGCCCACCCAGCTCACTGCCGGGGTGGAGCGCCCCGAAGGTTCCGGCGCCCGCGAGGCCCACGATGCCCGCTGAATCCAGCCACGCCGCGAACAGCGCGGCCCACATCGGGCACGTCATCGAGCGGGTGCGCAGGCAGGCCCGCGTCAGCCCGGAAGCCCTGGCCCACAAGACCGGTGCGGGCCTCGGTCACATCGCCGACGTCCTCGCCGGGCGACGCTTCCCCAGCCGTCGCTTCATCATCAGCTGCGCCAGGGCGTGCGGCGCCGATCCCCAGGTGCTGCTCATGGTCTGGGAGGACGAGCACGACCGCCCGCGTACACCACCGCGGTGAGCTTCGGCCACGTATCGGTGATTCATCTGGATTCCTCACCCGTCGTCCGGTCGGCGGTCTACCGTGAAGTCACGCCGCGCGGACCGTCGCGGCCCCGTGAGAGGAGTCCTGTGTCATCACCTTGCGATCCCTCGGAAGCGCCCGTCGGCGACGTGGGTGGAGCGCTCCTGATGATTGACTCTCGGCTCCAGGCGATCTACGACGAAAAGGCTGAGGTCGATCCCGAATACCAGCGGCTGCTCGACCAGTTCGCCGCGTCCCTGGGCCCCTCGGGGCTGGACGCGCTGCTGGACGGCACCTGCACGCTGATCTATCTGTACATGAAGTGGCTGCGGCTGGCCTGCGAGGCGCACGACCAGGACGTCATCGAGACCGTGGTGCCCACCCTCGTGGGCACGATGCGCAAGATGCCGCAGACCTTCCGTCCCGAGGTCATCCCCATCATGGCCGGGCTGCTCATCTCCTCGGGCCTCGGCCTGAGCCCGAGCCTGTGGCGTGCGCAGTACGGGCGTTGGACCGACGCCGAGATGAATCCGCTGGAGGGTACGGCGGTTCTGCTCGCCGAGCACATCAACCGGATGTCCAACGACCGTGACTTCGCCACCCGCATGGTCACCGACGCCCTGAGCGGCGCGGACAAGGAGTAGGCGGACAAGGAGCAGGGCGACACACCGGCTCAGGGCAGCCCCGTACGGGAGCTGCCCTGAGCGCTGGTCACTTGCGCCAGAACAGGTGGTGCGTCACCCCGCTCGAACTGGGGACGACGTCCAGGTGGAACCGGTCCAGCAGTTCGTCCGGGGACTCCCAGAGCCGTACGCCCGAGCCGAGCTTCACCGGCGAGACGGCAACGTGCAGGATGTCGACGAGGTCGGCGTCGAGGAACTCCCGGATGGTGGTGGCCCCTCCCCCGATCCGTACGTCCTTGCCCTGTGCCGCCTCCTTGGCCTGCGCGAGCACTTCCGCCGGTTCGCCCTCCACGAAGTGGAACGTGGTGTCGGAGAGCGTGATCGAGGGCCGCTTGTGGTGCGTCAGCACGAACACCGGTGTGTGGAAGGGTGGTTCGTCACCCCACCAGCCCTCCCACTCCAGGTCCTCCCAAGGCCCGCGCTGCGGGCCGAACTTGTTCCGCCCCATGATCTCCGCGCCGATGTTCCGCGCGAAGTCCCGCGTGAGGTAGTCGTCCAGCCCGCGGCTCCCGCCCCCGTCGGTGCGCATCGGCCAGCTCGCCGTGGCCCCGGCCCACGAGAACAGCCTCCCGGGGTCCACATGCCCGAACGGCCTCTCCAGCGTCTGATCCTCCCCGGCCGCGATCCCATCACTGGACACCGTGAAGTTCTGCACCCGCACTAGCTGACCCACTCGCTCCTCCTGGGCGGTCGACAACAGTGGTGAGACTGACGGGGCCAGTGAAACTCATCGCGGCCCGTCGGCGAGGGATCAACCCAGTTCCCCGAGGGCCGCGTTGGCGCGCTCGGTGACCAGGGCGAGCACGCGGCCGGTGGCGGCGAGGTCCGCTGCGGGGATACCGCCCCAGACGCGTGCGGTGATGGGAGCGGTCTCCTCGGCGACGGTGGCCATCAGCTCGCGGCCCGCGTCCGTGGGGCGAAGGTGCGCGCCCTCCTCGGCGAGGAGGCGCCTGGTGAGCAGTTCGTCGAGGGTGGCGTGGATGCCGGCCGGATCGGCCTTGAGGGAGTGCTCGACCTGGGCGGCGAGGGCGTCCGGAGTCTGCGGGGTCTCGGCGGTGATGGCGGCACGCAGGGCGACCTGCTGCTGAAACGTCATGCCGTGCCGGGCTAGGACGCGCTCCAGCACGCCGCGAGCGGCGTAGTGGGCCAGAGCGAGGTCACGGGCGCCGGTGACGGGTCCGGGGGTGGTCATGAGGGTGCCCCCTGAGCGTTCTCGTCGTCGGATACGGGTGTCGCGAGAGGTGCGTCGAGCAGCGTTGTCAGCTCACTGGTGAAGGTCCGCGCTCGCGGGACGTCGAGACCCCCGAGCGGCTCCATCAGCCGCTGAAGCAGTTCCTGGACCGCGTCGATGGCCCGCCCGGTGACGGCGTAGCCCTGCTCGGTGAGCTGGAGCTGTACCGCGCGCGGGTCACGGGGGTCGCGGGTGCGCTCGATCATGCCGGCGGACTCCAGGGCACGCGCCAGCTTCGAGACGTACAGCGCCTCCAGGCCGGTGTGGTCGGCGAGTTGACGCTGACTGGGGCGCTCGCCCGTGCGCCGCAGGCCGTACAGGGAAGCGACCAGCGAGTACTGGGCGTGCGTGAGACCCAGCGGTGCCACCGCGCGGTCGACGGCGACACGCCACTTGTTGGCGAGCCGCCACACCAGGAAGCCGGGCGTGGGACCCGGTGAACCGTTGTCCATGACCTATAGAGTACATAGCTACTATGTACATGGCTACTATCTTGTGCAAACCACCCGGCACTGGGTCATGGCCGTCCGCGAACCTCGCCTACAGAACCGCCAGCCGGTCCAACAGCCTTTCCGCCTGCTGGATTTCGGTGCTCAGCGGGTGGTCCTCGGCCACATGGGGAAGGCCCGCCGAGGCCAGGGCGAAGGCGTGGCGGAGGGGGGTGTCGGGGAGTTCGGTGCCGGAGATGCGCAACGCGCGCACCGCGCCCAGGAGTTCGCAGGCCAGGACGGTGCGGTAGGCGGCCGTGGCCGCGACCGTGCTGCGCACCGCGTGGGTGGAGAAGCTGGCGTGGTCCTCCAGGCCCCGGGAGATCACGGCGGTGCCGAGGGTGACCGGGGAGGCGGCGTGGCGGAGGGTGCCGAGGGCGTCGTGGGCGACGTATTCGAGGATCATGACGCCGGAGCTGCCCGCCGGGCCCTCGGCGAGGAACGGCGGGAGGCCGCTGAGGTCGGGTTCGACGAGGTCGCTGAGGCGGGCGGCGGACAGCTCGGCGGTGTGGTGGAGCGCGGCGCGCAGGTAGTCGAAGGCGAGGGCGACCGGCGCGGTGGAGAACTGGCCGTGGTGGAAGGCTTGTCGGGTCTCCGTGTCGATGAGCGGGTTCTCCGCCGCCGCGTTGATGTCGACCTCAAGCACCTGTTCCACATGCGCGGCAGCCTCCAGCGCGGGCCCCTGCACCTGGGGGAAGGCCCGCAGGCCGAAGGGGTCCTGGAGGCGCCGGCCGGGCGGCAGGTCGCCGCCCGAGGTGAGCAGCCGGCGCAGCTCGGCGGCGCACCGTACGGCGCCGGGATGCGGCCGTGAGGCGTGCACGCGCTCGTCGTACGCCTCCGCCGAGCCGCCCAGCGCGCAGAAGGTCAGCGCGGTGACGACATGGCTGGCCGCGAGCAGCCGGGACAGGTCGTGCCAGGCGAGGACGGCCTCGGCGAGGGTCGCGGCGTTGCTGGAGATGAAGGCGAGCGCGTCGCCGGGGCTGATGGCCACCGGGTCGATGCCGCCGGACTCCCAGGGCAGTTCGCCGGCGAGGGTCAGCGCGATCTCGGCCAGCGCGGTGAGGTCGCCGGTGCCGATCGCGCCACGGGTGTGCACGAGGGGCAGCGCGCCGACCCGCAGGGCCTGTTCCAGGGCCCGGAGCAGCCGGGGGTGCACTCCGCTGCCGGCGGCGGCGAGCTGGTTGAGGCGTACGGCCATCACCGCGCGCACCGCGTCGTCGGGCAGCGGCGCGCCGGTGCCGCCGGCGTGGCTGCGCAGCAGGCGCAGGCCGTGCAGGTCGGCGCCGTCGGGGTCGACGACGATGTGGCGGTTGGCGCCGACACCGGTGGTCCGGCCGTACACCGCGCCCTTCGCGCCCAGCTCCACGGCCAGTTCGTAACTCTGTTCCGCCCTGGTCAGCGCGTCGGGCGCGAGCTTCGGCCACGCGCTGCGCCGGGCGACGCGGACCACGTCGGCGCACCTCAGTCCGGCGCCGCTGATCAGGATGCGGCTGGAGTCGGTCATCGCCACCCCTCTTGACAACAGTTCATTCATTCCTGCGAATAGCATGTAACTATTGATTCATCGCGCTGGCAAGAACCCCGCCGGCGAATCCCGCCGGCGAGAAGGAGAACCTGGTGCCCCGGTCGCTGCACGAGCTGCTCACCGCGCACCGCCTCACGCCCGCGCAACGGCGCATCGCCAGCTACCTGGCCGAGCGTCCGCGCGACGCCGCCGCGCTCACCAGCGCCGAGCTGGCCGAGCACGCGCAGGTGAGCCAGCCGTCGGTGACCCGTTTCGTCGCGCTGCTCGGCTTCGACGGGTACGGGGAGTTCCGGCGCTATCTGCGAAGCGCGACCACCGAGCCGGTGCTGGAGCGCGGCGGCAACAAGTTCCAGGCCGCCGTCGACGCCGACCTGCGCAACCTGGCCGCGCTGCGGGCCCAGCTCTCCGACGAGGCCCGGCTGCGGGCCATCGCCGAGCGGCTGATGGCTTCGGTTCCGCTGGTCGTCGTGGGGTACCGCGTGTCGGCCGCGCAGGCCGCCTCGTTCGCCTACCTTGCCACCAAGATCCATCCGGATGTCCGGCTGCTGACCGATTCGGGCAGTGTGTTCGGCGACCATCTGCGGCACGCCCACCGGTGTGGCGCCCAAACACTGGTGATGGTCGCGCTCCCCCGCTACCCGCGGGAGTGCGCGGCCGCGCTCCAACAGGCTCGCACGCTGGGCCTGCACACGCTTCTGATCACGGACCGGCTCGTCACGGCGCTCACCCCGCTCGCCGACGACGTGCTGAGCGCGGGAGTCGCCTCCGAGTTCGTGTTCGACTCGCACGCCGCGGTCGTCTCGCTGACCGTGGCACTGGTGGAGGCGATGGCCGACGCGGCCGGTGCCTCGGCCCGGCAACGACTGGAAGGTTTCGAAGACTATGCCGCAGAGCAAGACCTCTTCCTCCGGGAGTGACAATCCCGGAGGCTCGGGGAGCGACGAGGCGGCGACGGCGTTCGACGACGCTCCCCTCAACCGTTTCCATCTGCGCATCACGGCGCTGACGTTCTGCGCCAACTACTCCGACGGCTATGAACTCGGCATCATCAGCATCGCCCTGCCGTTGATCGCCCAGCAGCTGGGGTTCGGCTCCGTGTGGGAGGGGCTGCTCGGCGCCGCGGCGCTGATCGGCATCTTCCTCGGCAGTGTGGTCGTCGGCTGGGGTGCGGACCGGATCGGCCGCCAGCGTCTTTACACGTACAACTTCCTGCTCATCGCGGTCGCGTCGGCCGCCGAGTTCTTCGTGACCGGGCCCACCCAGTTGTTCGTCCTGCGTCTGCTGATCGGTATCGGCATCGGCGCCGACTACGCGCTGGGCCCGACGCTGGTCGCCGAGTTCGTACCGCGCCGCTACCGGGGCGGGCTGCTCGCGTCCCTGACCGTCATGTGGACGGTGGGGTACGTGGTGGCGTTCTTCCTCGGCAACTGGGTGGTCGGTCTCGGGGGCGAGGCGTGGCGGTGGCTGCTCGCGTCCAGCAGTGTGCCGGCGCTGGCCGTGGTGCTGCTGCGGCTCGGAGTGCCGGAGTCTCCGCGCTGGCTGGTCGCGCGCGGGCATCTGGAGCGGGCGCGGGCCGTGGTGCGCCGGCTCGGTGGCGACGAGGACGCGGTCGCGTCCCTGGTCGCGCACGCGCACACCACCGCCGACCGTCCCCGGGCGCGCTACCGCGACCTGTTCGGCCCCGAGTACTGGCGGCGGACGGCGTTCGGCGTCATCTTCTACAACGCCCAGGTGGTGCCGTACTTCGCCATCTATACGTTCCTGCCGCTGGTGCTGGCCAAGATCGGGGTCGGCGAGGAGGACACCACCAGCGACGGCATCCTGAACCTGTTCCTGCTGGGCGGCAGCGTGGCGGGCCTGTGGCTGGTGGCGAAGATGACCCGGCGCGGGCTGACGATCTGGTCCTTCGTCGTCCTGATCGCCGCGCTCGCCCCCATGGCGGTGTGGCCCGACGCGCCGAAGGGGCTGCTCTTCCCGCTGTTCCTGCTCTTCACGTTCACCATGTCGGCGGCCGTCAACCTCGACCAGGTCTACCCGGCCGAACTCTTCCCCACCGACCTCCGCAGCTCCGGCGTCGGCCTCCTGAACGGCATGAGCCGCATCGGCTCCGCGATCGGCACCTTCCTCCTCCCCCTCAGCCTCGACCACATCGGCTTCTCCCCCACCATGCTGGCACTGACCCTGGTCCTGGCGGTCGGCCTGGCAGCCTCGGTGGCCTGGGCCCCGGAAACGAAGAACGCGGCACTCGACTGACGGCCGTCCCGGTCAGGCGGGCTGCCACAGCTCGACGCGGTTGCCCTCCGGGTCCGTGACCCAGCCGAAGCGCCCGACGCCCTCCATGTCCTGGGTCTCGCCGGACACGTCCGCACCCTTGGCACGCAGCTGCGCCAGCATCGCGTCCAGGTCGGCCACGCGGAAGTTGAGCATGGTCTGCTGGGCAGGCGACCCGAAGTACCCGGTGCCGGCCTCGAAGGTCGCGAACACCGTGGGCCCGGTCGCCTGCCGCCACAGCCCGTGCTCATCGGCGTCGAGCCCCAGACAGTCGCGGTACCAAGCACTCAGTGCCTCCGGGTCACCGGCCCGCAGAAAGTAACCACCGATTCCGAGTACGCGTTCCATGCGGTCATCCTGTCAGGACGACCGGGGTTCGGGGTGTTGTCAGTCGCGGGGCAGGCGGGTCGCCGTTTCCAGGTAGAAGGCGTCGATGCTCTGGACGGCCTGTTCGAAGGCGGCGAGGTTGACGGGCTTGGTGACGTAGGCGTTGGCGTGGCCCTGGTAGGCGCTGGCGACGTCGTCGGGGGCGGAGGACGTGGTGAGGACGACGACGGGGATGGTCTGGAGCTCCTCGTCGGCCTTGAGGATCTGCAGCAGCTCGCGGCCGTTCATGCGGGGCATGTTGAGGTCGAGCACGATGAGGTCGGGGCGCACGCTGTCCGGGGAGCGCAGGTGTTCGAGCGCGGCGACCCCGTCGGTGACCTGGACCAGGTTCCGGGCGCCGCGCTCGGAGAGGGCCTCCTCGATGAGGAGCGCGTCGGCGACGTCGTCCTCGACGAGCAGGACGTCGAAGGGGCGGGTGGGGGTGGTCATCATCGGATGCTCCGTGGGTGCTTCGTGGGAGTGGGTGAAGAGTCCCGGCCAGCGGCGGCGCGCGCCCTGGCGCGTCATGTCGCTGGCCTCTCCGAGCTGGGGGTAACCGGCACCCGCGCGTGCGGCGTCCACGGCCGCCGCACGCTGGAGGCGCTCGGCGGCCCGCTGGAGATGCGTCAGTACGTGCAGCCGGGTCAGCGCGTGCGAAGGGTCGTCCGGCGACGGAACACGGGAACTCCCCTCCGCCATCTCGTGGACGATGCGCCGCGCGGCCTCGTCGACCGCCGCGTCCGCGAGCGCGGCCATCTCCTGGGGGGCGGTCGGCACGACGAAGTTCTTGCCAGGCATGACCAGCAGAGTAAGCCCTCGGCATCACCCGCGACAACAACAGTTGTCATCGTCGCTTAAGGTATGCCTGCGCCGCCGCGATCGCGGCCGTCACCGGAGGGGAACAGAGGATGACCGTCGTTGAGAGGCCGCCGCGCACGCGGGAGCTGTCCGCGTGGACGACTCGCCGCTGGCTTCGCTTCGGAGTCACCGTGGCGATGTCCGTCCTGGTGCTCCTGGGCGCGACCGGCGGCTGGGCCCTGGCGCGGACGGCGACCATCAGCGACAACCTCGTGGACGTGAAGTCCCCCGCGCTGACGAACTCGATCCGGCTGGAGTCGGCCCTGCTCAACCAGGAGACGGGCATCCGGGGCTACGGCCTCACCGGCACCGCCGACTTCCTGGACCCTTACCGGGAGGGGCTCGGCCAGCAGAAGACGTACACGAAGACCCTGGCGACCCTGCTCCGGGGCAACCCCGCGCGCCTGCGTGACCTGAAGGACGTCGAGGACCGTATCGAGACGTGGCAGGCGCAGATCGCCCGGCCGGTCGCGAACTCACCGGCCGGCAAGCCCTCTCCGCTCGCCACCGACAGTGCGACCAGGGGCAAGTCGACCTTCGACGCCGTGCGCACGGCGATGGCCACCCAGCAGGACCGGCTGCGCGCCGACCGCGCGGCGGCCAGGGCGGACCTGATCGCCACGATGCGCCTGCGCAACTGGATCTTCATCGCCATCGCGGCCGTCATCGTGGCCCTCGCGGTGATCGTCTCCGAGGCGCTGCGCCGGGGCATCACCGGGCCGCTGGAGCGGATCGGGGCGGACGCCCGGACCATCGCGGACGGCGACTTCGGGCACCCGATCACCCCGACCGGCCCCGCCGACCTCAGGCAGCTGAGCGGCGAGATCGAGTCCATGCGCCGGCGGCTGGTCCGCGCCCTGGACTTCAGCGAGGAGGCCCGGCAGCGCCTGGACGAGCAGTCCGCCGACCTCAAGCGGTCCAACGCGGAGCTGGAGCAGTTCGCGTACGTCGCCTCGCACGACCTCCAGGAACCGCTGCGGAAGGTGTCCAGCTTCACGCAGTTGCTCCAGCGGCGCTACGGCGGTCAGCTCGACGAACGGGCTGACCAATACATCGACTTCGCCGTCGACGGCGCCAACCGCATGCAGACGCTCATCAACGACCTGCTCGACTTCTCCCGCGTGGGCCGGGTCCACAACACCCACCAGAGCGTCGACCTCAATGTCGTGATGAAGCGGACCCTCACCGCGATCAGCGTCAGCATCGAGGAGTCGGGAGCGGTGATCACCCGGGACGAACTGCCCACCGTCATCGCCGACTCCACGCAGATGGGCATGCTCTGGCAGAACCTGATCGGCAACGCCATCAAGTTCCGCCGCCCCGGCGAGACTCCTGCCGTCCACATCTCCGCCGAACAGGACGGTGATCACTGGCGGTTCGCCGTCACCGACAACGGCATCGGCATCGCCTCCGAGTACGCCGAGAAGGTCTTCGTCATCTTCCAGCGCCTCCACACCAAGGACCGCTACCAGGGCAGCGGCATCGGCCTCGCGATGTGCAAGAAGATCGTCGAGTTCCACGGCGGCACCATCGCGGTGGACCTCACCCACACCGAGGGCACCCGCATCGTCTTCACCCTGGCGAGCAGGCCGGTGGAGCCGGGCGAGCAGGGGGACCTGGTCGCGGCGGGCCGTTCGTAGAAGTCCCGTACCCCTCCCGCCCGTTGCCCGTGTCCGTCATGTGCCGTCCGGGGCTCCCGCCGGCCGGTCGCGCGGCGGGGGGCCCGTCAGGAGGCGGTGTTCGGTGGATTCGTAGCGGGCGCGTTCGCGGTCGGCGGTGGACTTGCCGGCCAGGACGGAGGTGAGCCAGCCGGCCAGGAAGCCCGCCGGGATCGAGGCGAGGGCCGGGGTGTTGTAGGGGAACCAGTCGAAGTCGGCCTCGGGGAAGGCGGACACGGGGTTGCCGGAGACGAGGGTGGTGCCCGGGGTGAGGGCCAGCACGGTGAGGGAGCCGACGACGAGGGTGGCGAGCAGGCCGGCCCGGGTGTAGCGGCGCCAGAAGAGGGTGTAGAGCAGCGCGGGCGCGATGGCCGAGGCGCCCAGGGTGAAGGAGAGGGTCGCCAGGGGCTGGAGGCTGCGGTGCTGGGCGAGGGCGGCCACCAGGATGACGGGGATGCCGACCAGCAGGGCGCACGAGCGGGCGAGGGTGAGTTCCCGCGCCGGTGCGAGGGGGCGCGCGGCCGTCAGATCGTGGGCGAGAGCGTTGGCGCAGGCCAGCGTCATGCTCGCCACGGACGCGAGCAGGGTCAGGAACACGGCCGTGGTGACCGTGGCGAAGAGCAGGCTCTCGGAGCGCGAGAGACCGCTGCCGAACGCGGCGCGGGCGCCCAGCAGATAGGCGGTCGTGCCGTGCGGGTCGGCCCCGGTGATGCGGGCGCGCCCGAGGAGCGCGGTGGCCCCGGTGCAGATCAGTACGAGCATCAGGATGAACAGGGTGACCGAGGACACCGCCCAGGACATGGCCCGCCGCACCTGGCGCGGTGTCCCGGCGGTGTACATGCGCATGGTGACGTGTGGCAGGCACCCGGCGCCCAGCACGATCGCGCACTGGGTGCTCGCCAGGTCGAGCGCGGGGTGCGGGCTGCTGGAGTACTGGAGCCCCCAGCGCAGGTAGGCGGGCCCGGCACCGCTCTCGCGCGCGGCGGTGCGGAACAGCGCCTCGGTGCTCCAGCCGAAGGTGTGCAGGATGAGACCGCTGACGACGAGTCCGGAGGCGAGCAGCATCACCGTCTTGAAGATCTGCACGAGCGCCGTACCCCGCATCCCGCCCAGCGCCGCGTAGCTGATCATGAGGATGCCGGCTCCGGCCACGCAGCCGTTCTTGGCGGCGGGGGCGGTGAACCCCATGACGTAGGCGAGGAGTTCACCCACGCCGGCGAGCTGGACGATCATCATCGGGACGAGTGCGAGCAGGGTGACCGCACAGGCCGCGACGCGTACGGAGCGGGCGGGATGGCGGTGGCCGAGCACGTCGCCCATGGTGTAGCGGCCGGTGTTGTGCAGCGGCTCGGCCAGCAGGAACATCAGCAGGAGCAGGGACAGTACGGCGCTGAGCGCGAGGACCACCCCGTCGTAGCCGCACAGCGCGATGATGCCGCCGATGGTGAGGACGGTGGCGGCGGAGATGTAGTCCCCGGCGATGGCGAGCCCGTTGCGCAGGGGCGAGAGGGATTTGTAGCCGGTGTAGAACTCGGCGAGGTCGTCCGCGTCCGGACCGGTGAGGACACAGAGCAGCAGGGTCAGTGCGACGACGGAGCAGAAGGCGGCCAGGGACCAGGACTGTGCGGGACCGCTGAACTCCGTCACCGGCCTCCCTTCCGGTGCACGGGCGCCGGGTAGGACTGGCGGGCGCGGCGGGCCAGCGGGTCGACGAGCCGGTAGGCGGTGGCCTCGTAGAGCAGGACGGCCAGCCAGGTGACGGGGATCTGGACGAGGGCCAGCACGAGTCCGGTGGGCAGGCCGCCCGGTCCCGGACGGGTCATCAGCCAGGGGGCCTTGACGGTCAGCGTGAGGAAGACGGCGAAGTAGCCGAGCGCGGTCAGGGACGCGACGCGGCGCTGCCAGCGGTAGGCGCGGCGCAGCATGCGCAGGGTGCGGTGCGGACCGGAGCGCGGACCCGGCGGCTCCGCCTGGCCGTGTCCCTCGGCCCAACTGGGTTCGCGGCGGTCGGACGGTAACTCGGAGCTGTCGTAGGACACTTGGTGATCTCCTGGCGGGGACCGGGCCCATGAAGAGACGGACCGTGCGGGATGACCATGACGCTATGTCGACATGTTCCCTGCCGGGGACCGTTCTAGGCCAGAGGGCACCACCCGACCAGGCGGTGCCCTCCGCGTCCCGTACTCCCCGCGCCTACCGCACGGCCACGTAGTCCCCGCCCGACGACTTCGCCCCGGCCGTGGAGTTGCCGTAGTACGTCCACCGCCACGTCCCCGGCACGGTCGCCTTCACCGTGGTCCGGAGCCCGCCCGTACCGTTCGACGTCGCCTTCTTGACCGTCTTGTACGAGGAGGCGCCCGCCGCCTTGAACTGGAGGCTCACCGTGCGGTTCGCGTACCCCTGGTACGTGTGGGTGTCCCAGTTCGCCCGCGTGACCCGCCCGGTCACGGTGATCGTCCTCCCGGCCGCGACCGGCTCCGGCGAGGCGTCGACGGTGACCCGGGTGGCCCGCTTGACCTGCAACGGGATGTGCTGGTCGTCGGTGTCCCACGCGTCACCGACGAAGAAGACCTGAGCGGCGGTTCCCCAGGTGCCCGCGTCCTCGTTCCCGAAGTCGAGATGGCGCGGGTCGATGTACAGCCATTCCTTGAAGTCGCAGATGCCCTTCTTCTTGTCCACGACCTTGCAGTCGGTGGTCTCGACGGCGTCGTACAGCATGTCCCCGCCATCGGCCTTTCCCCGGAAGGGATAGATCATCGGCCCGTAGTCGTACTTGAGCCTGGTCGTCATCCGGAACGACACGGGCACCTCGATCTGGTCCTTGACCCCGACCACGATCGGCTTCCCGCCGTTCACCGTGACCCGGCTGAAGGAGGCACCGCCCTCCACCGCTCCGGCCGGCACCGCCGCCACCCCGGTGAGCGCGACCGCCGCCCCGGCGGCCAGCGCCGCCGTCCACACTGCTTTGCCCATTCTCGAGCCTGTCCTCTCCCCTGCCACGGGTGCGTCCTCGCGGCCGACTGGGAGACCCGGGAGGCCGGTGCGGGGTTGCAGGGAGCGCGGCAACGATTCGATCACCGGCCGACGGTCGCGGGGCGCTGCTACGGTCGACCGGGATTCGTGTCTCGGGTGGGTGAGCTGAAGGGGGTGGCCACACGTGGGCGGGGAGTACACCGAGGAGACCTACGGCGGGGTCACGGTGCTGGTCGGCGCACGGCGCGGCGCGTATCCGTACGCCAACTCGCTTCTCGTACGGGGTGCGGACGCCACACTGGTGGTGGACCCCTCGCTGTCGCTCGTGGACGGCGCGCCGCCCGCCGATCTGGTCCTGGTGAGCCACGCGCACGAGGACCACATGGCGGGGCTCACCGCGTACGACGTGCCGGTGCGCATCCACGACGCGGACCTCGGCCCGCTGCGGTCCCGTGAGGTCATGGTGGCCGGGTTCGGCTACCCGCCCGAGGAGGCCGAGGCCGCCGACCGGATGCTGCGCGACGACTTCCATGTGACAGGACGCCCGGACGCGCTCGGCTTCACCGACGGCACCGTCTTCGACCTCGGCGGCCGCACGGTCACCGTGGTGCACCTCCCCGGCCACACACCGGGCCACAGCGGCTTCCTGATCGAGCCGGACGGCTTCCTGTTCGTCGCGGACATCGACCTCACCGCCTTCGGCCCGTTCTACGGCGACTCCCGCAGCGATCTGAGGGACTTCGAGGCGTCGATGCGCCGGTGCGCCGACATCGACGCCCGCTGGTACGGCACCGCCCACCAGAAGGGCGTCATCGAGGGCGCCCGCCGATTCCGCCGTGGCCTCGCCGAGTTCGCGGAGGTGGTCGAGCGAAGGGAGGCGGCCCTGCTGGCCTTCCTCACCGAGCCGAGGACGGTCGCGGAGATCGCCGCGCACCGCCTTGTGTACCGACCACATGTGTCGGGACCACATGTGGACCCGGTGGAACGCCGTACGGCGACACACCACTTGGCCCGTCTGACAGCCGGCGGCCTGGTGACGGAGGCCGAGCCGGGGTTGTTCCGGAGGACGGGGGTAGCGTCCTCGGCATGGATCTGAACACCACCGTTGAACGCGCCCAGCGGCTCAAGAAGCTGCACGCCGA
The DNA here is from genome assembly GCF_004328625.1 of Streptomyces seoulensis. Taxonomy (NCBI): domain Bacteria; kingdom Bacillati; phylum Actinomycetota; class Actinomycetes; order Kitasatosporales; family Streptomycetaceae; genus Streptomyces; species Streptomyces seoulensis. Next base: position 231,607 of record NZ_CP032229.1, read on the forward strand.
GTACAAGCCGCTCGTGTTGCCGACCGTCTGGGACGTCTGGTCCGCGCGGACGGCGGCCGGAGCAGGCTTTCCCGCGCTGACGATCGGCAGTCATCCGCTCGCCGACTCCCGGGGGGCCGAGGACCACGAGGGGCAGACCTTCGAGGAGGTGCTCGCCGCCGTCGGGCCGATCATCGCGGCGGTCGACGTACCCGTCTCGGTGGACCTGGAGGCCGGGTACGGCCAGGAGCCCGCGGACCTCATCGCCGGGCTCGTCGAGGTGGGCGGCGCCGGTCTCAACCTGGAGGACACCGTTCACTCGGACGGCGGTCGCGTCCGCGACACGGCGGAGCACGCCGACTACATCGCCGGGCTCCGCGCGGCGGCGGACAAGGCGGGGGTCCCGGTCTGGATCAACGGCCGCACCGACCTCTTCCTGCACGCGGACGACCCCGCCGCCGTCCTCGACGAGGCGATCGAGCGCCTGCGGGCCATGGAGCGGGCCGGCGCCGACAGCGTCTACCCGGTCCGCATCCAGGACGACGACGATCTGCTCACGGCGGTGACCGGCGCCGTCTCCATCCCGGTGAACTCCACCGCCCACCCCGTCAAGCACGACCTCGATCGCTTCCGCCGCCTCGGCGTCGGCCGCGTCACCTACGGCCCGCTGCTGCAACTCGCCCTGACGGCCTCGATGAAGGACATGCTGGGGCCCTGGGCGCCGTAGCGGACGCGGCGGACCGGCGCCGGACAAGCCCCGAAGGCCCCGCATCCGAGGTGCTGTGGATGCGGGGCCGGGGGTTCTCAGCGCAGGCCGGTCACTGTCGGCCGGTCCTGCGCCGCTTGGCCCAGAGCAGGCCGAGTCCGGCCGCCAGGAGCGCGGCGGCGAGCCCGGCGACGGTGAGCACCTGGGTTCCGGTGGCGGCGAGGCCACCGGAACCGCTGCCGTCGGAGGGCGGGGTGGCCGGGGGCGTGACACCGGCGGCCGGGGTGGAGGGAACCGGCGACGGGGTGTGCTGCGCCGGAGGCGTGCTGCCGTGGTCCGTCGGAGGTGTGGTGGGCCGGTGGGTCGGCTCGGACGAGTGCGTCGGCGGCGGGGTCGTCCCGCCTCCGTCGCCGGCGGATGCGCCACCGCCGCCGAGGAGGGCCAGCGCCGGGTTGTCGGCGCTCTCCGTCTGGCCCTCGGCGGCGATCTTCGTCGTCTTCTCCAGGTTGGGGTGCTGGGCCTTGAACTCCACGCGGGTGATGTTCTGCTTCGGCGCCTTGCCGAAGTCGACGCCGCCCATGACGCACATCTTCTGCTGGCCGCCCACCTCGCAGGGCAGCGAGTAGTCGCCCTTGGTGAAGGACTTCATGTAGTCGTCCCAGGTCTGCTTGGGCGTCCACGACCGGTTGGGCGACCGTACCGGCCAGCGCGCGATGTCACCGCTGTCGATGACCGCGTGGTAGTCCCCGGCCTGCTCGGCGTCGCTCTGCCGGACGTACTCGGCGGCCACGCGGGCGCTGTAGACGCGGCGCAGGTCGGCGTAGTCGGCGGAGGTGTTCACCTTCTTCTCGACGCCCGGGATGATGTACTGCTTGAGCAGGCCGTTCGCGGTGTCGCGCTGGGCCTCGGTCAGCTTGCAGTCGTTGCCGTTGGGGTCGGGGGTCTCACGGTCGATGTGGTCGACGTTGACCTTCAGCGGGGTGTCGAGGATGTACAGGCCGCCGTCGTCGGCGCGGACCTTGGCCGTCTTCGGGGTGATCCACAGCCGGATGGTGTCGCCGCAGGGGATGTTGGCGGCGCGCATGGCCTCGGCGTACTGCTTGCCGGGGTCCTTGCGGTAGTCGACGTCCTTGGCGTAGTCGTGCTTCATCTGGAGGTCGGCCTGGAGCAGGACCCGCCCGGCGTCGGTCTTGCCGAAGGTCTTGTCCATGATCTTGTCGGGCTGGTCGGGGTTCAGGTTGACCCAGAACTTGTCCGGCGTGAGCGCGAGCCAGGTGAAGAAGGAGTCGGAGATGAGCTGGGCCTTGGCCTTGCCGCCCCAGCCCTTGTCCCCCGTCTCGTCCTGCACCTTGTCCGCGGAGAAGGCGTACGGCAGTCCCTTGCCCTTGACCGGCTTGCCGACGTAGGCGAGGTCGAGGGTGGAGAAGTCCACGCCGCCGGGGCCCCGGACACCGAAGCGCGCCGGGCCGCTGCCGCCGAGGCGGCGGATGCGGTCGGCCATGTCCTTCGGGGTCGCCGGGGACTGGCCGATGGTGCGTGAGGCCGACCCGCCGAGCCGGTTGTCGCCGTTGGCGGCGAAGTTGGGGTCCGGCCTGGTGGCGCCGGTGACGTTCTTGTAGCTGATGGACTTGTACTTCGGGACGTCCGTGGAGAGGTGCTCGTAGGCGCGTACCCGGGGCTGTCCGTCGGTCCCCTTGTACTGCTCGGCCATCCTGCCCAGGTACTTGGTGGTCGCCGAGTCCTTGGACTGGCCGTTGACGTAGGAGATGCGGCCGTTCTTCGCCAACTCGCCGTTCTGGAAGCGCGGGTCCTCCAGGAACCGCCTGTTCGCCAGGTCCTGGCCGGTGTCGCGGCCGGGGCCCGCCTTGAACTCCAGGAACTGGCCGGTCTTGTAGTTCACGGCGTCGAACTTGCGCACCAGCGGCTTCTGGCCGCCCCTGCCATCACTGACCATGATGGGCTTGCCGTTCTTGTCCTTGATGGCGATCTCTTCCTGGCAGAGCCAGTCCTCGCCGACCAGGCCGAGATCGTTGATCACCTTCGTCTCGAAGGCCGCGCCGCGCTTGTTGTTGTTGTGCGGCATGATGTAGCCGCCGTCGAGCCAGTCCGCGAACGTCTTGTACTTCGGGTTCCCGTTGTTCAGGTAGCTCTTGTACCGGGCGAAGACGCGCTCCTCGCTGTTCTCCGGGTAGGAGCTGTAGGGCTTGTCGAACTTCGCGAGGAACTTGGCGCGCTGGGCGGCCTGTTCGTCAGTGGGGTTCTCGGCGTCACCGGGCAGGGTCAGTCCGTCGAAGCTCTGCCGGGGCGCGTCGTAGGTGTAGGAGTCCCGGTCACTCGGGGCGCGGACCTTCAGTCCGCGGTCCCACGGCAGGTTGTTGGTGCCCGGCCGGGTACTGGTGACGCCCGGGAGGCTGTCGCAGCGCTTCCCCTTCGCCGCGTACGCGAGGTCACCGTGCAGACCAGGCAGGCCGGTCAGTGTCAGAACGCCCGCCGCGGTTAACGCGAGCGCGGCACGCGGCCACACTCTGCGGCGCGGCACCGTCATCACTTGAGTCACGAGGGTTCTCCAACGGGAGCCCTGCGAATACGGGTTCACGGTCGGCGCCAGGGCCCCCGTGACTGTGGCGCCGAGTTCCTCACTCTAGCCATCGCCTCGCGTTGCATGTCTGCGTCAAGAGTGACCGGGCACAGGATCGTTACATCCGGTCGTACCGGTCGTACCGGTCGTTCGGGGCCGCCGTAGAGTCATGGTCATGCGCACCATCGACGACCCCGCCTGGCTCCAGAACCCGCGCCTGACCGCGTGGCTGGAAGCAGCACGCACCTCATTCGACTTCCTGGCCGCCGAGACGGGGGGCGACTGGGACCACTCCCCCGCGTCGCTCGACCGCCTCGAACAGGTCCTGCGCTCCCGCTACGGGACCTGGGAGGAGATCTACCAGCACCCGGACGACCCGGTGCTGATGGCGGCCGCCTGGTACCTGGGCGAGATCGCCGTCCGCGATCACGGTGCCGTCTGGGCCTGGTCCCCCGACGGTCCGCAGCCCGGCGAGGACTGGCCCGGCACCCCCCGCCTCACCTACCCCCGCGCCCACCTGACGCACCTGGAGGCCGACGCCCTGGCCGCCGAGGAGGAGGCGGGCGAGGACCCGTTGCCCACGGTCGTCCCCCTCTCCCACGTCGGCTCCCTCTACGCGGAGGGCGAGCACCATCTCGCCACGATGCTGGACCACTTCACGGCGTTCGAGCGGTGGCGGGCGGGAGTGTCGGACTGAACCGGTCAGCGGGCGAGGCGGGGGAAGAGTGACTCGGCGTTGCCGCGGTCGATGGCCTCGGCCCGGCCCGGGGTGAAGTCCGGGTAGGTCTCCAGGAACTGGTTGTAGCAGGTGCCGGCCTCCTGCGGGGCGAAGGGCCAGTCGCCGCCGTGGAGGACGTGGCCGGGCTCGGCGAAGGCGAGCAGGGCCGGCAGGGCGGAGGGGCCCGCGGACAGGGCGGTGTCGAAGACGTAGTCCGCGAGCGGGGCGGGGGTGCCGGGCAGCAGGGGCATCGGCGGCCGGGACGGGTGGACGAAGGCGTTGGCCGCGCGGCGGTCCAGCTCGGCCCAGAGCGGCTCGAAGTCCGGGTCGCCGAGGTACTTGCCGTGGGCGTTGGACATCAGGACCACACCGTCGGCGCCCAGGACGTCGAGCGCGTACACGGCCTCCGCCACGGCGGCGTCCATGTCGGGCAGCGGGATGCTCGCGAAGTGGCCGAAACGGTCCGGGTGGTCCCCGACGACCTCGGCGCCGTACTCGTTGACGGCGCGGGCCAGGTCGCGGGCGTCGTCGCCGGGGTGGATGCCGGGCGAGGTGACGGACATGACGCCGGTGGCGATGCCCTGCTGGTCCATCATCGCGATCGCGCCCTCGGCGCTCCAGGCGGTGACGGCCTAGCCGCCGGAGGTCAGGCCGCGCCGTGGGCCGCTCGGGGGCCGGCCTTTCCATGGCCCAGCTCACCCTGCTGGAGCCTCTCGCCACGTCCGGGGAGGGCCTTGCCGTGGGCAGGCTGGCCGCCACCGCCGAGGTGAGCGTCCCGACCGCCACCCGCATGCTCAAGCAGCTCGAAGCGGCGGGCGCGGTCACCCGGCAGCGCTCCCCGCACGACGAGCGTCAGGTCCTCGTCCGCCTCACCGACGACGGCGCGAACCGGCTCGCCGCGACGCGGACGGAACTGAGGACCCGCCAGACCGAGGCGCTGTCCCACTTCGGCGCGCGGGAACGCCACGAACCGGCGGCGCAGCTCCAGCGCCTGGCCGCCGTCATCGGCGACACCGTCCCCACCCGACCGGGGAGACACCACGCAGCGGTGACCCCTCCCGGAACGCGCCGGATCGCGCCGGAAATTGCCTCTCCGGTCAACCGGGTCTGCCCCGAAGGTCCTTGTACGGGGCGGCCGTGATCGTCTACCAAGGAGACATCACTTCCGGTCAACAGGAGAGTTCATGCACGCGCACGGCAAAAACCGGAAGGACGACCTCCACGACGAGCGGCTCCCGGCACGCAGGCCGACGGCTCCGGGCGCCGGACCGGCGTCGGGCCTCATGGGCCTGCAGGGAAGCATCGGCAACGCGGCGGTGGTCCAGCGGATACGGCGCGCGGGCGTGACCGAGGAGGAGCAGGAGCATCAGCACGAGGCCGGCTGTGGCCACGGCGGGAGCGCGCAGGCGCCGGTGCAGCGGTCCTCGGTGCACGACGTCCTGCGCGGCGCGGGCCGTCCGCTGGACCGTTCCACCCGCGCGGACATGGAGTCCCGGCTGGAGGCCGACTTCTCCGACGTCCGAATCCACGACGACCGTTCGGCCAAGAACTCCGCGTCGGAGATCGGCGCCCGCGCGTACACGTCGGGCAGTCATGTCGTCCTCGGGGAGGGCGGCAGGGACAAGGAGACGCTGGCGCACGAGCTGACCCATGTGATCCAGCAGCGGCAGGGACCGGTCTCCGGTACCGACAACGGCTCGGGGCTGCGGGTGTCCGACCCGTCGGACCGCTTCGAGCGGGAGGCGGAGGCGAACGCGCGGCGCGTCATGAGCGCGCCCCGGCCGTCCGCGCGGGCAGGTGCCGACGGGGCGGTCCAGCGGGCCTCGGCGCGGCAGGCGACGGCCCGTACGACGGCGGTCCAGCGGATGCCGAAGGCGACGAAGGCGAAGACCGGCGCGAAGAAGAAGGCGCCCAACGCGAAGGACGAGCTGATCAAGGAGCTCCGGCTCCTGGGCTGGAAGCCGCACGGCGGCGCGCAGAACCGCACCCTGCACCTCGCGGAGGGTCCGGAGGAGAACCAGACCGCGGACCTGAACGCCACGGAGAAGATCTACAAGGACTCGGGGAACACCCGTCCGCCGAAGGACTTCGCCGCCGCCCGGACCACCCAGAGCATGCGCTGGATCTCGACCCTCGCCAAGGAGTACCTCGGGAGCGTCACCTCCTCGGCCGCCGAGGAGGTGCAGGTCAGCGCGATCGGCACCGACCTGTACATCTCCGCCAACCGCAACACGCACAACGCGAAGCTGCGTGAACTCGCCGGGAAGCACGGCACGGGCAAGGCGTTCGCCAAGGCCCTGGTCGAGCACTTCGGGGAGCCGGACGCCGCGGCCCAGGACCGCTTCGCCCGCCACACCGGCAAGCTGTCGGACCGGGTGGCCGAGGGCGAGACCGAGAGCGGGGACTACGCCGAGATCGCGACCATGGCGGTCAAGGTGCCCGAGGACGTCTCCGCCGACGACGACGGCCTCCACGCCGAACGGCGCCTGCAGAAACTCGAGGGCTTCGACCCGGCGAAGACGGTCGGCGTCAAGCGCCCCTGCGTCGTCTGCTACACCCAGATCTACGCCACCCCCGTGCAGGACGGCGACGTCGAGGTCTACCCGGGCCCGCTCTGGCCGAGCAAGGCGGCCAACAAGGGCATGGAGGACTACGAGGAGGAGAACGTCAAGGACTACGCCAAGTACCTGCACGACCTCGTCGAGGCGGCCGGCGGCACCTACATCACCTTCACCCAGCAGGGCGACCTCACCTGGGACCAGAACAGCGACTCCGACACGGACCGCGAGGGCACGAAGGTGGGCGCGGACGGCGACGCCATGGAGGTCGACTCGGACTCCTGAGGGGCCGGACCGAGAAGGACGTGCAGGCGGGCGGCCCGCAGCGGATCTCCGTCGAGGACGGCGATTCGATGGTCCACCTCTCCCAGGGCAACCGGCAGCCGGCCTCACCGCATCTGCTCTCCGAACCCGCGATCATCGCGGGTCTCGCCCGGGCGGCACTGCCCGGCTCCGGCACCCCGTGGGAGTGGTACGTCGAGGACCACGACCGTATCCGCGACACCATGGCGAAGGTTCTGCTCGGCTTCGAGGACTTCAACCGGCGGGTCCGGCAGCCGATGGGCTTCCGGATCGAACAGCCCGCCCGTGAGCGGGTGTTCCTCACCCCCTCCGGGCGCGCCGAGTTCTCGCACGCTCCGCTGCCGGACGTGGTGCCCCGCGAGGGAAGGCTCGTCCTGGGCACGATGCGCTCCCACGACCAGTGGAACACCACGATCTACACCGACGACGACCGCTACCGGGGCATCCACAACCTGCGCACGCTGGTCTTCATGAACGGCGACGACATGAGCGAGCGGGGGCTCGCGGAGTTCCAGCCGATCGTGATCACGGCACACGCGAAGGACGGCACCGAGCGGACGCTGAAGGGGTTCCTGGCGGTCAGGCACGACCTTCCGCGCGGTGTCGCCGCCGGCTACATGCCGGAGCTGAACCAGCTCATCTCGATCAGCGACTACAGCGAGCAGAGCGACCAGCCGCTGATGAAGCAGCTCGATGTGACGATCGCGCCGGGCACCTGACGACGGGTCATCCGGCCCCGGGAGCGCCGGGGCCTGAGGCGTGCAGGACTTCTCGGGCCTGTTCGGCGGCGCGGGTGATGCTCTCGCTGATGAAGTCCAGGAAGCGGGCGGCGTTCTCCAGCCGGTTCGCGGCCGGGGTGTCGGGACCGAGGACGGCGACACCCCGGCGCGCCGTCTCCACCAGCCGGTCGTTGGCCCGCGCGCTGGCGATGGTCGACTGGTAGAAGAGGTCGTTGTCGACGACGTAGTGGTCGCGGCGGCGTTCGTCGCGTTCCCGGCGGACGAGGCTCTGGCTCTCCAGGAAGGCGATCGCCTTGGAGATCGTCGCCGGACTGACCTCCAGGCGCCGGGCGAGCCGGGCCGCGGTGAGGCTGCCCGCGTCGGTGACGAACAGACAGGTCAGCACCTTCGCCGGCATTCGGGGCAGGCCCGAGGCCATGAGGACGGCGATGAACGTCTCCTCGTACTCGGCCACCGCCCCGCCGTCCCGCCCGTCCGTCCGGGAGGCCGGCTCCGGGTCCCGGGCGGTGGGCGTGCCGCGACGGTGGGCGCGGCGTTCGGTGGCGCGGTGGGCCAGGTCGGCGCGGTAGGCGGTGGGGCCGCCGTTGCGCATCACCTCGCGCGTGACCGTCGAGGTCGGGCGGCCGAGGCCCCGGGCGATCTCGGCGTAGGGGAGGCTTTCGGCCAGCCCCAGCGCGATCCGCCGGCGCTCCTCCTGGGTGAGCCTGCCTCCCGGCATCGCCGCCTCCTTCATGATCCTTCGCGGTGGTCCCGGTCCTCACCGTAGCGTTCACTCCCGGTCCATTGCAATGCGAGCACCATACCCATTGCCTTGCCCCGCAATCCATTGCAACGCTTTTACGTCTACTACCTGCGTAAACAACACGCCCACGCAACAAGGGTGTTGCCGCATCCCGGAACGCAACGTAGCGTTTCCAGTATCGGAAACAACGACTGCTCGGGAGAACACCATGCAGAAGTTCGACACCCCCGCCCCGATCTCCGCCGTCGTGGAGATCCCCGCCGGACGCGTGCAGTTCATCGCGGCGGACCGCACCGACACCACCGTCGAGGTGCTGCCCGCCGACCCCTCCCTCAACCGTGACGTCAAGGCCGCCGAGCAGACCTCGGTCAGCTGCGCCGACGGGGTCCTGCGGATCACGGCTGCGGCCTCCGGCAACCGGCTCCTCGGCCCCTCCGGGTCCCTGGAGGTCACCGTCCGGCTGCCCGCCGGCTCCCGCGTCGAGGGCAAGGGCTCCGGCGTCGAACTCCGTGGAGTGGGGCGCCTGGGCGACATCGACTTCGAGGGCGCGTACCGGCAGGTCAAGATCGACGAGGCCGACGGTGTCCGCATCAGCGCGCTCGACGGCACCGTCGGGATCGGCAGGCTCAACGGCCCGGCGGAGATCAGCACCGCGCGGGGCGACATCAGGATCACCGAGGCGCGGCGCGGCACGGTCGTGCTCAGCACCGGGTCCGGCGACATCACGATCGGCGCCGCCACGGGCGTCTCGGCCGCCCTGGACGCCACCGCCGGCCACGGCCGCGTGAGCCAGGCCCTCAAGAACGACGGCACCACCGGACTCGACATCCGCGCCATCACCACGATGGGCGACATCACCGCCCGCAGCCTCTGAAAGACCGGACCGGAACGCCACGACGACCAGACCCGGGGGAACCCATGACGCACAACGACAATCCGTCCGCCACCACTTCGGCATGGACCGGCATGGTGCCGGTCGACGACACCGCCCTGGCCGTCACCGACACCGGCGGCCCCGGCATCCCGGTGCTCTATCTCAACGGCCAGTTCGCCACGCAGGGTTACTGGCGACGGGTCATCGCCGAACTCGGCCCGCAGTGGCGGCACATCACCTACGACGAGCGGGCCCGCGGCAGATCGAGGCGTTCGGCCGACTACTCCTTCGAGGCGGCCGTCCGGGACGTCGACGCCGTGCTCGCGGCCAGGGGGGTGGACCGGGCGCTGGTGGTGGGCTGGTCCTACGGGGCGGTCGTCGGGGCCCACTGGGCCGGCCGCAACCCGGACCGCGCCCTGGGCGCGGTCCTGGTCGACGGCGCCTTCCCCTACGACTGGCTCGACGAGGCCATGGAGCAGCGCATCCGCAAGCTGTTCCGCCGGCTGGGCTGGTTCCTGCCGCTGCTGCGCCCGACCGGCCTGGCCCCGCGCATGACGGCCGCTCAGCAGGCGGAGAGCAACATCGAGCTGGGCAGACTGTCCCGCGAGCGCGAGCTGGGCCCGGTGCTGGACGGCATCACCGTCCCGGTGCGGTACGTGGTCGCTTCGGGGACCTCGTTCGGCAGCCGCGGTGACGAGCAGGAACGCATCCGCGCCGGTCTCGACGCGGTGACCGCGCGCAACCCGCGCATCCGGATCGGCGCGAAGGTCGACAGCAACCACGGCGCGCTCCTCAAGAAGGACTTCCGGGCCATCGCCGAGGCCGTACGGGAGGTCGCCGCCACCTCGGCCGAAGGGCGCTGACCGCCCGCTCCCCCGCGCCCCTCGCCGGGGCGGCCGGGAACATGCCCGGTCCGGGGCGGTGCCGCTCGGGGGTGGACCCTCCGTGTCAGGGTGGCAGGGGCGCGGTCTTTCGGGGCCGGGCACGCCGGATGGCCCCACGGACCGTAAGGGAGAGACCGTGCACTGGAGTGCGTCGCTGCTGTGGAACCCGGGCACCGGCCAGGGCCTGCGTCAGCTGGCCGAACTCGGCCTGGCCCTGGTGCTGTCGACGGTGATCGGTCTGGAGCGGGCGTTCCAGCAGAAGAGCGCCGGTCTGCGCACCCACGCGCTGGTGGGGCTGGGGGCGGCGCTCTTCATGGAGGTCTCCCAGCACGGCTTCGACAACGTGCTCGGTCTGTCCCACGTCGACCTGGACCCCTCCCGGGTGGCGGCGCAGGTCGTCTCGGGCATCGGCTTCATCGGCGGCGGGCTGATCTTCGTACGGCGGGACATCGTGCGCGGACTGACCACGGCCGCGACGGTCTGGCTGACGGCGGCCGTCGGCATGGCGTGCGGGGGCGGGCTCTGGCTGCTGGCCGCGGCCGTCACCGCGGCCTACCTCCTCATCGTGCGCGGCTACCCCCTGCTCACCCGCGGCATTCCGGCGATCTCCACCGTCGAGGAGACCGATCTGCGCCTGTCCTACCTGCCCCGGCGCGGTGTTCTCCCGCGCGTCCTCGAACGCTGCACCGCCGCGGGCTTCCTCGTGGTGAACGTCCGGATCGACCGCACGGAGCGGGACGCCGGCGGCGAGGCCGGCCCCGCGACCGGCAACACCATGGTGGACCTGTCCATCGAAGGCACCGGCGACGTGTACCGGCTCATGGCGGAGCTGGCCGAACTCGACGGCGTCGTCAGTCTGTCGGGCCCCGAGACCGAGGGCACCGACTGACTGTCACACCGATCAGATTTCATCTCGCGTTTTGCAGAACGTTGACTTCGCCGGCAGCGCATGACGGTTTCCCGCATACGTCCGCACTCTTACGCATGAAGGACGGGAACGAGCCAGGGAGAATAGAAATCGGCCATTCCCCGGAACGGAACACTTCGTTCTTTCGGTGCGGTGAAACCTGGGCTCCGGCGGACCCTTACATCCGGACATACCCGAATTGCCTTCGCCAAATGCACGCGAGATCGGTGTGGTCTCGTGGTTGACACGTGTGGCATCGGGTCGTGAACATGCAGTGCGGATCACGGCGCATGATCCCGACCGGTCCCGACGCAAAGGGCGTAAGGGCGACTGACTTCTTCGCCGGCCCCGTCATCCAGATCTGTCCCGCCGGGAGGGAATTCCAGGCTCGAGGAAGGAATCCGACGCGCCCCGCGTCCAGCTGCGGCTTTCGGGCGACCCGGCTGGAGAATTCATTTCGCCGTCATATCCCTCACCCAATCATGACACCCGCTGTTCCGTGTGCCCGGACGCGGGTGACGAAGGAGTGTGCACATGACGTTCAACGCCCTGATGGGCACGTCCCCGAACGGCGACGAACTGCCACGTGTCGGTGCGACCGCGCGACTTCACACCGTGATCAGCGGCCACTGGTCCTCGGACGTCCTGCTCCGCCTGGGCCTGCGGCGATGGCCGGACCCGGCGGAACCGCGTCCGGAGAACCACGAGGTCGTCGCACTGGACGATGGCGGCTACGCGCACACCGTGGACACCGGCACCGGCTTCGTCACGGTGCAGTTCACGCCCGAGCCCGACTCCGCGCCGCACGCGCTGGAGCACAGCGACCCGCCCACCCCGCGCTGGCGCGCCGCCGTGCTGACGGAAAGCGTCCGGGCGGACGATCCGAGAGCCGCCGCGGTCGCCGGGGCGCTGGCCGACGCCCTGCTCGCCGAAGGCACCGCCTTCAGCGAGACCGAGGTGGCGCGGCTGTGGGGGGCGATGCCACTGCTGAGCCGGTACGCCACCGAGGACGACGCCCTGGCCGACTGGGCGCTGATCTTCCGCGACCACTACGTGGAGAACAGCGTCGGCTTCCTGATGGCCGCCGAACGCTCCGGGTTCGCACCGCAGTGGATCTACGCCCTGGACAAGGGCGACAAGACGCTGCGCCGGGACCGCGTGCACGGGTGGTTCCTCTCCCGGGGCTACCGCAGCGCCACCCTGGACAACTCCGTCGTGAACGGCACCGCCACCGACGAGGAGGTGCGCCGGGCGCGCGAGGTGGGCGCCGACGTGGACGCCTTCATCCGGGCGGCCCACGCCGAAGGCCGGCGCGTGCTCATGATCGACGACGGCGGCATCATCGCCCTCGGCTCCGCACACGACCGCCTGGTCACCGAACAGCCGGACGCGGCACTGGAGTTGACCGTCAGCGGCCTCAAACGCATATCCGCGGCCACCGACATGCGCCTGCCCGTCCTCAACATGGCCCGCTCCGAGGTCAAGACACACCTGGCCTACAACGAGATCGCCGACTCCTGCGTACGGCGGCTGCGCGCCATCGTGCCCGGCGAGAAGTTCGTGGGCCGGCGGGTGCTGTCCCTGGGCTTCGGCACCCTCGGCGCCCGGGTCGCCAGGTCGCTGCGCGCGACCGGATGCCGCGTCACCGTCGTGGACACCGACATGCTCGCCCTGGTCCGCGCCGCCGAGGAGGGCTTCGACACCAGCCGCTCGGCCCACGAGGCCCTGCTGCACATCCGCCCCTTCCTGATCATCGGGACCACCGGCGAGGACGCGCTCACCGAGGCCGACCTGCCGCTGCTGCCCGACGGCGTGCTCCTGGCCGGGTTCGCCACCCGGGACTTCAGCCTGTTCAGCGAGCGCCGGGTCGCCGCGACGGCGTCGGACGTCCCCGGTGTGGGTGTGCGCTACACCCTGCCCGACCGCCGCTCCGCCGTCCTCCTAGGCGACGGCCGGTCCCTGAACCTGTACACCTACGAGGGCATCCCCAACCGGGGCTACGACGCCTACCGCGCCGCGACCCTGGTCACCGCCAAGCACCTGTGCCGGTCCGCCGCCGACCTGGCGCCCGGCATCCACCTCGGGGTGGTGGACCAAGTGGTGCGCGGCGCGGGGCTGTTCGACGCGTACTACGACACGTATCTCGCCGACACGGTCCAGCCGGCCGGGGCGGGCGCCGAGAACGGCGGGGACGCGCATGAGTGACCTGCCCCGCGTCTGCGTCGTCGGCTACGGAGTGGCCGGCAAACTCCACCACCGCCTGCTGGAAGCCGCCGGTCTGCGCGTGTGCGCCGTCGACCCGGCCGTGACCGGCGTACCCGCCGGCGTCCACCGCCACCGGCCCGTCGACCACAGCCCCACCGTCAGGGACATGACGGGCCCGGTGCACCTGTGGTCGCTCTGCACACCCACCCAGGTGCACGTCGATGTCCTGGCGGAGGTCCTGGAGCGCGACCCGCTGGCCCGCGTCATCATGGAGAAGCCGGCCTGCCGGGCACAGGACGTGCCCCGGCTCCTGGAGCTGCTGGAGCGGTACCCCGGAGCGCGTGTGGTGGTCATGAACCAGTACCGGCACGCCCACGCGCTGCGCCTGCTGGACGACCTCCGGCGCCGTCATCTGCCGGACCAGCCGGTGACGGCGGTGCGCGTCGCCTTCAGCAAGGACCGGCGGGCCGACATGGAGGCCGGGCGGTTCGTCGACCGCGACCACGGCGTCTTCGGCTACGAGTGGCCGCACATGCTCGCGGTGGCGAGCCGGCTGCTGCCGTCGGAGGCGTACCGCGCCTATGTCGAGACCCCGGTCGAGGACGTGCGCGGGGTCGTCCACGAGGACTACTTCGTCACGGCCGCCCGGGAGCGCGCCGTGGTGGCGGACGGCGTGGAGCTGGACCTGTACTCGTCGGTCGTCGGCGACCCGCCGGGCGACACCGGCACACCCGACTGGGCCCGTCCCTTCGGCCACTCCGTCGGCGGGCGCCGACGGCTCGCCCAACTCCAGGTCGGGCCGGCGTTGTTCACGGCCGAGATGGACCCCGTGGCCCTTCCGGACGGCAGCCGGCTGCCCGCCAACACCCACCGGCTGACGGCCCAGCTTCCCGGCGGCGTCCAGGAGACGCTGGTGAACGACTCCCCCATGGACAACGCCCTGCGCACCGCGGTCGCCCGGCTGCTCGGCGATCTGCCCCTGCCTCCGGTCGACCTGCGCCCCGTGCACCGCATCAGCGCGCTGGCGGGCCACTTCGGGCACGCCCGCGCGGCCGCCGCCACGGCCGGACAGCTGAGCGGAGGGGCCGTATGAGCAGGCTCCGTTTCGGTGTCGTCGGCTGCGGTGTGATCGGCGGTCTGCACGCCCGGGTGCTCAGTTCCTACGCACCACTCGCCGAACGGGCGCGGCTCGTCGCCGTCGCGTCGCCCTCACCCGGGCGCGCGCACCGGCTGGCCGAGGAGACCGGCTGCGAGGCGACGGATGTCGACGCCCTGATCGCGCACCCTGATATCGATGTCATCAGCGTGTGCACCCCCAGCGGTCTCCATGCCGAGCTGGGGCTGCGGGCACTGGCCGCGGGCAAGCACGTGGTCGTGGAGAAGCCCATCGACGTGAGTGCCCGCGCGGCGGACCAGCTGATCGACGGCGCACGACGGGCCGGGCGCGCCCTGGCCGTCATCAGCCAGCGCCGCTTCGATCCGGCCTCCCGGACCCTGCGATCCACCCTGGACGCCGGGGAGTTCGGGACGCTGACGTCGGGGCTGGTGGAAGTGCCCCTGTGGCGCGGCCAGTCCTACTACGACTCGGGCGGCTGGCGTGGCAGCCGGGCCCTGGACGGGGGCGGCGCGCTCCTCAACCAGGGGGTGCACGCCGTCGACCTCGCCCAGTGGCTGCTGGGCCCGGTCGTCGAGGTCGCCGCGCACACCGCCCTGAAGGGCCACAGCGGCATCGAGGTCGAGGACGTCGTCACCGCGAGCCTCAGGCATGCCAGTGGTGCCCTGACGTCCCTGCTGGCGACGACCGCCGCCTACCCGGGCCGCACCACGCGCCTGACGGTGCACGGCGACCGGGGCAGCGCGGTGATCGACAACGACGAACTCACCTGGTTCCACGCCGCCGGCCCCGGCGACGACACTTCCGCCTACGGCGCCTACGGGGCCGGCAACCAGGCCGCCGAGCGCCGTCCGCCCACTCCCGCCGAGCAGCGGGACGCCAGCGGTCTGCTGCCCTCGCCCCACGGCGACCAGCTCGTCGACTTCTGCGACGCGGTCGCCGAGGGCCGGGCGCCCGCCGTCGACGGCGAGGAGGGCCGCAGTGCCCTGCTGACCGTGCTCGCGGTGTACGAGGCGGCGCGCACCGGCGCCGTCACCCAGGTGCCGCACACCCTCGGTGCGAAACCCGCCCCTTCCGCCCCCATGACCATCCCGGAGCCGGCATGACCAGTGTGAGTTTCGTCGTCGCCGACGACGAGTTCGAGCGTGACTTCCTGCAACTCCCCCTGGACGTGGCCAACGCGGCCGCCCTGCTCGGGCAGGACGGGGTGGACGTCGTCGTCTGGGACCGCCGTCTGACCGACGAGCCGCCCCGCGTCGGCACGGTCGATGTCGCGGTCGTCGTCACGGCAATCGCGGACCGCGCCCAGTGCTACCCCCTTGATCTGGGCCCGGTGCGCACCGCCGTGGAGCAGGTGCGCCGCACCTGGCCGGAGGCCACCGTGCTGGCCGTCGGCCCGCACGCCACCCAACTGCCCACGGCCACGCTGCGCGAGCTGGGCGTGGACCACGTGGCGCGCGGCGAGGCGGACGCGGCGGCGGTGCACGGCGTACGCGACCTGCTGAGCGGCAGGCCGGTGCTGGGCGAGCTGCCGCTGAGCGGGACGTACCCGCCGCTGGACTTCGACGGGGCGCCGCTGCCCGCGTACGACCTGCTGGACCTGAGCGCCTACACGGCCGAGACGTTCACCGGCGGGCGGGTCAAGCGCGGATCGTGCGGCATGGTGCTGGGCGTACGCGGCTGCACCTACGGATGCACCTTCTGCCACCTGCCGTTCGGCACCCGGATGCGCCCGGAGCCAGTCGAGCGCACCCTCGCGGAGATCGCGGCGATGCGCGAGCGCGGCGTGGACTCGCTGTTCTTCCTCGACTACGTCTTCGGTCTGCACCCCACCTTCTACAAGGAGTTGTGCGCCGGGCTCGTCGGAGGCGGTCTGGAGTGGAGCGGGCAGAGCCGGGCGGAGGTGGTCCTGCGCCAGGACGTGGACCTGTGGGCCGCCGCCGGGTGCAACGGCATGTGGCTGGGCGCCGAGTCGCCGGCCGTCGCGGAGACCGGCGTCGGCAAGCGTGTCCCGGCGGAGAAGATCGACGCGGCGATCCGCCGGCTGTCGTCGGCCGGGATCACCCCGTTCGCCTTCATCCTGCTGGGCCTGCCCGGCGACCCGGCCTGCCTGAGCGGCGAAGTGGTCGACTGGGCCGCCTCGCTGCCGGGGTACTTCGGGCTCAACCAGCTCTTCCTGCGCCCCGGCACCCCGCTCTACGACGAGCTGGCGGCCGACTACAACGGCGGTACGAAGCCCGCGACTTGGGCCGAGGTGGAGGCGGTGACACGGCGCTACCGGGAGCGTTACCCGGTCAGCCTCGACGACCTGTGGCAGCGGCTCGTCAAGCTGCCGAACTACATCGGCAACGCGATGGCCGCCGTATGACCACCCGCCGCACCCGGCCCGGGGCCGAACGGCAGGAGTCCGTCGTAACGTGACCGCGAACGCCCCAAGTGCGGCGCGCGAGGCGAGTGCCGCCGGGCCGGTGCTGCCGCGAGCGTTCTGGTGGCTGTGGACCGCCACGCTCGTCAACCGGCTCGGCGGCTTCGTCGTCGTGTTCCTGTCCCTGTACGTGACCCTCGACCGGGGCTACTCGGCCTCCTTCGCGGGACTCGTCACCACCCTGTACGGCGTCGGCGGCGCCGTCGGCTCGGTCGTCGGCGGCCTGCTCGCCGACCGGCTCGGGCGGCGGACGACCCTGCTGGGCGCCCAGTCGCTGAGCGCCGTCGGCACGGGGGCGCTGGCGTTCACCCAGGGGCCGGGCGCGCTCGCGGTCACCGCGTGCCTGGTCGGGCTGGCGGGCAACGCCTCCCGGCCGGTCGTCCAGGCCGTGGTGGCCGACATGGTCACCGCGAAGGCACGTGTCAGAGCCTTCTCCCTGGTCTACTGGGCCGTCAACATCGGGGTGGCGGTGTCCGCCGCGCTCGCGGGCGTGCTCGCGCAGCGCGGGTACACCCCGCTGTTCCTCGGCGAGGCGGCGGTGACCGCGGTGTGCGCTCTGACCGTGTTCCTCGCGGTGCCCGAGACGCGACCGGACCCGGCTCAGCACGCGGACGACGCCGCCCAAGACGCGGAAGCGGCGGCGGTGAAGCTGTCCCGACAGCGGCGCTTCATGGCCTTCGTGGCCGTGACGTTCCTGGTCGGACTGCTGATGCAGGAGGTCAGCACCGCGCTGCCGCTCACCATGACCCGGGAGGGCCTCAGCGCCCGCGACTACGGCCTGGTCATCAGCCTCAACGGCCTTCTCGTGGTGGCGCTGCAACTCCCCGCGAGCCGGGTCCTCGGGCGCTTCGGCCCGGCGGGCCCACTGGCGCTCGGGACGCTGCTGCTGGGCGGGGGGCTGGGGATGACGGCCGTGGCGGGCTCCCTGGGGACGTACGCCCTGACCGTCGTGGTGTGGACGGCCGGCGAGATCCTGCTGGCGCCGACCGCGATGGCCGCCGTGGCCGATCTGGTGCCGGGCCACGCGCACGGCCGCTACCAGGGGATGTACAGCTTCGCCTGGTCGTCCGCTGCCTGCGTCGCGCCGGTGGCCTCGGGATACGCGCTGGACACCGTGGGCCCGGCGAGCCTGTGGGGCGTCAGCGCGGCCCTGGGCGCGCTGGCGGCCGCCGGGTACTTCCTCATCCTGCGCGGACGGCGCGACGACCGGCGGCCGACGGTCGGCACCACCGACGAGCACGACGAGCACGACGAGCACGACGAGCACGACGACAGATGAACAGGACGAGCAGGAGGATGCACAGGGATGGCCGATGAGATCACGTTCTGGGACTACTCCAGGTCGCAGGCGCTCAGCCGCTACAACGGTTCGAGCATCGGCGTGCGGGAGATCCGGGAACTGTGCGCTGTCCGCGCGGAGATCGAAGGCGTCGATCCGCAACTCCCCTCCGCCGACGATATGGTGGGCATCCATCCCCTGGCGCTGAAGCGGCCGCGCCGGTGGGAGGCGGCGATCGCCGCGATGATCTACGCGTCCAGCGGGCAGATCGCCCTGCGGGAGGAGATCATCAAGGGGCGGGAGCTGCTGGACCGGCTCTCCCGGCACGACCGCGGCGCTCTCACGGTGCCGCGCGTGCTGGCACTGGTCCCCGCCGTGATCGCCGGCTTCCGCTTCAGCCGACAGGGCGAGATGTTCAACCCGGAGGCGAACCGGTATCAGGAAGGCGCTCGTTTCCTGTCGGTGCTGCTGGAGGAACGGCCGGCCCTGGACGTGGAGATCGGACTGTGCGCGCACCGGGCCGGTGTCACCGACCCGGTCCTTCCGGAGCACGTCAGCCCGACGGGCGCGCAGCGCATGGTGGCGTTCGTGGCCGCGCTGCTGGACAACTCCCGGGCCGAACGGCGCACGGTCGCCGTCTCCCAGCAGACGGCGACCGACCGGGCTGCCGGCACGGTCAACTCCCTCGTCTTCCTGCACTACGCGCACGCCGGGCGGCTGGAGCGGTTTCTCCGCATCCTGGACCAGCACGCGGACGACCTGCGCGCGGTGCTGGCCCGGCACAACGCCGTCTCGGCGACACGCTTCCGGTTCACCCCGCTCGAACCGTTCAGCGAGGTGGTGGAGCGGGACATGGACGAGGCGTTCGGGCCGGACTGGACCGGTGCGCCCACCGATCCGCGATGGCGGCGCGGGGGCACGCTGGACGCGGCCATCGAGGAGGCGAAGGGGAAGATGGCGCGCTTCATGCGGGACGCGCCCCTCGACGTCGACCTGCTGCTCCGGCTGCACAAGGACTCCGAGACTCCCAGCGAGCGCGGCGTGTCGGCGCTCCGTTGGTTCGACCGGCACCAGCGGCAGCCGCTCGGCGTCCGGGCCCGGTACGACGTCGCCTTCCACCACCGCCTGGCCCTGACCACCCTGGAGAAGGGCGGTGTGGGGATCGGCATGGAGCGGGGCTGGGACGCCTACCAGTGGCTGGCCTGGAGCGCCGCGTACGGCTCCGCCGGAACCGCGATGCCGCTGCTGTACGCGAGGAGTTCGACCGAGCCCCCGCACCACATCTCGCTGCGGAGCTTCAACCTCCGGCAGTTCTGGTGAGGTTGGCGGCCGGGGGGCCATTTCGGCGTCGACTCTTGACGGGCCAGGTCTGGACCTTTAAGTTCCCGTTCGCCACAGCTTCATGAATGCACACGCTGTTCATCTACCTGAACATCGTGCCCCCACCTACGGCCTCCCATGAAAGGCTGTGAACCCCATGTCCAGATCCGCCCTGCGCGGCGTGCTCGCCGCCGCCCTGCTCACGGTGTCGGCCGGAGCGCTGACCGCGACTCCGGCCGCCGCGGCCACCGGCACCATCACCGGACTCGGCGGCAAGTGCCTCGACGTGGCGGGAGCAAGCTCCGCCAACGGCACGGCCGTCCAGCTCTACGACTGCAACGGCACCGCCGCCCAGCAGTGGACGATGGACACCGACGGCACGGTCCGCGCCCTCGGCAAATGCCTTGATGTGACCGGCAGTTCGACCGCGAACGGCGCCAGGCTCCAGCTGTGGGACTGCACCGGCGGCGCCAACCAGAAGTGGACCGTCTCCGCCGCCCGTGACCTCGTCGGCCGGCAGTCCGGCAAGTGCGCCGACGTCACCGGCAACACCTCGGCGAACGGCACGCCCCTCCAGATCTGGAGCTGCACCGGCGCCGCCAACCAGAAGTGGACCGCGCCCACCGACGGCGGCACGCCCCCCGCCACGGCCCCGATGGCCGTCGCCCCGTACCTCTACAACGGCTGGGGCAGCCCGCCCAGTCCGACCACCATCATGAACGCCACCGGCGTCAAGTGGTTCACCCTCGCCTTCGTACTGAGCAACGGCACCTGCAACCCGCAGTGGGACGGCGGCCGTCCGCTGACCGGGGGTGTCGACCAGCAGACCATCAACACCGTGCGGGGCGCGGGCGGCGACGTCATCCCTTCGTTCGGCGGCTACAGCGGCAACAAGCTGGAGAGTTCCTGCACCAGCGCCTCGGCACTGGCCGGCGCGTACCAGAAGGTCATCGACGCCTACCGGCTCAAGGCCATCGACATCGACCTCGAGGCCGACGCGTACAGCAACGCCACCGTGCAGCAGCGCACCGTGGACGCGCTCAGGACGGTCAAGGCCAACAACTCCGGCATCAAGGTGTACGTCACCATCGGTACGGGGCAGTCCGGGCCCGACACGGGCCTGATCAAGCGGGCCGCCGACTCCGGGCTCCAGGTGGACAGCTGGACCATCATGCCGTTCGACTTCGGCGGCGCGGGACAGAACATGGGGACGCTCACCACCAGGGCGGCCGAGGGGCTGAAGAACGCCCTCAAGAGCGCCTACGGCTACAGCGACGACCAGGCGTACCGGGGCATGGGCATCTCGTCCATGAACGGGATCACCGACGACAACGAGACCGTCACCCCGGCCGACTTCCAGACCATCCTCGGCTACGCGCAGCAGCACCACCTCGCGCGCCTCACCTTCTGGTCGGCCAACCGCGACCGGCCCTGCTCCGGTGGTTACCCGAACGACGACACCTGCTCGGGTGTGAGCCAGAGCGCCTGGCAGTTCACCGGCATCTTCGCCAAGTACACCGGCTGACGGCCCGCTCCCCCAGGAGACTTCCGTGTTCAGAGCTCTCAGCGTGGCCGCCCTCGTGGCCACGACCGCGGCCGGACTCCCGTCGGCCACGCCCCCACCGATGCCGACGACGGCGGGCGCGCGGACCGTGGCGGCCGCGGCGATCCCGACCGGTCCCACCACCGTGATCAACAAGGGCAGCGGCAAGTGCGTCGACGCCCGCGCGGCCGCGAGCGGCGACGGCACCGCCGTCCAGCAGTACGCCTGCAACGCCAGCACGGCCCAGACCTGGCAGCTCGTCGCCACCAGCGACGGCTACTACCGCGTCGGCAGCGGCCTCGACGCCACCAAGGTCTGGGACGTCACCGACGTGTCCACCGCCGACTCGGCCCCCGTCCAGCTGTGGACGTACTCCGACGGCGCCAACCAGCAGTGGCGGCCCGTCGCCGAGGCCGACGGCGCGTACCACTTCGTCAACCGCAACAGCGGCAAGTGCCTGGACGTCCCCGGCGCCTCCGCCGCCGACAGCGTGCAGCTCGCCCAGTACACCTGCAACGGCACGGCCGCGCAGTCCTTCACGCTGGGCGGTGGCACGACGAACCCGCCGGGCACCCCGGACTTCGGCCCGAACGTGACGGTGTTCGACCCCTCGATGCCGGCCGCCACCGTCCAGTCCAAGCTGAACTCGGTCTTCGCCCAGCAGCAGACCAACCAGTTCGGCGCGGCCCGCCAGGCCCTGCTGTTCAAGCCCGGCACCTACAGCGCCGACGCCAACGTCGGCTTCTACACCCAGGTCGCCGGGCTCGGCCTCTCCCCCGACGACGTGACCATCAACGGCGCCGTGCACGCGGAGGCCGACTGGTTCCAGGGCAACGCCACGCAGAACTTCTGGCGCTCGGCCGAGAACCTCTCGGTCAACCCGACCGGCGGCACGGACCGCTGGGCCGTCTCGCAGGCCGCCCCGTACCGGCGCATGCACGTACGCGGCAACCTCGCGCTCGACGACGGCGGCTGGTCCAGCGGCGGCTTCATCTCCGACACCAAGGTCGACGGGCAGATCCGTTCCGGCTCCCAGCAGCAGTTCCTCACCCGCAACTCCCAGATGGGCAGCTGGTCGGGGTCCAACTGGAACATGGTCTTCGTCGGCGACCAGGGCGCGCCCGCCCAGTCCTTCCCGACGTACACCAACGTCGCGAACAGCCCCACGATCCGCGAGAAGCCCTTCCTGTACGTCGACGCGGCCGGCGCCTACAAGGTGTTCGTGCCCGCGCTGCGCGCGAACGCGGTCGGCACGACCTGGAGCGGCAGGACGCCCGCGGGCACGTCGCTCCCGCTCGACCAGTTCTTCATCGTCAAGCCCGGCGCCACCGCGGCCGACCTGAACGCGGCCCTCGCGGCCGGCAAGAACCTGCTGGTCACCCCCGGTGTCTACCACCTCGACCAGACGCTGAACATCACGCGTCCCGACACGGTCGTCCTCGGCATGGGTCTGGCCACGTTCGTGCCGGACGGCGGGATCACCGCGATCAGCACCGCCGACGTGGACGGAATCCAGCTGGCCGGCCTGCTGATCGACGCGGGCACCACCACCTCCCGGACGCTCGTGCGGATCGGCCCGGACGGCGCGACCACCCGGCATGCCGCCGACCCCGTCCAGCTGTCCGACTTCTTCGTCCGCATCGGCGGCGCCACCGTCGGGAAGGCGACCACCTCGCTCGTCGTCAACAGCCCGGACACGGTCATCGACCACACCTGGATCTGGCGGGCCGACCACGGCAACGGCGGCACGGTCGGCTGGACCACCAACACCGCCGACACCGGGCTCGTCGTCAACGGCGCCGACGTCACCGCGTACGGCCTGTTCGTCGAGCACTTCCAGAAGACCCAGGTGCTCTGGAACGGCAACGGCGGCAGAACGTACTTCTTCCAGAACGAGATGCCCTACGACCCGCCGAACCAGGCCGCCTGGACGAACGGCTCGGGCAAGGGCTACCCCGCCTACAAGGTCGCCGACTCCGTCACCGCTCATGAGGCGTGGGGGCTGGGCAGCTACTGCTACTTCAGTACCGACCCCGGCGTCGTCGCGGACCGGGCCTTCGAGGTGCCGAACACCTCCGGGGTCAGGTTCCACGACATGGTGACCGTCTCGCTGGGCGGCACCGGGACCATCAGCCACGTCATCAACAACACAGGAGGACCGTCCAATTCCGCCAACAATGTCACCTATTCGACCGCGTACCCGTAGGGACGGTGTTTCCACCTTCCGTACGGGCCTCAAGGGCCCATGTACCCAGCAGCCACTGGGCAGTTGACCTCGGGTTTTCGTGGTAGCGTCCTTGCTTCAAGGGACAGAGGGACCTGAAAGGGAAATCGTGAACACGGAGAAGATCGCAGCTCGCCGCCTCTCGCTGGACGAGGTGACGAAGCTCGGCATGAAGGACAAGCTCTTCGTTTCCGCCGACACGGCAGAACTCAGGCTTCCCGGCTGTTATGTCCCTGCTTTTCTGACCAAGTCCGGTGAGGATTTCGAGGGTGGCTCGATAACGGCGAGGACCGTATTCCAGGAAGAGGTCTCCTGCCTTCCGGACGACGAGAACGAGGCCGGGATCTACGTGGCCGACGAGACCGGCCCGGAGACCATCGAGGTCCTCCAGTCCGCCGGTGTCGTGCTGGACCTGGCACTGTTCGTCCCCAACGGGGACAAGGGCGCCCTCTCGGCCCTCTACGCCGCGGCCCGGCAGGCGTTCGGCGCCGACGTCGTGCAGATCTGGCGCCAGGGCCTCAAGGAGGTCCCCGACGTCAAGGTCGACATCTTCGAGGAGCAGGTCCCCCGGGGACGCAAGGGCGGCGACAGCCCCAAGCGCGACCGCCGCGCGATCGACACCTACCCCACGCGTGCGGACTTCATCGAGTTCACCCCGGGCTGGAAGCCGGTCGTCGAGATCCACAAGCCGGTCGTCGACGACACCCCGACGATCTGAGCCGGACCCCCTCCGGCCAGGGGCACTTGTGAGGGGCGGCACCCGGGACCTCGGTCCCGGGTGCCGCCCCTCACCCGCGCGTGAGCGGGTCGGCTCAGTGCACGTCGACCCCGGTCCAGGCGGCCTCGACCGCCTTGTACTCGGCGCTGTCGGCGCCGTAGAGGTCCGTCGCAGCCGACAGGGTGCCCTTGCGGGCGTCGGCGTAGTCGGTGGTGGAGGTGAAGTAGCTGGTCAGCGCCTTGTACCAGATCTGGAGGGCCTTTGCCCTGCCGATGCCGGTCACCGTGGAGCCGTCCTTGGTCGGCGAGTCGTAGTCGACGCCGCCGATGGTCTTCGCACCGCTGCCCTCGGCGAGGAGGTAGAAGAAGTGGTTGGCGACACCGGACGAGTAGTGCACGTCCTCGCCGCCGACGGACGAGGTCCAGTAGTCGGCGGAACCACCGTCCTTGCTGGGCTTGTCCATGTAGCGCAGCGGCTTGCCGTCGCCGTTGATGTCGATCTTCTCGCCGATGAGGTAGTCGCCGGGGTCCGCGCTGTTGTTCGCGGCGAACTCGACCCCGGTGCCCATGATGTCGCTGGTGGCCTCGTTGAGGCCGCCCGACTCTCCTGAGTACTCCAGCCCGGCGGTGTTGGAGGTGACGCCGTGGCTCATCTCGTGGCCGGCGACGTCGAGCGAGGTCAGCGGGTCGCTGTCGTTGGTGCCGTCGCCGTAGGTCATGCAGAAGCAGCTGTCGTCCCAGAACGCGTTCACATACGCGTTCCCGTAGTGCACGCGGGAGTAGGCGGCCTTGCCGTCGTTCTTGATGCCGCTGCGGCCGAAGGTGTCCTTGTAGAAGTCCCACGTCGCCTGCGCGCCGTAGGCGGCGTCCGCGCCCGCGGTCGCGGCGTTCGTGGTCTTCCCGTCGCCCCAGGTGTCGTTGTCCTGGGAGAACAGGGTGCCGGTGCCGTCCTGCTTGTGGTCGAGGTCGTACGTCTTGTGGCCGCCCCGGGTGTCGTCGGTGAGGGTGTACGACGAGCCCGAGTGCGCCGTGGCCAGGTCGACCTTGCCGCTGTACAGGGTGTTCCCGACGCCGGTCTCGATGCTCTGGTACTGGAAGAGCTTCTTCCCCGTGGCCGCGTCGGTGACGACGTGCAGCCGGCTCGGTGTGCCGTCGTCCTGGAAGCCGCCGATCACGGTCTCGTAGGCGAGGACCGGCTTGCCGCCCGCCGCCCAGACGACCTTGCGCGGGGCGCGGTCGGTGGTGGCCTTCGCCGAGCCCTTGTCCTTCGCGAGGCCCAGCGCCTGCTTCTGCGCCGTGGTCGCGGCGATGCGGGGTGTGAGGGTCGCGAGCTTCAGCGTCGCCTTCGACGCTCTGGTCACGCCCTCGGTCCGGCCGGACTCCGAGGTGTGTACGACCAGGTCGCCACCGAGCACCGGGAGACCTTCGTAGGTGCGCTCGTAGCGGGTGTGGACGGTGCCGTCGGCGTCCTTGACGACGTCCTTGACGACCAGCTTCTCCTTCGCGCCGAGACCTATGTCCTCGGCGGTCCGGGCGAGCCCGGCCCGCGCGGTCCGGAGGAGGCCGGTGCGGGCGGCGGCCGACAGTGCGACGGGCGCCGCGGCCGGCCGTCCGGAGCCGGCGGTGGGCCGGGGGGCGGCCGAGGCCGTGAGCGCGGTGCCCATCAGGGCGGCCGCGGTGGCGGTGGCGATGGCCGCCGCGAGGACGGTGTGGTGACGTGTGTTGCGGGAGGTCATGCGAGCTCCGCTTCCGTGGGGGGATTTGACCGGCCGTACGGAGACGGTCCGGTGCGAGCTACATGGAGGTCACGCCCGTAAGGCAGGGGCATGACAACGCACGGTCGGGGGTCCACGGTTCATCAGTTCTCCTGATCAGCCGTTCAGTTGGTGGCGCTGCCCAGAGACAACCCCAGATGACCTTGCTCGCGCCATACGCCCGGGTAACTAATGACAACAGCCCCACGCGGCCTCCATGCGGGCCTCACGGCTCGTCACATCTGTGGACGTCACGTAAAGTTGTTGAAAAGAGATCGATTACAACGAGGAGGAAGCGGCTCCCGCGCCTCTGGTTTCCGCCCCGTCCGCAGTGCGGTGGGCCCGCCGCGTCCGGTGCGCGCGGCGCAGCGCCACATGCAGGACCAGGACCAGCGCGCACGTGACGGCGGCCGACTGCCACAGCAGCGGGTCGAGCCGGTCCGCCGCCAGATAGGCGCCCGCGGCCACCGCGGCCAGGGCACACACCCCTCGGTCCACGATGCTCTCCACCGACAGCAGGGTGGCGCGCGGCGCGTGTGCGGGGATCGCGTCGTTGATGAGTTTGCGCTGCACCGGGTAGCAGAAGCCGGTGATCCCGGCGAACACGCACAGCAGCCCGGCCACGGCCCACGGACCGCCGACGGTGGTGCCCGCCAGGGTGGCCGCGAGCGCCACGCTCAGCAGCGAGACCCAGGCCGTGGGGGAGAGCCGGGATGTCAGCCACTGGGGACGCGCCGAGGCGATCGCCTCGGCGACCGTCATCGCCGCGAGCACCGTGCCGTGGCCGCTCTCGGCGATGCCGTGGTGCAGCAGCACCGGCTGGAAGAGGTTGACCTGGCAGATGCGCGACAGCGTGAAAACACCGACGCCCTGGACCATGAGCAGGGCCAGCCAGGGCGACGACCTGAGCGTCCGCAGCGCGGCGCCGGTGTCACGCAGCAGCGCCGGGCCGCGCCGCCCGGAACCGTCCGTCGCCTTCCCCGTTTCGCGCCGGGCGGTCCGTGGCAGCGCGAGGGCGCACCCGAGCGAGCCCGCCGCGCTCACGGCGCTCAGCACGTACGGGGACTGAGGCGCCAGCGCCATCAGCGGTCCGACGAACGGCCAGCACACCACCTTGGCGGCCAGCCCCAGAGCGCGCGCGGTGCCCTCCGCGCGGAGGTAGTGGGAGCCCGCCCCTTCGGCTCGCAGCCCGTCGTACAGGCAGGCACTGGCGGCCCCGGACGTCAGGGAGCGGCCGGCGGCGATGGCCAGGAAGTGGAGCAGGAAGCCGGTGTAGGAGGGCGATAACACCGGCATCAGGTTCGCCGCGGTCATGACCGTGGCGCCCGCCCAGAGGCAGTTGCGGGCGCCGATGCGGTCCGCGACGAGCCCGGTGGGGATCTCGAAGAGGCAGAAGGCGATGTAGTAGATGCTCTGGATGCCGAAGATCTGGCCGTCGGAAAGTCCCGCGTCCCGCTGGTACGCGTAGAAGACGGGCATCCACCACAGCAGGTTGAACAGCAGCTGGAACCCGTTGTTGAGGCGGATGATCCGCCGGGCCGCCGGGGTCAGATCCTCCCGGCTCGCGCGGCGCCTCGGGGTGGACGCCCGGCGCCTCATCGGGCGTACGGGCGTACCTGGACCAGCTGGAACGCCCCCTCGTCGGTCATGAGCCATTCGATGTCCAGGGGGTCGTCCGGGGCGCCCTCGCTGAAGTGGGACTGCAACAGCCGCCCCGCCAGGGCCAGTCGGGCCAACTGCGCCCTCGTGTCCGCCGCCAGGTCCGTGCCCGACGATCCGACGGCGACCGTACGGCCGCCGCCTTCGACCGTGTTGTACAGGTACTGGTGCGGCAGCACCGTGCCGTCCACCACCCGCTCGGGGGAACCGGCGGTGCAGTTGAGGTAGACGTTGCGGAAGTCCTCCCGGCGGGTGGGGTTGCAGGTGACCAGGACGCCGCCGAGGCCGGCCGGCGCGTACTCCTGGACGATCACCCCCATGTAGGTGTCGTCGAGCGGAATGCCGACCTGGTGGCGCATCCGCACGCTGCGCGGCGAGAGCAGCGAGGCCCAGACGTGGACGACGGCGGACAGGAGCTGCTGTTCGCCGCGCACGGTCGTCACCGAGTCGTAGATGCCGGCTGCCGAGAACCCCGGAAGATCCTCGGCGTTGGAGGAGGAGCGCACCACGAGACGGCGATCTTCGGCCAGCAGGCCAGGGACCGATCCGGTGATGGCGCGCGCCACCTCGTCGGGTATCGGGGTGCTCCGCATCAGGTGCTGGAGGTCCAGCGCGAGCGGGTCGATCATCTCGTCGGCGTCGAGTTCGAGCGCCAACTTCAGTTTGCCGATGCCCTGTTGGAGAGCGGGCGACGAGGTCAGGTAGAGGTGGTGCAGATGGAACGGCAGCGCGACACCCCGAGGGGCTCGCACCGTCCCGGCCACGCGTTCGAGGGCGGCGGAACGGAGCTGCTCCAGGGGCGCGCCCGGCTCGCCGAGCCGTGCCCCGAGGTGGGCGAGCAGGTCCGGCCGTGGCGGGCGCGGGCGAGCGTAGAAGGCGGTCAGGTCGGCCGACCGGCTGTCCAGGACGTGGTGCAGTTCGCCGAGGTTGGCGGCCTTGGTGCCGTAGCTGTCGCGGTCGTCGGCGCGCAGCCGGTGCAGTTCCATGATGGGCGCGTCCCCGATGAGCGGGGGCTCGATGTGGATGCGCTGGGCGTCCCAGACCGGCCGCTCCAACTCCGGTGCGCGGTCGAGCCGTTCCAGGGTGACGGTGTCATCCCGCACGCGGTAGTCCACCCACGCGCCGTCCAGGCCGTGCCGCTCCACGAGGGCGTCCAGGTCGCGGACGATCGCGTTCGGGATGCCCCAGCCCGAGGCCAGCACATTGGTGTGCGAGAGCGGTGTCGTGGCGGCGGTGTTGATGAAGCCCGCCACCCGGGGCACGTCGTCGGGCAGGCCCGCCATGGCGACGATGTCCGACCAGCCGAGGTCGGCGGCGTCCGCGCGGTACTCCCGCAGGCTGCGGAAGTACCGGAGCCGTCCCCGCGCCGCCCCCGGGTTGAGGCAGGTCCGGGTGCGGTTGCCGAAGAGTTCCTGGCTCAGGATGCGTGGGAGGCGGGCGTCGCTCACACCGGCGAGCTCGTGCTCCTGGCCGTGGTTCGCGGGCTTGAGGAGCAGCGGGAGGCGTCCGTCCACGCGCTGCCGCACGTAGTCGTAGAAGTCCTGGAGCAGGGCCCCGTGCATGGTGTCCGCCTCGGTCGTCTCCAGGACGAGGAAGGGGCGTTCGGGACCGTCGGCGTCCTCGTCGCTGTGCAGGGAGAGAACTCCCAGCAGGAAGCGGCGGTCCGGCGCCATGTACACCGAGGCGTTGAAGGCGTCCAGCTCCGCGTCGAGCTGCCCGGGCGTCATGCCGAGGATGCGCGCGGCGATGTAGTCGACGTGGAAGGGGTGCACCCGGGTGTCCAGCACGTGCCAGGTGTCCTCGGCCCGGTCCACCACGACCTTGAGGTACGGGTGTCCGGCGAGCACGCCGGACAGCGTGCGAAAGAGCGGCAGCGACAGGTTGGCCCCGACGACGGTACCGTCGGCCGCCGCCTCGGGGACGGGCGCCGCGTCCTGTGCGAGCGTCATGCGCGGACCTCCTCGGCCGCTTCCGCCGACAGGATGTCCGGCAGCGCGTCCACCAGGGCGGTGAAGTCTCGTACGACGTCCTGCGGGCGTTCGGCCGACAGCAGACACAGTCCGGCCATGGTGTTGGCGCCGGCCGCCGGATCGTAGACCGGGACCGGTGAGCCGTCCGGCAGGGAACTCTCCCGGACGACGGACAGCGTGCTGCCGGCGGCGAGCGGCGCCTCGCGGACCACCGTCAAGGAGTCCCACAGACCCCGCCGGGCCCACGGGGTGCCGTCACCGTTGACCGCGAGCACCACCAGCGACCCCGCCGCGCGCCCGGCGTCGGCGGGGGTCAGCGCCCGGGTGGGCCAGGCGGCCGGCCGGCCGAGCATCTGGTCGGTGAAGATCCCGACGAGATCGAGGCCGAAGACGTCCTCGATCTGCGGCACGGTCAGCGCGCCACCGAACCGGGCCGCGGTCTCGATGACCCACATCCGGCCGTCCGAGCCGAGTTTGATCTCCGTGTGCGTGCCGCAGTTCTCCAGCCCCAGCGCGTCCACGGCCTGCCGCGCCAACTGCACGATCCTGTCCTGCGCCGCGCCGTCGACGGCGGCCGGCGTGATGCCGGCGCGTTCGGTGAACGGTGGCACCGTCGGCATGCGCCCGGTGAGGCAGACCGGCCTGAACTCCCCGTCGACGACGGCGCCTTCGACGCTCACGTAGTCACCCCAGCCGGGGCCGTCGAACCACTCCTCGGCCCGTCCGGTGACGATCTCCTCGACGATGAAGTCCTCGGAAGCCCCTCGCACATGCAGTTCGGCGAACCCGAGTCGCGCGGACTCCGCCATCACCTGCCCCGAGCGGTTCCACGCCTGCCGTGCCTGCTCGGGCCTGTCGATGATCTGGTGCGCGGTCGACCCGGCGCTCCACGCCGACTTCAGCAGCAAGGGGCATGACAACTCACGAGTCGCGGCCTCCAGCTCGGCTAGGCTCGTGACGGCGCGGAACCTGGGCTGCGGCACGCCGCACCGGTCCCAGGCGGCGCGCATCAGCCGCTTGTCGCGGGCGAGACCGGCGGCGGCCCCGGCGCCCCGCAGACCGAGCCGTCGGCACGCCTCGGCGACCGCGACCACCGCGTACTCGGAGAAGGTGAGGACCGCGTCCGCCCCCACTTCGCGGGCCCTGGCGGTGATCAGCTCGACCAGATCCCGCTGCTCCGCCCCGGACGGCTCGACCACGGAGGCGCACAGCCGCGCCGCCTCCTCCTCCAGCGCCTCGGGCAGCGCGCTCAACAGCAGGAGGTGCACCGTGGACCTCGCGGCCACCCGGTCCAGCGCGTGGCCCACCGGGGGGCCGCCCTTGGCATGCACGTACAGCACCTGGCTCATGCGGTTCCGTCTCCTTCGAATTCGCGGCCCTTGGCACCCACAGCACTCACGCCTGCCGTCCGCCTCCTTTCAAGCGAATCACTCCGAACCCGCCGCGTACCCGGGTCCTCGGGTCGGCCGCTCAGGCAAATGCCCTATTCAGAAGTGAGGTTCGCGTCTCGTGAAGGTTCGGTGATGCGCTAGCGGACAGGCGGTGCGGGCAGTGCGGACGACCGGCGCTCCCCCATCCCCCGGGTGCTACGGCTTACACACGAGGCATCACCGAACGTCATCCAGTTCAGCGTTGAAGGGAGTTGGGCCGTGACCGAGACGGAGTCCAGCACGTGGCCGGTTCACCCAGCGGGCCCGCCCGACCACAACCCGTTCGGCGCCCTCGCCGAACTCGCCCCGGCAGCCGCGTTCATGCGCGACGGCACGGGCCGTTACCTATGGGCCAACCACGCCTACGCCCATCTGTACGGGACGACCCGGGACGCGGTCATAGGCCGCCATCTGTCCGACGTGGACGAACCAGTTGACGTGGACCGCTTCCTCGCCATGGACCAACAGGTGCTGGCCGACGGCAGATCCGTACGGCACACCCTCACCTACCGGCGCCCCGACGGTTCCCTCGCCCATGCGGCGGGCTACCGCTTCCCGGCCACCTGGGACACCGGACGCTGCGTCGCGGGCATCTACGTCGACGTGACCGACTACGTCCGGGCGACGGACCAACGGCACCACACCGAGGCGGACTTACGCGCACTGCGGGACCACAGCGGACTGGCCTGCGTCAGGCTGACACGGGACGGGCGGGTGAGTGAGGCCGGCGTGACGGCGGCGGAGGTCCTCGGCGTCCGGCTCTCCGATCTGGCCGGCATGCGCGCCGACTCGCTCCTCGCCGGCACCTGCGGACACGCCGACCTGTTCCGGGCCTGGAAAGACCTGATCAGCGGACGGCGCAGGAGCGCACACGCCCTGGCGGTACTGGTCGACGGTGAGGGCGCCCAGCGCCGGGCCCGTATCCAGCTGACCGCCGTCGGCACACCGGCCTCGGGCGTGACCGGCGTGTGGGCCGTCGCCACCCGCCTGAGCCGACGCCAGCGGACCCAGCCCACGCTGACGCCCGCCCAGCTCCGCATCATCACCCTGCTCGCCGCCGGCCGCACCAACACCGGCATCGCCGCGGAACTACGCCTCTCACGTCAGACCCTGGACTACCACCTGAGCCGCCTGCGCGAGCTACTCGAAGCACCGACGCGACCGGCGCTTGTCGCCCGTGCCTACGTCTTGGGCCTCCTCTCCCTCTAGAGGCGGCCTCGCCGGGGCGGGGGGGGCGGCCTGGCATGACAGGGAGACCTGGCTGGAGCGGGCCGCCTTGGGCGGTGACCGTGCCGTCACACAGAGCCAGATGTCCTCGACGGGCACGGTCGCCGCCGCCCTGGCCGGGTCGTTCATGCTCGGGGGGTCGGCTCATGCTCGGGGGCGGTCGCGAACTCCCCCGGTTGCGGCACTCCCGCCGCCGCAACCATGCTGGTGGGTGAGGCGCAAGCTCGCCGTCGGACGGCCGGCAAGGACGTGATCACTATGGCGGTCGTATCGCGCGGCTTCCACGGGCGCAGGTCGGGCCGCACTGATCGACTGCCGCCCGGACAGTACGAGACCGTCGACTTTCCCGTGCTGTCGACCGGCCCCACACCGCATGTGCCTCTCGAAAGGTGGGAGCTGGAGGTCGTCACGGAGGACGGCCGCCGGCGGATCTGGGACTGGGCGAGCCTCATGGCCCTGCCGTCCCAGGAATTCACCGTCGACATCCATTGCGTGACCAAGTGGTCCAAGTTCGAACCCGTTGGCGCGGAGTCTCGCTGGACGTGCTGTTGGAGGACGTGGAGACGGCCGCCGGTCATGCCCGCGTGTACTGCTGGGGCGGCTACACCACCAACCTTCCCCTGGCGGACCTGCTGGACGGCCAGGCGTGGATCGCCCACACCTACGACGGCGAACCGCTGGCGGCGGAGCACGGTGGTCCGGCCCGGCTGCTGGTGCCCCACCTCTATCTGTGGAAGTCGGCCAAGTGGATTCGCCGGATCACGCTCACACCGGCTGACGAGCCGGGTTTCTGGGAGAGCGTCGGCTATCACAACTACGGAGACCCATGGAGAGAACAGCGGTACCGCGGAGACTAGGACGCCTGCGCTGGTCCGCCGCGGAGGTGCTCGACCGGCGCGCCGAGTCCGCGACCGCCGTGTCCTTCACTCTGGACGTCTCCGACTGGCCCGGACACGAGGCGGGCAGCCACCTGGACCTCCGGCTCACCGCCGAGGACGGCTACAGCACGCAACGCAGCTACTCCATCGCGTCCGCCCCAAACGGCTCCCTGGTGGACCTGACCGTTCAGCGGGTGGAGGACGGCGAGGTCTCGTCGTACCTGGTCGACGAGGTGAGGCCGGGGGACCTGGTGGAGGTACGGGGGCCGGTGGGCGGATGGTTCGTCTGGCGACCCGAGCAGCGCGAGCCCGTACTCCTCGTAGCCGGGGGCTCCGGACTGGTGCCGCTGATGAGCATGATCCGGGCCCGCTCGGCCGCTGACAGCCGTGCTCCGTTCCGCCTCGTCTACTCGCTGCGCACACCGGCCGACGAACTGTTCGGCACCGAGCTGCGCGGGCCGCCGCCCGGAGTGGACGTCTGGCGCGTCTTCACCCGCTCCGCCCCGACACCGACGCGCCGGCCTGCCGGTCGCCTCACTCCCGAGCATCTCGTCGCGCACGGCTGGCCGGTGGACTTCGAACCGACGGTCTACGTCTGCGGCCCCACCGCTTTCACCGAGACGGCCGGCGCGTACCTGGTCGGACTGGGTCACCCGCCCGAGCGGATACGCACCGAACGCTTCGGCTGACAGGAGGTCGCCATGCTGCCGCGAGAGGAAGAGCCCACGTCGCCGAAACGGCACCGTCTGGACGGCAACGCCCTGGCCGGTCCGCTGTCGGAGCTGTTCGCCGTCGACCTCACCGTCGCTACGCGCCGCTGCGCCCACTGCGGCGCCGAGGGAAGCCCCGCCCGCTCCGCCTGCGGTCCCGCCGGTGCCGAATCCGCCGGCTCCCGGTCATTCCCGCTCCCGCGCCTAGTAGTGCTTCGATAGGTTCTGCTTCTGCGTCTGCGGCTGGGTGTGGGAACGCCGCCTCCAGAGCCTCCTCGACCTCGTCACGATCGGTCGGCAGCCCCACGAAGACGATCTCGACGAACACCCCGGCCCTCCCTCTCAACCCGGTGAACCATAGCGGTCACAGCACTGGCGCCGACTGAGATCGAGCGCCGAGGCCGCCGTCGGCTCAGCTGCCCGTCAGCAGCCGTCGTACGACGTGTCCCGCGGAGTCAACCCCGGAACTGCCGCCCTCGACGAGCGCGGCGACGGCGATGTGGGAGTTGTAGGCGGTCAGCCAGCCGTTGGTGTGGTCGCCCTCCTCCGCGGTGCCCGTCTTGGCGCCGACGCCGGCGAGGCCACTGAGACGCGGGGCGGCCGTGCCACTGGTGGCCGTAGTGCGCATCATCGACTGAAGGTAGCCGGCCGTGCGGGCGGAGATGGGCCGAGGCGCGGCGACCTGGCGCTGGTCAGCCAGGATGACCGGCTGCCGGAAGCCGGCGCCACGGACGGTCGCGGCCACGGACGCCATGAACAGAGGGGTGGCCGTGACCTTGCCTTGGCCGATGAACTGGGCCGCCTGGTCGCCTCCCTGCACGTCTGCCGGGATGCTGGGGTCGGTGGTGGCGACCCCGCCGCCGATCGACCAGTTGCCCATGCCGAAGACGTTCACCGCCTCGTCGTGCAGGGCGGAGGCGTCTCCGTCGTGCACGAGGTAGTTGAAGCCGTCCTTGATGAAAGAGGTGTTGCAGGAGACGGCGAACGCCTGAAGGAGGGAGGCATCGAGATTGGGCCGCACTCCTGGGTCGTTGTGGAACGTCTGGCTGTTGGCCGTCACTGCGTCTGCACAGGGTGCCGAACTGCTCGCGTTGAGTCCCGCCTGGTCGAACAGGGCGGCCGAGGTGACGATCTTCATGGTGGAGCCCGGTGACTTTATGCCGTTGATCGCGATGTTGCCGTCATCACCCGTGTAGGCGATCCCCAGGATGTGCCCGTTGCGCCAGTCGAGCGCCACGGTGCCCGCGGGCTTGCTCTGGAGGCTGGCGTCCTTGACCGCCTTCTCGGCAACGCTCTGAATTCCGGCATCGATGGTCGTCCTCACGACGGCGGAGCGGCCCTTGGAGAACACCTTGACCGTTTCGGAGACCGAGCCGTCGCTGTCGCGCACCGTGATGCCTGTTCCGGCGCTGTCTCCGGTGGGCTTCGCGTTCTTGCTAATTGTCGTGGCTATGTCCCGCAGTGACGGAAAGGTGGACAGGTCCGTCTTTCCGTCGCTCGCGACCACCTTCGCCGGGACGTCGCTCGCGGGTACCGCACCCGCCGACAGGGTCTGGTCCTCGCCGAGACCCGGGTAGAGCACCGACTTGTTCCAGTGGATGGCGAGTGCGCCGTTCGTGTTCTTCAGTACGGCCACCGCGCTCGAGTAATGCCACGTCCATCCCTTGACCTGGGCCGTGACGTCGAAGGTGACCTTGGTGGCACCCGGTGTCACCGCCGAAGGGCCGGCCGGAGCGATGTTCCCGAATGACACCTTCTCCAGGTCCAGACCCTTCGCGTAGTCCCGCAGTGCTCGCGCGGCCGCATCGGGCACGTCGGTGCCCCCCGCCGCGGCGTCGACATGCCGGGCGGACCAGTCGGCGAGGAACGCACGGGTCCTGCTGGCCGCATCAGCGTCTGAAGGCGGAGTGTTCGACACACCGGCAGCAAGGGGTCTCGATCCATCGGAGTCCGAGGAACCGGCCGACAGCCCGTGCACGATGTTGTAGACGCCGATGCCGCCAAATACGAGAAGCGCGGCGCACATGCCGGAAAGGGTGACCTTCATGGGCTTGTTCATGGCTCACATCCTTTGAATCAATGGCTGGTACGCGTTTGTTTTACAAACAGCTGTTATCGAAGAACGAGTGCATGAGGTGTCAGCGGGCTCATCGGAAAAGCGGCCCGTAGACCACGGTCAAGGCGATCAGTTCAGGCAGCGGCAGATAGCAGCCGTCTCCGATGTCGGCCGCCAGGTCTCCGCGGTCGCGCTGGCGGCGTCCTCTGGTGGCGTCGAAGGCAGGCGACGCTGCGGGAAGATTCACGCTCCCAGAATCCTCATGTAGGCGGGTGGGGCGCATGAGTACGCCTACTCATCTGTACGGTGGCAGGGATGCGCCCGTCGACGTCGGCGACGTGATGAGTCATGAGAGCCAGCCCAGGATGCAAACGCCTGCGAAAGAGCACCGGACCGTGCGTGAAGGGCAGGCCGTGACCGTCCGTCTTCCGTAATGCCGACGTCAACCGCACATCGCCTGTGGCTGCTTCGACGGCCCGCACGTCCTGGTTTACGAGCTCCTGACCCGACGCCACTCACACCGGGCGATCGCCCGGCACCGGGGCAGGGGCCTCAACACTGTCCTCCGGTACGCGGAACGCCGCAACACTGGCAGGACACCATCCGCGAGACACCGCCCCCGGCCCAGCAGGCTGGAGTGTGCGTCGCTGAACTGCGGCAGATCGGCCGAGCGGCACACGGACTCGTCCAGACCCAGCAGGCCGTCATCGAAAGCCAGTCCGGCCACCAGGGACAGGACGCTCCTGGTAGCACTGAAGGCTTGTCCATCAGCCCCGCCCTCAACGCCTTTAAGGATCGTCCAAATATTCCTTACCCCATGGGCTCCCCGGCGGTCACCGACGCACTGCCCCGGGGGTCTGTGAAATCGTCCACAACGGTCGCCAGCGAGAGGACCGGCTTGACCCACCGTGGGACGACTTCGATCCGGTCGACTGCCGCGAGCGTCAAGCGGTTGAGTGCGGGATCAGCTGATGCCGCAGGTCGCGAGCATCGGAACGGCACTTTCCCGGGGCGCGCCCGTGTCCGCTACCGCGGTGGCTCGCTCAGCTCGATGGAGCGCAGAGCTGCGGCCAGGGCCGCCTCGTCGCCGGTGTCGATCGCTGTGTCCGTCAGCTTGATGACGTGTTCGTCGCCGTGCGCCAAGGCCAGTTCGAAGACCTCTTCAGGGGTGAAGGTGCCCGATGGGGTGTACGCGACCGGGCCGTCGGGTGCGTACATCGCGGTCACCGCAGCGGAGGCCGTCCAGGCGGCCCCGAGGCTCGGTACCCACAGGCTTCGCGGGAGGGCGGGCAACGTGCGCAGGACGGCGTTGGGGGCTGTGGCCGCGTGGACCAGCATGGTCTCCTCGCCGTGACCATGGGTAGCGTACCGGTGGGTGGCGGCCCGTACGAGTTCGGCGAGGCGACGGTGTGCCTCGTCCGGGTCCGTGACCGTGTCCGCCCAGACGGGCAAGCCCGTGACACGGGCGAGCCGGTCGGGGAATCCGCCGTCGCGTAAGGCGATGGGTGTCACCGCGTCCAGAGCAGAGGCCGCGCTGTCGGCGCCGGGCAGTCCCGCGACGCCGGAGACGGGGCGGTGGCGGGCGGCCCAGTAGCCGAGGCCGTGGGCGAGTTCGGCCAGCCGGGGTTCGGTACTGTCGCCGGCCAGCAGGGTACGTACGGCGTGGCCCACCCGGATCACGGGGTGCGTCGAGCCGCCGTAGAGGCCGGGCAGGAGCCGGGGCCACCACAGGGCGAGCACCTCGCGCCAGGGCCGTTCGGCGAGCGCGTGGTCGAACCAGCCGATCCAGTCGGCGGCGCGGCGAGGGTCCCCGAGCGCGGAGCGCCAGTCGGCTGAGGTGATCGGGGCGACGCCGGGTGGGAACTCCTCGAGCTTGCGTGCGTACCGATCAAGCCAGCGGTGCACGGAGCGGGCCTGCCCGTGCACGACAAGGGCTTCAACGGCCATCGGCGCGTGGTTGGTGAGCCGCCCGAGCCGTTCGGGCCCCGAGGTGTGCAGTCGCTGAAGTGCCTCGTCGAGAATCCCTGTCGTATCCATGGCGGGGACACTAGGCGGGGCGACGTGACGGCGTAACGGGCGGAAGACCTAGGCCGCGACCTAGCCGCGACCTAGGCCGTTCCCTTCGGATCATCGGATCATTGGTTGATATGTGTCGGCGATTGACGCCCAAATGGGCACGGATCGGGCCGTTGCTGCCGGACCGGACTCCGAAGCGGGGTGGGCGGTGGCGTGATCACAGGCGGGTGATCTATGCGATCACGTTCAAGTACCGCGCCGGGACCACGGATGGATCTACCCGAATACTTCGGGTCGTGGACAGGAATCCGAAACCGGCTGCGGAAGTGGGTCGCCGACGGCACCTGCGAAAAGATCCTCACCGCCCTGCTCGCAGGTGGAGTCACGGTCGCCGGTATCGCCGGTATCGGCGTCGTCCCGGACCGCCTGCGGGATCCGGTCTCCGGTGCCGTCCGCTGACCAGTGGCTCATCTCCTTCCCGGGCGGCCAAAGCAACTGTCGTGCGCCACGCCCCGACTGATCCCGGGGCCTGAGTATTCCTACTCAGGCCCCGGGCCATCGATCCGGGAAGGCTGCGGGCATGAACACTTCCCGCACAGAACCACGTTCTGTCTTCACGCGAGTGTCCGGAGCGGCTGTCACCGGTGCGGTTCTGGCCTGCGGTGCCGTGTACTTCTTCTCC
This sequence comes from Streptomyces seoulensis, assembly GCF_004328625.1. NCBI lineage: Bacteria > Bacillati > Actinomycetota > Actinomycetes > Kitasatosporales > Streptomycetaceae > Streptomyces > Streptomyces seoulensis. Next base: position 269,805 of record NZ_CP032229.1, read on the forward strand.
TGGGTCAGGCGTGACAGCGACCAGGCATGCGAGAAAACGGACGGCCTCTGCTGGACCTTGTGGGACTGGGCAGTCGTACCGCTCACCATGACGACTGCCCTGACCGTCCTGATCATCGTCTACAAGCAACTGGGTGTCAGGCCGCGGCTCGCAGTCATCCCGCCGACGATCCTGCTGGCGCCGATCCCTCTCGCGGCTGCACACATGACCGTCGGCTGGTGGACTGCCACCATCGCGGGTGGGGCGTGGTCATGCTCTCTCGCACTGACCGCATGGAGTCGCTACCGGATCCTGGGGATCACAGCTTCAGCCACACTCCTGCTCGCCTCCCTAGTCGCTCTCTACCGCTGAAACGGCTCGTGAGGGCATTGAGAGGGATGGCACGCGAAGAGGCTTGCGTCTTGCGTAGGGGGCGACACAAAGGTGGGGGCATAGACGGCGACACGCTCCACTCGATCGGCGAGCTCGCTCGGCAGACCGGTCTCACGGTCAAGACCGTTCGGTTCTAATCCGATCGCGGAATCGTGGTGCGCCGACAGACCGCAGCCCGGCCGGCCACCGCCTGTACAAGATCGACGCCGGCGCACGCCCGGATCTCGTGCGGACCCTGCGCGAGCTGGGCGGAGTCGCCGCAGCACACGCCGAAGCACTGGCAGTGCAGATCCGGGTCCCGCGCCTGCGGCGCTGGTCATTGGTCCCGCCGCCGGTGAACCACAGGGTGCGGACCATGTCCGCCGCCCCCCGACGCCGAGCGGGCTTCTTCCCGTACACCGCGGTGTGACGGTGCGGGGGTTGCGGGAAGCCACGCCACGCCGGATTGCCCGTGCCGAACCGACGTACGGCCGTGACGCTCCGGGCGCCCGCCGGCCCTCATTCGGCGCCCGAAAGCTCGTCTGAGCTGCCGTTTTGCCGCCCGCGTCCAGGGGCACGCGTTCGGCGAGGCGACGGTGTGCCTCGTCCGGGTCCGTGACCGTGTCCGCCCAGACGGGCAAGCCCGTGACACGGGCGAGCCGGTCGGGGAATCCGCCGTCGCGTAAGGCGATGGGTGTCACCGCGTCCAGAGCACAGGCCGCGCTGTCGGCGTCGGGCAGTCCCGCGACGCCGGAGACGGGGCGGTGGCGGGCGGCCCAGTAGCCGAGGCCGTGGTGTCAGGCGGTGACGCCGCCGTCGACGACAAGGTTGTGTCCCACGCAGGCTGCGGCCTCGTCCGAGGCGGGACACAGGACCGCGGCGACGATCTCGCCGGTCGAGGCGACCCGCCCCAGCAGTACGGTCGCCGCGAGACGGGCGGCCCGGTCGGTCTCGCTCTCACACCGTTCGTCGGCCGGTCCGCGACCGACTGCCTGTCATGTCAGCCCCAGAAAAAGGCACTTACACACCAGACAACTCGCGCGGGTGCCTCTGTGACCCCGCACTCACCGACCAAGATCAATCACTGGTCGACCTATTAGAGTCGTGGGCATGACGCCATCCCTTGTCGGCAGTGCCTTCGACTCACTCCGCCTCGACGCCGTGTCCGACCAGGAGGCGCTGCGGCATGCCTACGAACTTCCCGGCGACGCGGCCGTGCGCAAGCAGATGACCGAACTTACCGAAAAAACAAGGCAGTTGATTGAGTGCTCATCGCTGGTGCTGGTCGCCAGCGCGGACGCCGAGGGTAACTGTGACGTTTCCCCGCGCGGCGGTCCCGCCGGATTCGTAGCCGTCCTGGACGCACGGACGGTGGCGATACCTGACGCGACCGGAAACAAGCGGCTGGACACCCTGAAGAACGTCATCGCCACCGGCCGGGCCGGACTGCTGTTCGTCATCCCGGGGCGCACCACGACGCTCCGCGTGAACGGCCGGGCCTGCGTCTCCACACGCCCGGAGCTGCTGTCGCAGCTGACCGCCGTGGGCAAGCCGCCGGCCAGTGCGCTGGTGCTGGGGATCGAGGAGGTCTACCCGCACTGCCCCAAGTCGCTCCTTCGCAGTGGAGCCTGGAAGCCGGAGCAGTGGCTGCCGACGGACGCCCAGCCGAGCTCGGCCGAGGTGACGCTGGCCCAGCTGCGGATGCCGGAGCTGACGATCGCCGACATCGAGCAGGCGGAGGCGGATTCGCTGCGGTATCGGTACGAGTAACGCGCCGACCGGTGATTGCTGAACCACACCAGCCTGCCGACCCCCGCCCAGGACGCCCCCAAGATCAAGCGCAGGGCAGCCCCGACTCTCTGTCGCCTCCTTGTACGCTCCTTCTGCCCAGCAGCGTCCGACGATTCGGGCACTCAGGCAGCTCCTGAAACGCCCTGCTCAGGCATGAGTACCAGGACTCATGGCCGAACGCGCTGTCCTGACGATGATGAAGATCATCGCCAGGGACGGCGTGAAGACCAGCCGATAGCGTGCCGCTACCGCTCGCGTCGTCTGCTGGCTTGCCCGGATGAGGAGCTGGAAAACCCCGCGCGGCATGGCATCGCTCGCCTGCACAACGTCGCCCTCACCGGATAACCCCACAACGCAGGAGGCGCGAGGGGCCGGCTTTCCCCGAATGGCGCCGCACAAAAAATTCCACGACGGGTGCACAACGATCCTGACATCTGCGTAAACATATCCACAAGAAGACCGGGCCCGCGATGACCGTCGCCGAGAACGGGACGGACCGGCGAGGCGCCAAGTGCCATCTGGACTCCGTGCGCCTCGAAAAATCGGATACGCCGGCAGATCAGGAGCCTTCCGCAACCCGGTTGAAGAGGCGGCCGGCGAGGTCGACGCCTGTGATCACGCCGTCTGCGTCACGGGAGAAGTAGCCGCGCTGCCCCTTGAGACCGCCTTCGGTGACGATGTACTCGTCCTGGTCGCCGGGAACGAAGCCGATCTCCGCGGCAGGGTAGTTCGGGGGCATTTCCTCGTCCGATGCCCTGCGGATCTCCGGCTTGATCCCGACCGCCAGGGTAAGCCGGGCGCCGTCGGTGGCGATGTCGAGGTTCATGGCGCCGATCTCGTAGCGGCCGACGACCGGTTCGGCCCGCGCCTCGTCGTACGGGGCTGCCACCGCAGTCTTCTCCACGACGCCGAGGTAGTGCTCCAGCGTCCACCGAACAACTGACTGGTTGAAGGGGTAGCCGCCGGGACCGGCGTTGGCCAGAGAGACCACCGCGAAGTTGCGCTCGGGCACGATGAGCAGCTCGGCGAACTGACCGTTGCTCGAGCCGCCGTGGCCAATCCCGCTCAGGCCGTCCAGGTCGCGCAGGAACCAGCAAATACCGACGCCGTTGCCGAGCGTGCTGGCGCGCAGCTCGACCGTCTGCTCCCGCATGCGGCGCAACTCCGAGCCGGGCAGCACACCTCCGCCGTCGCCGAGTTGGAATCGCGCCCAGCGCAGCAGATCGCTCACCGAGGAGGCGAGGCCGCCGCCGGGATTGTCGCCGCGTGCGCCCTCCCTGAAAGCCGCCCAGGGCCTGGCGGGACGCAGTTCGCCGTCGTCGCCGCGGTTGTAGCCAACAGCGAACTTACGGACCATCACCTCGGACAAGCCGTACACGGTGTCAACGAGGCCCACCGGCTCCAGGACGAGCACGGCCATGGCCTGCTCGAAGGGCAGGCCGGTGACCTTCTCGACGATCCGTCCGGCAAGGTTGTAGCCGGCCTGACTGTAGGAGGCGCGGGCACCGGGCGGTGCGATCAGCGGCAGCCGAGGCAGCTTCGCGACGAGCCCGGCCAGGGAGCGGTCGCCCTCGCCGTCGTCAATCAGGTTCCAGTCCAGACCGGAGGTGTGGTTGAGCAGGTTCAGGACAGTAATACTGGCCGCGGCCCGCTCGTCGGCGAGCTCCAGCTCGGGGACGTAGGTTCGCACGGGGGCGTCCAAACCCACCTTGCCCTCGGCGACCAGGCGCATCAGCGCGGTCGCCGTAAAGGTCTTGGACACCGAAGCCAGATGGAACAGCGTCCTCTCATCGACCGGCAGCGGGTTGCTGAGGCTCGTCACACCGTGCGAGGCATAGGTCTCATGGCCCTCCAGGAGCACTCCGACTGCGGCACCGGGAACGCGAAGCTCCGTGGCTTGCGCCTTGACGAATTCCGACAACTCTTCCTGCGGCATCGCTCCCCCTCCGGCGCTTGCACAAAGTACGAGGCGCAGCGTAGGAGTGGCTTCAAGACCGCGCAAGGCTTCTGGTGAACTAAGTACAAGTACGGTGGGGGTCATGCCGCGAACCACTCTGACCGCAGACCGGATCATCCGTGCGGCCATCGAGCTGCTCGACGACGACGGACTGAACGGCCTCAACATGCGCAGCCTGGCGAATCGCCTCGGCTCGGCCGCCACCGCCGTCTACTGGCACGTCAAAACCAAGGACGACCTGGTCCGACTCGCCAGCGACGCGATCTGGCACGAGGTCGAACCGCCCCACCTCGGCACCACCGACTGGCGCACAGCCGCAACCGCCCACGCCACCAGCATGCACGCCATGCTCACCCGACACCCCTGGCTCGTCCAGGCATTCGGCTGCCACCTCCTGCACGGACCCGCCCAAGCCCGGTACAACGATCTCAGTCTCGCCATCTACGAGAAGGCAGGATTCACCGCCGACGACGCGGACCGGGCGGCTGCTGCCGTGTTCACCTTCGTACTCGGCACCGCGCTCGGAGCCGCCGCACAGGTTTCGGTGAATCGCCGGCTGAGCAAGGGCGGCGCGGACGCCGAGAAGCTGATGGTCGAATCCACGACACGCGCCGCCGAGAGCGCCATGCCGTCCCCGCGTCTGCGTGAACGCCTGGACACCAGGGCAGCCACGGAATACGCCGCGGCACCTGACGGAACCTTCGAGTTCGGCCTCCAGTCCATTCTCAACGGCTTTGAGACCCGCGTTACCATCGGCGACGCCGGTCGGCGAGGGTGAGTAGCGGCCAGCACGAGACAAGGGACTCATCGCGCTTACCTCGCAGCAGCCAGTCCTTCAGAGTCTTCGACAGCCTCCACGACAGATCGGCGGTCCGCCCCGACAACCGGTCGAGGCGCGGCCCCGAGCCCAGCTAGGCGCGGAAAACCAGCCACGGCCAGATGTCCCTTCCATCGAACGGCTGCGTGACCCGCCGTTGCGGGCAGTCCAATCTGCAGGTCGCGGTGGATTCGGTAGCCGACCTGGCCGGCGATGGCGCCGCATTCAGCGACGACGCGGTTGCGGACGGGGGCTGCTGACACACGGTGGGGCCGTTTCCCCCTGCGGGGAGGGGGGAAACCGGTCCGCTCGGTGATCAGGTGGATCTTCGAGCCGTACTTGCCCGGTCGACATAATGACAACCCGGAGATGCTCTCCGGTGCGGTCCTGGTCGACGCCAACCTCCCCCAGTTCTTTATGGGATTCCCCATCTCATAGCCGCGACCAGGCCGCAGGTCGACCCAGCGAGGAAGCATCCCGAGAAACCGGAGAACCGCCAGCTCATCTCCACCGCAGACGGCTTCGCAGCAGCTCACCAGGATTCCACAGGGTGACGTGGATGGATGCGGTACCTGCGACGGTCATGGTTTCGGAGAAACCCCTTACAACGGGTCTCCCAAGGACGTCCAGCGATGGCGTGACGCCGCCGTCGCGTTCGCCCGGGAGGCACCCAACCGAACGCTCGTCACCGTCAAGGGCGCCTCCCCTGAGGTGCCGACAGAATGTCTCAACGCGACAGAAGATATGTGCGACATGCAGCACTAGTAGGAACACGACGTCGAATCGCCTGCACGCCGGCCGACGGCTCCGGGGTCAGCCGCATCAAGGCCCAGTCTCCCGCCATGCGTTGTTCCGCGCGGGACGGCCCCACCACTCCAGTCACCTCAGCAGGGCAGCACGCTCCGCCGCCACGGGCGGCGCCCCCCCCGGTCGCCCGACGCAAAGCCACCCCCTTGCAGATCTGGTGTCAGGCTGTGGCGCCGCCGTCGACGACAAGATCGTGGCCCACGACGAAGCTGGAGTCGTCGGAGGCGAGCCACAGGACGGCGGCGGCGACCTCGGCGGGGTCGCTGACGCGCCCGGCGGGTACGACGGCGGCGACTCGGGTGTCACGGTCGGCCTTGGTCTCGCCGGCTCGATAGGACATGGGGGTGTCGCTGGCGCCGGGGCTGACGGCGTTGATGCGAATGCCGTCAGCGATGTATTCGCGGGCGGCGGTCCGGGTCAGGACACTGACGGCGGCCTTGGACGCGGCGTAGGCGGACAGACCTGGGCGGCGGCCGTGGGCACCGATGTTGGACGCCATGTTGATGATGGTTCCACCGCCGTGCGCCTTCATATGGGCGATCTCCTGCCGCATGGCCAGGAAAACGCCCGTGAGGTTCACGTCCATGACCTCTGACCAGGCGGCCGGACTCAGATCGGCGACGGGCGCGGCCGTCCCGAAGATCCCGGCACAGTTGAAGGCGATGTGCAGGCCACCGTGGCGCGCGACGGTCTCGGTGACCATCCGGGCCGTGTCATCGGGACGAGTCACGTCCGCGGTGATCCAGTCGGCTTTGCCGCCCGCCACGGTGATCTGCCGGCAGGCGTCAGCGAGTTTCGTCCGGTCGCGTCCGGCGAGGACGACGGTGGCATGCCCGTCGGCGAAGGCGTGGGCAGTGGCTCGGGCGATGGCACCGGATCCGCCGGTGATCAGGACGATCTTGTCGTGGAAACGAGCGCTCATGGGAAGTCTCCTTGCGTGCGGGAATTGCCGGGATCCGGGGGTGGACCGCGTCGGGTCGGCGGGGAGGCACTAGGGTGCGGCCACAGCCGCCAGGGGGAGGGTGAGCACGAAGACGACGGCCGCGGCGGCGAATGCCGCGGAGCTGCCGTGAGACAGGGCCACCGAGGTGAGCAGGGGCAGGACGAGCGGGGGGCCGATCTCCATGACGGTGTTGACCAGCGCTCCCGCCAGGCTGGCGTCGTCGTCCGTCCCTGTCATGGCGGACGCGGTCGCTGCGCTGAGGACCAGACCGGCGCCGAGCGGGAACAGCAGCAGTCCGGGTATGAGAAGCCACCGGCAAACGCTCAGACCGCTGATGAGCAGCAGCCCGGTGGCTGCTGTGGCGGATCCGGTGAGCATGCCGGTTCGGGCACTCGATCCGGCGATCAGACGTCCCGCCATGGGGCCTGCGCCCAGAACAGCCAGTGTGGGCAGCAGGAAGGTGGACGAGGTACGCAGCGGGCTGTAGCCGAGCGGCCCGGTGAAGTGCAGCGTCAGAAGGAAGTAGAAGGAGGCCAGTGCCCCCGCCGTGACCGTGATCAGGATCAGGGATGCCAGGCGAGGCGGGGACGACGCGAAGCGCAACGGGAGCAGAGGTTCGCTCGCCCGGTGCTGAAGGAACCCGAACAGGCCCAGCAGCGCCGCGCCGGCCGCGACGGGGAGCGGAGCCCAGTCGCTCAGCCCCCAGGTCAGCGTCACCATCGCGGTGGTGACGAGCAGCCCCGCGAGCAGGCCGCCCCGGGGGCGGGCATGGCGAGGAGGACGGGGCAGGAGCAGCGGAACCAGGGCCAAGGCGATGAGCGAAATCAGCAGAGGCGGCAGGAACAGCCAGCGCCACGACGTCCAGGTGAGCACCACACCGGACAGGACCGTTCCCGAGGCGGCGCCGACAGCGGCCAGGGCACCCCACCGCGCGGTCGCCCGTGCCCTGCGGCTGGTGTCGGAATGCACCGCACCGATCAGTGCCATGGCCGCCGGTGCGGCCAGTGCGGCGCCGGCCCCCTGCGTGAACCGGGCCCCCGTCAGCGTCCAGGGGCCGAAGGCGAGGCTGCCCGCGGCCGAGGCCGCGGCGAACAGGGCCAGCCCTCCGACCAGTACGCACCGCGGTCCCAGCCGGTCCGCGAGCGCCCCGCCCATCAGCAGCAGTCCGCCGAACGACAGGCTGTAGCCGGTGCCGACGAGCACCAGGCCGGACTGCCCCAGGCCCAGATCCGCACGGATGGCCGGCAGCGCGACGGTGAGGATGGTGATGGACCCGATCAGGGTGACCTGAACCGTGGCCAGCAGGGCGAAGGCCCGCTCCGGGCGCGGCACGCCGGACGGCGCGCTCTCGGTAGATCGCTCAGGGGTAAGCCCTGTCATACCCACCCTCCGAATAAGAATGATCGGTCTTGAATGAGGTCGCAAGAACGCGACGTCCGAGGCCGTGCGGTCCGGCGTCGATTCAGCGCAGCAGTGCCAGCACCTGCCGCGCGGCGTCACGGGCGCGGGCCGGGTCCGTGGGGGCCCGCCCCAGCACCCGCAAGCCCTGGAAGAAGACCAGCAGGAACCGGGCCAGCGCCCGCGGATCGGCTTCTTCGCCGAGCTCCTTCTGGGCCTGCGCCCGGACGAGCGCCGAGGTCAGGGCGTCCTCCAGATGGGACCAACTCGCCTCCACGAACCGGGCCGCGGCGGTGTCGTGGGCCGAGAGCTCCACTGCGGCGTTCACCACCATGCAGCCCAGCCGCCGCTCATCGGCAACCGTCTCCTCGGCATACCGCTCCACCAGCGAACGCACCGCCGGCAACACCGGGCCGGCTGAGACAACTCCCGCATGATCTGCGGATCCTTGATCTCCAGATACCGTTCCAACGCTCTCAGGTACAGCGCGTGCTTGCTGCCGAACGTGGCATAGACACCGGCCCGCGCCACACCCAGGTGCGCCACCAGGTCCGCCATGGACGTCGCTTCGTAGCCGCGTTGCCAGAACAGCTCCAGGGCACGTTGCAGAGCCGTGTCCGGGTCGAACTCCTTGGTCCTGGGCATGACTTGAGGCTACCTTTACGAGAACGATCGGTCCAACATGGCTTTCAAGGAGCCGGAGTCGCGCGTGTCGCGGGCGATCCGGGGCTCCGTCCCTTGTGCCGGGACAGCCGACGGGGCCGCATCGAGCAGGGAACGTGTTCGCGCTTCTCCCCAAAAGCCACAGACACACCTGAAGCTCACCGGCGCTCCACCACAAAGGCGCCGGCATCGTGCCGGCTGCCGCCGCGCTCGCAGGAGATCAGGCGCCGGCATCTCCTGGGAGCGCGGTCGGAGGGCCTCACCCGGAGGCGGCGTCGAGGACAGCTCGCGCGACATCCCCCGCGTTGTCCGGGCGGTGGGTCTTCTCCGGCGCCGTGACCGCGAGTGCCAGGTCACCGCGGGAGGCGGTGAACCAACCGACGATGGGCTCCGGGGAGTCCTGGAACTGATCGGCCACGCCACCGAAAGCGGCTCCGTCGGTGTCGGCTTCCTGAGCGTAGCCGCGCATCAGAGCCCGCAGTTCGTCCGCCACGCGGCCGGGGAGCACACGACGTGTGTGGGCGCGGGTCTGTCCACTGGTCTTCGGGTCCACGAACATCGGCTGCCTGAAGGAACCGTTCTGAACGGTCGCCGTGACGGATGCGAGATCGAGGGTGTTGAGGCGCACCTCGCCCCGGCCGATGGCGGCGGCCGCCTTGTCCGCTCCCTTCAGGACGGGGACGGCACCGTCGGCTGTCGTGACGCCGGTATGCCAGTCCAGGCCCAGGCCGAATACGTCGCGCGCTTCGGCGGCGAGCTCGTCACCGGTGAGTGCGTCGGCGAGCTGTACGTACGCGGTGTCGCAGGCGTGGGCGAACACGTCGGTGAACGGGGTGCCCTGAGCATGCCAGCCACCCGGGGTGGTGAAGGTGCGGCCCGTGACAGTGGCGCTGGCGGGGCAGTCGACCCGGCCATGGGAGGTGACCGCTTTGTGTTCCAGGAGGGCTGCGGTGGTGACGAGTTCAAAAGCCTGGCCGGGCGCCTGCACGCCTTCCACCGCCGGACTGAGGTCTGTTCCGGCAGGGGTGGCAGCGGCTAGTACGTCACCGGTGCTGGGCCGGACGACGACAACGGAGGCACCCGGCTGTCCGGCCACCGCGGCATCCACGGCCTTCTGCACAGCGGCGTCCACGCCGGTGCGGATGCCTGCCGCCCTCCCGGACTTCAGGGTGGCGACGATCCGGCCTGCGCCGCTGTCACCGTCGGAGGACAGTCGGATCCCGAGGATCTGGTGTTCCCGGTCGGGGTAGCGGTCCTGGAGCTGGTGGAGAATCTGACGCAGGCCCGGATGATCCGTCGCCTTCAAAGGGGCGCCCTGGTTGTCGGTGACGGTGGGCGCGACCGCCTCGGTGAAGGGTCGCAGGGTGTAGCCGCCCCCGTCCGGCAGGGAGGGATGTATGACGTTGCTGTGCCAGGAGACACGGTCTCGTCCGGTGGGGGAATCTCGGACGACGGCGAGCCGCGAGTGGTAGGTCCAGGTCGCACTGGTTCCGCCGTGGTCGATGTGGGCGACGACCTTGAAGGGCATGGTGGCGCCGACCGTGTGGCCGGGGGACAGAGTCACGGAGGTGACCCCGGTGTGCCGGCGGAACGCCCCCAGCTCGATACGCGCCTGCCGGGGGTTGGTGGTGAGTTGCGCGGCCCTGTAGGTGTCGCTCGCCTGCCACGAGGACAGGAACGCGGTCGCAGTGGAGACGACGTTGTCGTCAGCGGGGGCGCCGTCGGCGACTACGTGCATTCCGTAGGCGGTTCCGCCGAGTATCAGGACGGTGGTGACGGCCAGAGCTGAACGGCGTCGGATACGCATCGCATTCCCATGATCGGTCGGTGAAGTGAGTGGTGGATTCTTCAGACGCGCCAGGGGCGAGCGCCGTGCGCGCGGAACGGCCGCGGTACCGGACTCACGCGCCGGCAGGCGACCGTGCTGCTCACCTCTGCTTCGCCGGATCGATCCCGTAGAGGCCGGCTGCGGCCACGGCCTGCCGAACGCCGCACACGCTCTGGCTGTCGGCAGGAGCGGCCCACAGCGGGATCAGGCGTGACGCCGTGGGCGAGGAGTCCATACGCAGGTAATGGCAAGCGTCGTTGATACTCAGTGCGAGGACGTAGACCCCATCACCGTCAGCCGTGCCGACGACCGAGTTCACCACGTCCCTGGCGGTGACCAGATGCTGCTCCTTCAGGAATTCCACCGCACCCTGCGGAGTGTGCGCGTAACCCTTGGACGCCACCTGCCGGTACGCGAAGATACCCGTGGGCCGCCGCGTGAGCAGGGCACCCATCTGCGCCGTGAGGCTGCCGGGCCTGCCGTCGGTCCGTGAAGACGGGCAGGTGATGCCGGACCGTTTCACGCTGTACATGCCGACGCCGAAGGTGTACCGGTAGCAGTTGACCGGATAAGCATCTGCGACGACCGGCTCGGTCCCCGGGGGTACCAGCCCCAACATCACGTCTGCCGTGTGGACGATGCCCGAAGCCTGATTACGCTTGGTGCTGGCACTCAGCAGAACTCCGCCGTGTGCCTCGACCTGGGCGACAAGGGTGCCCTCGGTGAACTGCCCTCCGTAGGAACTGCCTCCCGAATACAAGCCCGCGTTCAAGTCCCCGCGCAGGTCCCCGGCCAGCTCCGCGGCCTGGGCGTCGACTGAGGACGTGTCCGGGACGGTGCACTTCTGGTACACCAGTGTCCCGGCCACTCCTGCGGCTGCGGCGACCAGTGTGGTCACCGCGAGGAGAGCGGTCCGCGCCACGGCGCCGTTTACCCGGTCCTGCCCGGAGTGCAACCGCCGGTGCAGTCTGGATCCGAGACCTTGCGTCGTCATGTCCTTCCTTCTCCCCGCAGAATGTCGCCGACGGCGTCAGACGGACAGCCGTGGGTTCTCAGGCCTCGTGTGGGTACCAGCGCAGTTCCACGATGTTGCCGTCCGGGTCCTGTACGTAGACGGAGTCGGCGATGCCCCGGGCGCCAAAGCGTTTGCCAGGACCGTCCAGCACCGTGAAAGTGCCTGATTCAATGGACTGCTGCCAATCGAGCGGCTCGACCACGAGACAGATGTGGTCGACGTTGGAGCCCTCCAGCCCTCGCCCGTGGGACACCTCGACCAAGTCGATGAGAGTGGTGGGACTCACCCGTACGGACGGGAACGGTGCTTCACCGGCTCGCCACTCCTCCACACGCACCGGCACCAACCCCAGCGGACCGGTGTAGAAGGACAGGGAGCGCTCGATGTCGGCGACGTTCAGGACGAGATGATCGAAGGCGATCACGCGCATGATTGTCTCCACGGAGTCAGGACGGGGGCGGCAAGCCGCGAGGGCTACGGCCGGTCCACTGACGACCGGCGCGCATGAGTCAGCATCGTGGGCCGATCATCCATGGGTCCAACACATGCTTGTCATCCGATCCATCGCCTTTCACGATGGATCGATGGATCTCCAGCAGATGCGCTACGTCCTCGCGGTGGCGGAGACGGCGAACTTCACCCGCGCCGCCGAGCGATGCCACGTCGTCCAGTCGGCGTTGAGCCACCAAGTGGCCAGGCTGGAAAAGGAGCTGGGCGCCCGGCTGTTCGAACGGACCAGCCGCCGGGTCTGGCTGACTCCTGCCGGAGAGGCGTTCCTGCCTGCGGCTCGCCAGGCGTTGGAAGCCGCCGAGCGCGCCCGGGCAGAGGTGGCGGCGACCACCGGCGCGATACGGGGCAGACTGACCATCGGATCGATCCCGACCGTGGCGGCTGTCGACCTCCCGGCGGTGCTCCAGGACTACCACGTGCGCTACCCCCAGGTGAGGATCAGCCTTCGTACGGGCTCCAGCGAACGATTCATCGACCAGGTGCGCGCCGGCGAACTGGACGCGGCGTTCCTCGGGGTCCCACCCGGATTCCGGTCCCAGGGCGTGCACGACCGGGAATTGGCACAGGGACGGCACGTGGCCGTTGTCGCTCCGAGTCATCGGCTGGCCATGGACCGGGAGGTGGAACTCCGCCTTCTGGCGGACGAGCTGTTCGTCGACTTCGCCGAAGGCAGCGCCGCCCGGGCTCAGTCGGACCAGGCATTCACCGCCGCCGGGCTGCACCGCGACGTGGCCTTCGAGGTCTCCGGCATTGAACTCATGGTCCGGATGGTCCGCAACGGATTGGGGATCGCCCTGCTGCCCGCGGCCTTCGATGCCGAACGGCACGGACTACGAGTGGTACCCATCACTGACGGACCGGTCCGCGTGGAGCGCCTGGTCTGGAGTCGGTCCACCCCGAGCCCCGCCGCTGCCGCCTTCCTCGGCCTGCTGGACAGCGATGCGACCGCCTCGACTGCCTGATGCTCTCCTCGGGCTTGCGCTCAGCCCGTACCTGGTGCTCCCTGCCGTCAAAGACCCAGCAGTTCCGCCAGGGTGCCTCCCAGGACCCGATCTCGCAGCGCACCCGGCTTGGTCACGCGTTCGACAATGGCACGGGCGAGAAGAGGGTCGCCGTAGGGGGCGTCGGAACCGAACAGAGTACGGTCGGGTACCTCCTCGATGGCCAGTCGGACCGCGAAGACGATGTTCGCCGTCGACAGCTCCAAGTACATGTTCGAGGTCTCCCGGGCCAGCTCGACGGCCTTCAGCCAGTTCAGTCCGCCGAGCTGACTGATCACCAGGGGAACGGACGGATAGCGGCGCGCGAGAGCGGACAGGGTCGCGAGGTCACCCACCGTGGTCGGCGCGAACCCGTGGACGACAACGGGCAGACCGCTGTGGTCGGAGGCTGCGCGCAGGACGGGCTCGAGCCGGCCAGCACCGTCAGGGGGCGGGCTCAGCTCGCCGATGCCGCGAAAGCCACGACCGACGACCTCGCGCTCGACGTCTTCCGCGATCCGCCGGGACGGCCGATCCAGCCGGACCTTGCCGAAACCGATGAAACGATCGGGGTGCTCCGCGCATGCAGCCTCAAGTTCCCGCCGCGCGGCCTCAAAGTCGTCCAGGCTGGTGGACCGCCCGCTGATCGTCTCGTCCAGCACACTCATCTCACGCCGGAACGCGGCCAGATTAGTGGCCCGTTCCGGATGCGGACGGGTGCTGAAGAGCACCGCGCGGTCGACTCCCGCCTCGTCCAACAAGGCGATGTGACGATGCACGGGATCGTGGACATGGCTGTGCGCGTCGATGATCAACGAGGTCTCCTGTTCGTGCGCTGGAGCGGTGAGGCGGGGTGCTCACCGGTCCGAGTGTCGGAGGTTGACACCATGTCAAGGTCAAGGCACGTGGCACGGAGTATCACCGGCCGTCGAGGCTGCGAGCATCCAGCCGGCCCCGCGGAGCGAACGTGACACACCGAGGATCCGACTCAAAGGGCGCCGACACCGTAGACACGGCCCTGGACACGGACGAGCTCAGGGCCGACCGGCGCCGCACACGACGGCGGTCGCCCTCCTCGTCCGGGTTTCAGGTGACCCGGCTCAGCCGTCCGCCGCCGGTGGTTCCGACCTCGGTAGTCGGAGAGTCGAGTGTCGGTCGAGTTTTGGGTGATCAGGACGGAACCCGGCATCAGTTGGCTGGGCCACCCGCGTCGGGACCCGGCCCTTGAGGTGATCTCGTCGCAGATGCGGGGTGCATGGCGTTCTCGGTGGCGGCTATGGTCCGGCGCAGAAGATGGCGTGCGGTTTCCAAGTCGGCAGCACGCTGGTCAAGGACGCTCAGCTGATCGCGGAGACTGCTGAGCACGCCAGGGCACGGGCGCAGCGCGGCCTCGTCCGTGGTGCAGGGAAGGATCTGGCGGATGATGCGGGTGGGCAGGCCAGCGGCCAGCAGAACGCGGACGCGCCGTACGGTCTCGACGGTCGGGTCGTCGTACTCGCGGTAGCCGTTGGCGCGGCGTTCGGAGTGAATCAGCTCCACGCGCTCGTAGTGACGCAGCAGGCGTTCGCTGACTCCGGACCGCCTCGCCAGCTCACCGATCAGCACTGTCCGACTCCCTCCGGGTTGATTCGGCAGGCGTGTCAAAGGGCAACGGTGCGCTGGGGCTGCGCTATTCCGGGCCGTTCCGCCACGGCTCGCCCCGCATTCTGCTCGATCTCTCGGCGGCGATGCGGGCCAGAGGCGTCCTTCGCTCTGCGCGGCCGAACGGGCAGGTCGCTGGGATGTCCGTCGCCACCAGCAAGGTCAAGGTGGCACCCGGATCAGCACGGTCCAGCACGGCGCCTGACCGCCCGCTCCAACCCCCGGTGGCGTTCCGTGGCGGGCATACCACGGGACGCCACCCGCGCTTGCGCCGTCGGCAAGCAGGGTCACCGGAGGACAAGACACCCTCTAGAGCAGCTGCTTACGGGTCAGCCAGACGAATGGGGCCCAGCCGGGAAGTATCGGCAGCCAGAAGGTGAGCAGGCGGTGGAGCAGCACCGCGGGGAAAGCGACGTTCTCGGGCAACCCGGCAAGGGTCAGCGCCGTGACGAGCGACGTCTCGATCGCGCCTATCCCGCCCGGCGTGGGAACGGCCGAGCCGGCCGCAGAACCCACAAGGTAGACGAGCGCGATGGTCGAGTAGCTCAGCGAATGGCCGAACGCCCGCACCGAGGCGTCCAGACAGGCGCAGAAGCAGAGATTGAACATCAGGATGCCGCCGACACCGGTCAACAGCTTCCTGGGATGCTGCAGCAGGTCGAGCATGCGCGGCACGACACCCGCGAGCAGGGTCCGCATCCGGGTCATGACGAACCTTCGCAGGTACGGGACCGTGACCATCACCAGAACGAGCACGGCCGCGGTGAGCAACCCGCCGATGACCACCCTGGAGCTGGACGGCGAGAGGATCTCGGTGTGCCGCGTCCCTGCCATGTAGCCGAAAACGAGCACGAGGAGAGCGTGGATGACTCCGGCGGCCAGCTGTGACGCGCCGACACTTGCCACCGCGTGCCCCGACCGCACCCGGTTGCGCTGCAGGAACCGGGTGTTGAGCGCGACGCCGCCGACCGCGGCCGGCATCACGACCAAGGACGCCGCGAACTGTGCCAGGACAGTTTTTCCGAACAAGACCTTCTCGGGCACGAAGCCCAGCAGGCTCATCGCAGCCGCCACGTAGGTCAGGGCGGAGAAGGTGAGCGCCACGACGACCCACGTCCAGTCAGCCTCCTGGAAGACGGCACCGAAGTCGAAGCTGACCAGCTGGGAGAACAGGTAGTGGACGGCGAAGGCGCTGGTGATGAGGGCGATCAAGGTTCGTGGCTTGATCCGCTCCAACCGGACCGGGGCGACCGGCGCCTGCGGGCGGACACGCAGCACCTGCCGGCGGATCTGGGCGAGGATGTCATCCTCCTGGACCCGCGCCAGCGACTCCTCCCTCGCCCGCTCATCGATGTCCCTTCCGGCCCGCGTGGCCTTGAGTCCGTCGGCCCCCTCGGAGAGGGCAAGCCCCACCGGCTCGACGGCTGCCGGCACCGCCTCGCGTTCCCTTTCGGCGCGCTCCTTCGCGTGGCGGCGCAGCGTGTCGCGGGTGGAGCGGCTGAACACCAGCGGCTGGAGCAGCGGAAGGCTGCCCGCGACGGCATCCGGGCCGAGCACCCTCGTGGCGCAGGAGACCGAGCGCTCGGGGCCGACTCGCAGGGCGAATGTGGTGAGCAACTGGGCGACGTCCATGCGCAACAGAAGGTCCCCGGCGGCGACCTCGCCGTCCTGCAGGCCGGTGAGGTGGATCCTGCCCGACTCGTCCACCAGGAGCGCGTCCCCCGTGAGCCGCCGGTGAGCGATGCGCCGCGTGTGCAGGGCCCGCACCTGCTCCCAGGCACTGTCCACCACCTGCTCAGAGACATCGTCGTCGTCAAGCGTGTCCAACGAGCGGCCTCGGACGTGCTCGTGGACCAACATGACCGCGTCCGGGCCAAGCTCGGAGGCTGCGAGCAGCTTCGGTGTGCGTGCCCCTGCAGCTATCGCGGCGTGGGTGAGCAGCGTTTCCCTCTCCAACGCGTGGCGCAGCGATTTCAGGCCCCGCCGCTCGCAGATCGGACGCATCAGCAGGCTGTGGCGAGCGCGGTGGAAGAAGGCGCGCGCCTGCTGCTCGCGGTCAACCAGGGTGACGTCCAGTGATGCACCGTCCTCCAGGATCACCACGTAGCGGCGGCAGCGATCGGAGCCGATACCTAGGGTGGTGTCTCGGCCCGCGGTCCCCCTCCTCTCGGTAGTCTGGTCCAGACGCTGCGCGGTGACCGGTGCGAAGCCGAGCTCACGCAGGGCAGCCAGCAAGTTGCGCAGCGTGGGCCGGAGACCACCGAGCTGGCTGACCACGAGCGGAACGGATGGGTACCGGACCGCGAGCGCCGCCAGGTGCGCATCGATGATCAATGATTCGTTCCCTCCTTGACGATCGGCCCGGAATGCGGCCGACCAGCGCACTGTTGCTCCCTGACACCGTGGGAAGGTCAAACCGGAGGGAGCCGGTCGGTGCTGATCGGGGAGCTGTCACGTCGTACCGGGGCCAGTGAACGCCTGCTGCGCTACTACGAACGGATGGAGCTGATCCACCCGGAGCGCCGCGCCAACGGCTATCGCGACTACGACGACCGGACGGTGCAGACCGTGCGGCGCATACGCGCACTGCTGGCCGTCGGTCTGCCCACTCGCCTAATCCGCCAGATCCTGCCATGCTCCGTCGGCGAGGCGACGCTGAGCGGGAGCCTTCCCAACATGATCGCAGCCAGAGGTAGCGACCCTCCAGCTCGACCGGATCGCTGTCCGGCGACGTCTCGCAACCTTGACGTTGTTCCGTCCGGTGGGGGCGAGTGCGTAGGAGCCTCCGATCGTGAGGCCGCAGTTGACACGGCCGGGACCGGTGCTCATCGGATAGTACCGGTCCTGAGCGAGCCAGATGGCGCCGGTGAGTACGCGACAGCCCCGTTTTGGGTCCGGTCCCGTCCTGGGCACCCGAGAAAACGGCCAGCGGGGCGGCGTAGCGTTTCCGCCGCAGAGCCCAGATACCTCGGCGTTCCTGAAAAGCCTGTCGAGCAAGGCGAGTGCGGCGTTACAGCCACAACCACCTGCGGCTGTGGTTGCGCGGGTTTCCGACCGTTCGCTGTCGGAGGAGTCGGTTCGCAGCTGTCTTCTGCAGCAATCCGTAGGCGATGACAGGCAGCAGGAGTTGGGGCTTGTGGGGCAGGGCCGTTGTGATCAGGACCGCCCCGGCGCTGCTGTTGTTCATGCCACAGGCGAGAGTCAGCGACGCGGCGGAGGAAGGGGGAAGTCGCAGCAGTCGGGCTAGTGCGCGTCCGATAGCGAAGGACAGAAGGCAGACCACCCCCGCCGTCAACACTGCGGCCACAAGTAGCAACGGGCGCGGGTGGGCCAAGAAGGAGCCCAACGCGCCGCTGGCATTGAGATAGGTCAGCACCAGCGAGCCGGTCGCCGCTGTGGGCAGGGCGACGGTCACAACGCGACGAAGCCACGAAGTGGGCAGGACAAGTCGAGACAGGACGCCGGCTGCGCACGGCATGACAACGGTCGCGAGAGTTGAACCGCCGGCATGGATGCTTCCAGCGAGCACGTTCACGTGACCTGTGCCGAGAAGCGGACTGAGGCCGTTGATGACAACAGGCACGGTGAGAGGGCTCAGGAGAGTCGAAACGAGCACCAGGCCCACCATGGTCGGCTGATCTCCCCCGCTCTTCCCGGCCCACACCGTGGCACCCGCGGCGACTGGCATAGCCACGATGACGCCCATCGCGAGGACCAGGCCACCGCCCCCGTCCGTGTCCGGTGTCCGACGCAGCAGGAACGCGATGACGGGGATGGTCAGCGCGGGGACGGCCAGACGCAGGCCGAGCCCGGCGAGCAGCGCGTGCGGGCGCCGCATCAAACCGCCCAGAGCCTCAACGGGTACCTGCAGCCCGGCGGCGAAGAGGACCAGGCCGAGGAGGATCTCGGTGCTGGAGAGAGTGAAAGCAACGGTGAACGGCAACCGGTGGGGGTGACGCAGCCACAACCCAGGGGCGGGCAGCAGCCCGGCCGCCGCGTAGGACACGCAGACCGCCCGGCCCAGACGCTGGTGCAGCCACGTCGTCGCCCGCGAGGGGCTGAGCACGAAGTCGAGCTTCCGTGTATTCAGGGGTTCCTCTTCCGTCTCACGATGCGGAGTTGGGCCGGAGACGAAAGCGTGGCCGCGATGCCGCGCCGAGGCGGGCCGACGCGACGGCGGTGACCCGCGCTGGTCAGGATGCGTTCAGGTGCCCGCTGGCACGGTAGGGCGTCATGACGTACGAGAATCCCCATCCCTCCCTGCCCGATGCCGCTGGAGCCGAGGCCCACCCGTCTGGTTTCCGGCCGCGCTGGAACAAGGTCCCCGAGGTCACGGCATACTTCTGGATCATCAAAGTGCTGTGCACGACAGTCGGCGAGACGGCGGCCGACCTGTTGAACGAAAAGGCGGGACTCGGCCTGACCGGGGTGTCGGTCCTGATGAGTGCTCTACTGGCCGTCGCACTCGTGGTCCAGTTCCGCACCCGGTCGTACCGGGCGGGCGTGTACTGGCTCGCGGTCGCTCTCATCAGCGTGGTGGGCACACTGATCAGCGACAACCTCACGGACAACATGGGCGTGCCGCTGGAGACCAGCACCACGGTGTTCGCCATTGTTCTGGCGATCGTCTTCGCGGTCTGGTACTGGCGTGAGCGGACCTTGTCGATCCACCACATCGACACCGTCGGCCGCGAGTCGTTCTACTGGCTCGCCGTGTTGTTCACCTTCGCGCTCGGTACGGCGGCCGGGGACCTGGTCTCCGAGCGAATGAACCTCGGCTACTGGGTGTCCGCAGTGCTCTTCGCCCTGGCCATCGCAGCGGTCGCTATAGCCCACTTCGCGCTCGGCGCGAACGCGGTGTGGAGCTTCTGGATCGCCTACATCTTGACTCGCCCCCTTGGCGCGTCCATCGGCGACTACCTCTCCCAGCCCACCGGCGACGGCGGTCTGGGGCTTGGCACGGTGGTTACCAGCGTCCTGTTCCTCGCCGTCATCCTCGGGCTCGTGGTTTTCCTGACCGTGACGCAGAGGGACGTCACCGGCAAAGAGCCGGTCCGTTTCCAGTCGGGCTGACCCAACTAAGCCATTCAGGATGATTTCAGGCTTCGTCTGCCATGTTCGTCATTGTGGCCGCTCTTTAGCCAGGCGGCACAGCTCAACAGAGCGCTCGTCCTCTTCGGGACGGGCGCTCCGCCGTTCGTAGGGACTGGAGGGCACAGATGACCGAACCGAGAATCATCACCGATTTCGACGCGCCGCGAGCATCGAGCACCGCCCAGGTCGTGATGAAGAAACTGCCCGAGGTCACACTCGCCTTCTGGATCATGAAGATCGCGGCGACGACACTCGGAGAGACGGCCGGGGACCTGTTCGCACAGACGCTCAAACTGGGCTACTTCCTCACCACGATCGCACTGTTCGGGATCTTCGTGGTGACGCTGGTCGTCCAGCTGCGGTCCAAGCGGTACAACCCGTTCTTCTACTGGACGGTGATCCTTTCGACCAGCATGGCCGGGACCACCATGTCCGACTTCATGAACCGTGACGCCAGCGCCAAGTACCTCTCCGGCGGGGCGACTTCCCTGGGCTGGGGACCGCAGGGGCTGGGCCTTGGCTATCCGGTGGGGGCGGCCATCCTCATCTCGATCCTGTTGGCGATCTTCGTCGCGTGGAAGCTGAGCGGGATGACCTTCCAGATCAGGGACATCGTCACGTTCCGGGGCGAAGCCCTGTTCTGGTCCGCGATCCTGGTGTCCAACACGCTCGGGACCTCGATGGGCGACTTCCTCTCCGACAGCTCCGGGCTCGGCTACGCCGGCGCGGCCCTGCTCGTGGTCGGGCTGCTCATGGTCCTGGTCGCGCTGATGAAGGTGCCCTCGGTGCCGAATGTGGCGCTGTTCTGGATCGCCTTCGTGCTCACGCGTCCGCTCGGTGCGACCGCAGGCGACTTCCTCACCAAGCCCGTCGCCAAGGGCGGTCTCGACCTCGGCACTCTGGGTTCCTCCGCCGTCCTGCTCGTGGTCCTCTTCGGCATGATGGCCTACGCCCACTTCCGAGAGCGCAAGACTGAGGCCACGCAGGCACAGCCCGAGGAAGTCAGCCGACGGGCAGGCTGACCGTGAAGCGGGCTCCGGACCGGTGGCCCCGATCGAAGGACACGTCGCCCCCGACGGAGCGGGCCAAACGCCTGGCGAGCGGCAGCCCCAGGCCCGCTCCGTCGTGCCCGTCGTCGTGATCGGCCCGCCGCCCCGGGACGAAGAGTTCCTCGACGAACGCCGCCGGCACCCCCGGGCCGTCGTCGGTGACATCGAGGCATACGGCGTCGGCCGTGCGCCGCACGACCACTGTCACGGCAGTGTGCGCATAGCGGACGGCATTCGCCAGCAGGGGGCTCACGATCCGTTCGAGCACAGCGGGTGCGGTGGCCGCCTGGACGACCGGGGCGCTCGTCTCCAGGCTCGTCCTGATCCGGTCCGGCGGGCAGGACTGTCGCAGCAGGCGCTGAAGGATCGGCACGACGTCGGTGGTGCCGGGCACGGCCGTGTGGTCCAGTGCTCTGTCGCGGGCGTCGTCGAGGAGTGTGTCGCAGATAGTGCGCATCGACTGGGCCGCTTCGGTCAGCACCCGGTGAGTGGCCCGCGTCTCCTGGGCCGAACGCGGGTGCACCTGCCACCAGTCGAGCTCGACGACCATACGGGTGAGCGGCGTACGGAGCTCGTGGGACAGCTCACCGGTCAGTTGCTGTTCGTGTCTCAGTACGGTCCGTATCCGGTCCAGCAGCACGTCCAGTGAGCCTCCCAGCCTGGCGAGCTCGACCGGCTGGTGCTCGGCTCCGAAGCGGGTCTCGGAGCCGACCGCGCTCCACTGGGCGGCCTTGTCGGTCATGGACTGCATCGGACGCAGCGCACGACCGACCGACAGGCGGGTGAGGACGTACATGCATGCGAGCATCGCCGCGTCCAAGATCAGTGATGCCACGAGCAAGGTGTCGGCAGAGCTGCGGTACGGGCCCAGGCTCATGGCCGTCACGATGGTGGCGGAATGACGACCCGGCAGCGGCAACGCGCACTGCCGTACCTGCGGTTGCCCGGCGTTCGTCGTGCACGCCTGTTCTCTCCGACGGGCCAGGAAGTCAGCGGTGGTGGACAGCGGGCCGTGCAGCGGCGCCGAGCTGGGCCGTTCCAGCAGGCGGCCGTCGGCGTAGATCCACACGTTGGTGTCGAGCAGACGGTCGTTGACGGTCTCGAGCACGCGTGCTTCGGGGCCGCTGGTGTCCACGGTGGTGGCGACCGCCTCGGCCCGGTTGCGCAGCTCCGTATCCACCTGATGCTGCAGGTGACGGGTGATGGCGAGGTTGAAGACGACGGTCAGGAGCGTCATGATCAGCGCTGCCGTGGTCAGCGCCACCAGCGACAGACGGCCTCGCAATGTGCGCGGAACGAGGCACTGGGCAACGCGTCTCATGAGAGGCGATGCCCGACCCCGCGCGCGGTGGTAATCGTCAGGCTGCTGCCCGCGTCCCGCAGCTTGCGCCGCAATCGGGTGAGGTATTGGTCAAGGGTGTTGTCGCTGACCTGTGCGCCCTCGGGCCAGCCGGCCCGGATGAGGTCGAGACGGCGCACGATGCTCCCGCCCGCGGCGACGAGCAACGCCAGCAGCCGGAACTCCGTGGGCGACAGAGCTACGGGAGCCCGGCCCTCGACGGCCATGCTGTGATTGACGGCGTCGAGGGCGAGATCGGCGTGGGAGGCGGCCGGGCGGAACGAGGAGCGTTTGAGCATGGCCTTGAGCCGCGCGGTGAGTTCCATAAGGTGGAATGGTTTGGGCAGGTAGTCGTCCCCGCCGGCCGAGAATCCGGACAGGCGGTCCGTGATGTGGTGCCGGGCGGTCAGGAAGATCACTGGAGCGCGGAACCCGTTGGCTCTCATGGCCTGGCACACATCGCGTCCGTCCGCGTCGGGAAGGCCGATGTCGAGGACAGCGGCCTCGACGCCGTCCAAGGCCAGCCGCAGAGCCGTGGCGCCGTCGGCGGCCAGGACGGGTTCGAAGTCCTCGGACAGTCCACGTCGCAGCGTGTCCCGCAGAGCGTGGTCGTCCTCGACGATCAGGATCTTGGGGCGCATGATCCTTCCTCGGTGTTCGATGAGGTGTCCGGAGCCGTGAAAGAGAGGCTTGGCAGCCATCGGGCAGCAGCCCACAGGCACGCGCTCAGCCATGCTGTCGCGAACAGCCAGCCCCCGGCGACGTCGGTGAACCAGTGCACCCCGAGATAGGCGCGGCTCAACCCCACCATCGCACCCCAGCAGCCGATGAGCAGCCGCAGCGCCGTCGCTCCGCGCGGGGCCCGCAGGGAGACCGCGACGATCAGCAGGCCGGCGGTGAGCGCGCTCGTCGTGCTGTGCCCGGACGGGAAGGCCCAGCCGGATGCGTGGGTCGCCCAGTCGGCGAGCGGAGGACGAGGCCGATGGGCGAGTTCCATCACCGCGTAGCGGACGGCCTGGCCTCCGCCCAGACAGGCCAGCCCGAACGCGGCCGCGGCCAGCCGTTGCTGCGGTGTTCGCCCCGCCACCATGGCTGCCACCGCCGCCAACGCATAGGGAAGCGCACCCGTGCCCGTGGCCGTCACACCACGTGCTAGCGCAAGCGCCGCGGACGGTCGATGGCCGACGGCCCATACGAGAACATCCTGATCCAGCTCCAATGGAGCGCCGCGCCCGCCCACGGCGACGGCGGCCAGCACCGCGAACGCCGCCCAGACGCCGAGGCTGACGCTGCCGGAAAGCTCCGCCACTTCCCGGCGCCTCATGCCGTGACCATCTGGCGCCATGGTGCAAAACAGGCCTCGCATGCGACCGTCACCGTGCCTCACCCTTCGCCCTGGCCTTCCGACGGCCGCGCAGCACCTCTGCCAGCAGGGGGATGAGAGAGACCACCACGATCAGGGCAACGAGTGGCAGCAGGTAGCGGTCGACGTTCGGGATGGAGGAGCCCAGCGCGTACCCCGCGAGGGTCACGCCCACGGACCACACCAGACCGCCGACGACCTGCCAGAGCGTGAAGGTCCGCACGGGCACCTCCAGAACCCCGGCCAGCGGGTTGAGTACCGTCCGCACCACCGGAATGAACCGGGCCAGCACGATCGCCTTCGCGAACCCGTACCGCTCCAGCAGTTCTTCCGCCCGCTTCGCGCCGTCATGCAGCCGATGTGATCGGCTGCGAGCGAGCAAGGATCCGCCCGCTCGGCGGCCGATCAGGTAGCCGCACTGCGCTCCGGCCAGCGCGCCGACCGCGGCGGAGATCAATAGCGGGGCCAGCGAGAGGTGCACCGCCCCCTCTGTCGATCCGGTGGCCAGCAGACCGGCCGTGAAAAGCAGCGAATCGCCTGGAAGGAAGAAGCCGATGAGCAGACCTGTCTCGGCGAACAGGACCACGCCCACACCCACCACTCCGAACGCGGTCAGGAGCGATCTGGCGTCCAGCACGTTCACAGCGAGCTGCGAGGCCAGATGCATCGATGTCGTCATGAATTCGGAGCCTCTTCCCTTGCGGGTATTGGAATGAGTGCGCGCACCGCCGCCGTCGACTACATCAAAGTAGACGGTCTACAACACAGTAGACGATCGTCGGCCTCAAGGCGTTCCCGAGCGTCACGCAGGCCGCACCGGAATCAGCAGGGTGAAAGTGGTGGGGTCACTTGAGGTCAGCGACAGGCGTCCGCCCAGGGAGGCGGCCAGATCGCGGGCGAAGGCCAGGCCGATGCCGGCACCGCCGCTGGAATCACCGGTGTGACCGCGGGCGAACAGCCGGTCCGGCTCAATGCGCAGCACACCCTCGTCACAGACATCGAAGGCGAGGGCTCCCCCGAGATCGCGCACCGCGACGTGGACGCTGCCGCGGCCGTGGACGCGCGCGTTGTCGAGAAGGACGCCGATAATTTCGGTCAATGGCCTCCCGGAGACACGCGTATCGTCAGGTGCGTCGCCGCACTCGCACATCAGTCGTCTGCCCTGCTCGGCGAACAGCCCGCGCCAGAGGGCGTCGGTCTCCGCCAGCAGATCGGCCACCGATCGGTCCGCGGCCGCTTGGTTCCCGACGCGGGGCGAGCCGGCCAGTCGGAGCACTTCCTCCACCGTGTCGTGCACCCTTCGGGTGCCCTCGAGTGCCTCTCGGAGGAACGGGCGCAGCATGCGGTCGTCGGGCTGCGCGAGACCGGCTTCCAGGGTGAGCTGGAGTCCCGTCAGCGGTGTGCGCAGCTGGTGCGAGGCGTTCGAGGTGAAGTCGCGCTCGTGTCGCAGGAGTTCGGTGAGACTGTGGAGCATGTCGTTGTGCGTGCGGGCGACCTGGTCGATCTCGGCGATAGTGCTGGCCTCGGCGCGCACGGACAGGTCACCGCGAGCCACGGCCCGGCAGTGCCGCGACAGCTCCTCCAGAGGCCGGGCGAGGGCTCGCGCCTGCCGTCGGGCGACCAGCACGCCGACGGTGAGCGCCATAGCCGCCAGAGCGGTAAGCGCGGCCCAGGCGAGAAAGACCTCGGACCGGATGGAGGCGGCGGACGAGGAGGCTCTGACCACGCCGATGACGTTCTCGTCGCGGGAGACCGGCACGGCCACGACGAGTTGCCGACCCGTCTCGGCATGCGCGATCACTCCGCGCAACGACCGGCGCACCGCGTCATCGCCGACGGAGGGGCCGTGGCCGACACGCAGGTCGAGGCCGGGGCTGTACAGACCCAGAGATGATCCGGCCGGCGGCGCCGGCAGCTCGGCGGGGTCTCCTGCGGCGTAGTCGGGATTCACCCGTACCGCTGCCGCGAGGGCCGCCCGTTCGAGGCTGTCGCGCCGGTCGGCATACAAGGACGAGCGAACCGCGACGGCCAGAGGAATAGCGAGCAGCACCAGCGCGACCAGCACCGCCGCCACAGCCACCCGCACGACACGCTGTCTCATGCCCTTCATCATGCGGCTCACTGGCTGCACGACCGGGCGCACGCCACCGGCTTTTGCCGTCGTCTAACCGTCGCTGAGCGCGCCACTAACCACGTGGTCCATAACGTCGCAGGCAGGAAGACGTCCACCGGTCCGGTGTCGGCGTGAAGCCTGGCGTGAGAGGCGGTTGCACCATGGCACGCGTTCGGATCTACGGGGTCATCGGCCTCGTGCTCGTCGCCGCGGTGACGAGCGGCTGTTCCGGAACCGCCGGCCCCGGGTCCGGAACGGCGTCCCGGAGCACATCGGGCCAGGCGGCACCGCCCACCGAGTCCAACCCCCCGGGGGACATTCCCGATAACCAGGCGTACGTCGGCTTCCGGCCGGCCGGCCGTGGATTCCTCGTCAAGGTCCCCGAGGGGTGGTCGCGCGCCGTGAAGGGCAACACGACCATCTTCACCGACAAACTCAACCAGGTTCGCGTCGACGAGGTCCGGGCGCCGGCCGCCCCCACCACCGCTTCGGTCACCCGTGACGTCGTTCCCAAGCTGCGCCGCGAGGTTTCCCGCTTCGGCGAGGCGAACGTGACGCAGGTGTCCCGGCACGCGGGGAAGGTCGTCCGGCTCGAGTACCGCGGTGACTCCGCCACCGATCCGGTCACCGGAAAGGTTATCCGCGACGCGTTCGAGCGCTACGCGTTCTACCGGCGGGGGCACGAGGTGGACATCACCCTGTCGGGGCCGGTCAACGCCGACAACATCGACCCATGGCGTGTCATCAGCGACTCCTTCACCTGGCAGTGAGGGTCGAACCCGTGTCCGTACCAGCGCAGGATCGCTCGGCAAGCGCGCAGCCGCGCCTCGTCGCCGACCCGTCCGACAACACTCTGATCGCGCGCGAGCTCTACCGCTTCTTCCGGGCCGGCGACGAGGAGACCCTCGCCCTGCGCGGCGTCTCCCTCGCCGTACGGCGCGGCGAGACCGTGGCCGTCATCGGCCCATCGGGATCGGGCAAGTCCACACTGCTGTCCTGTCTCGCTGGCCTTGACGAGCCGTCCGGTGGCGAGGTGCGCGTCAACGGCGAACGCATCAGCCACCGGCCCGAGACCGAACGGGCCCGGCTCCGTGCTCGGCACATCGGCGTGCTGACGCAGAGCTGGAATCTCGTGCCCCACCTGAGCGTGTACGACAACCTGCGGCTCGCCCGCAGCGCCGGGCCTGGCGGCCGGTCCTCATTGGAGGAAGTGCTCGAACAAGTAGCCCTCGAACGGCGTGCGCACGCGCTCCCCCGACACCTGTCCGGCGGCGAACTGGCGCGGGCCGGGCTGGCCGTCGCCCTGGCCAATGCGCCCGCCGTGCTCCTGGCGGACGAGCCCACCGGCGAACTGGACGCCAGCACCGAGCGACGCGTTCTGGATCTGCTGCGCGCCCAGGCCGGCAGAGGCTGCGCCGTGCTGATCGTCACGCACAGTGCCGAAGCCGTGCGCGTGGCCGACCGGGTGATCACCCTGAACGACGGAAGGGTTCGCGATGACGCCACGTGATCCCAGCTCGCCACCGGCTTCCGCGCAGGAGTCGGGGAATGCCCGGAGCGCACTGGTAGCTTGCCGGGACGCCGCCCTCACCTTCGGGCTGGGAACGCGCGCGGTCGTGGCCGTGCACGGCGCGAGCCTGTCCGTGCAGCCCAGCGACCGCTTGGCAGTCGTCGGCCCCTCTGGGTCGGGCAAGTCCTCCCTGCTTCATCTTCTCGCCGGCCTGGAGCGGCCCACCAGCGGCACGGTGACATGGCCCGCACTCGCGGAGGACGCTCGGAACGAAATCGGCCTCGTCTTCCAGGGCGACAGCCTCATTCCAGCACTGGATGTCGCGGAGAACACCGCGCTGCCTCTCGTGCTGGCCGGCCGGCACCAGCGGCAGGCACGCGAAGCGGCGCTCGACGCTCTGGCGCGGGTCGACGCGGCTGCTCTGGCCGACCGGCTGCCGGAGGAGCTGTCGGGCGGGCAGGCCCAAGGAGTCGCCGTCGCCCGCGTTCTGGCCCAAGCCCCCCGGCTGATCCTCGCCGACGAACCGACCGGCCGCCTGGACCACGCCACCGGCGCCCATGTGCTCACCGCCCTGCTGACCGCGGCCGACACCACCGGTGCTGCTCTGGTCATCACGACTCACGATCCCTCCGTCGCGGCCCGGCTGAGCACCCGGTTCACGATGCGTGACGGACGGGTCCTGACCGTTGGCCATCGCTCACCCGACAGGGAGACGGACTCATGAACTTCGCGTGGGCTCTCGGCCTGGCCCGCCACCGCACCGGCCGTCTGCTCGCAGCAGCGGCGGGAATCGCCATGGCCGTTGCCCTGGTGGCCGCGCTCGGATCCTTCCTCACCGCGTCCAAGTCCACCATGACCGAGCGAGCCGTGCGTTCCGTCGCCGTCGACTGGCAGGTGGAGCTGCAGCCGGGGGCGGATGCCCATCGCATCACCACGGAGATCCGGCGCACCCCAGGAATCCGCACGGCCGTCCCGGTCGGGTTCGCCCACAGCAGCCACTTCACCGCGCGGGCCCAGGGCACCACGCAGACGACCGGCCCCGGCGTGGTGCTCGGTCTCCCCGACCACTACTCCCGTACGTTCCCCGGCGAGATCCGCACCCTGGCCGGTGCAAGCGAGGGAATCCTGCTCGCCCAGCAGACAGCCTCCAACCTGCACGCCGCCCCCGGCGACACCATCGGTGTCGGTCTGCCGGGCTCCCCGACCCGTCAACTGCGCGTCGCGGGCGTCGTCGACCTCCCGCAGGCCGATTCCCTGTTCCAGAAAGTGGGCGCTCCCGCGCAATCACAGCCCAGTGCGCCACCGGACAACATCCTTCTCCTGCCGCCCGCTGTCTTCCGAGACCTGACCGCCCACGCAAGCGGGGCGGCCGAGAGCACCCAGATCCACATCTCCCGCGACGCCCGACTGCCCGCGGACCCGACCTCCGCCTTCGGGACGGTGACCACTGCCGCCCGCAACCTCGAAGCCCGTACCTCCGGCGCGGCGCTGGTCGGCGACAACCTGGGCGCGGCGCTCGACTCGGCTCGGCAGGACGCTCTCTACGCGCAACTCCTCTTCCTGTTCCTTGGCGTACCCGGAGCAGTCCTGGCCGCCGCGCTGACCGCCTGCGTCGCGGCCGCGGGTGGTGAACGGCGCCGTCAGGAGCAGGGCCTGCTGCGACTGCGCGGACTTCCGCCGCGGCGCATCGCGGCCCTCTCCGCGCTGGAAGCCGCCCTGGTCGGCGTGGGGGGCGGCCTCATCGGGCTCGGCGTCGCCGCGCTGACGGGACGCCTGGCCTTCGGCTCGGCCTCGTTCCAGACGCGGGCCGGGGTCTGGGCCCCCTGGTACGCGGCGGCCTTCCTGATGGGCCTCGCAGTCGCCGGGGCGGCGGTGCTCGTGCCCGCGCTTCGCGACCTGCGCACGGTCACCGTCGCCGACACACGCCGAACCCGGCGCCGGACGGGCGCCGGGTGGTGGATGCGCTGCGGCCTCGACATAGTGCTGTTGGTCGGCTCCTGGCTGGTCTTCCGCGCCTCCGCCGGGAACAGGTACGCCCTCGTCCTCGCCCCCGAAGGGGTGCCAAGCATCTCCGTGTCCTACTGGGCGTTCCTGGGACCAGCGCTGCTGTGGCTCGGCTCCTCCCTCTTGCTGTGGCGGCTGTCTCTCCTGGCTCTGACCCATGGCCGCAGTGCACTGACCCGCCTTGCCCGACCCCTTGCCTCGAACCTGGCGGGAACGACCGCGGCCATCCTGTCCAGGCGGCGCCGCGTGCTGGCCCGGTCCGTGGTCCTGCTGGCGCTCGCGGTGTCGTTCGCGGTGTCCGTCGGTACGTTCAACGCCACCTACCGCCAGCAGGCAGAGGTAGACGCACGACTGACGAACGGCGCCGACGTCACCGTCTCCGAACCCCCAGGAGCCCGTACCGCACCCTCCGCGGGAGCCTCCCTCCGGATCGACGGCGTGCGCCACGTGGAACCGCTCCAGCACCGGTTCGCCTACGTCGGCTCCGACCTTCAGGATCTCTACGGCGTGCGTCCCGGCACCATCACGTCGGCGACCTCGCTGCAGGACGCGTATTTCGCCGGCGGCAGCGCCCGCACCCTCATGGACCGCCTCGCCCGGCGGCCGGACGCACTCCTGGTCAGCGAGGAGACGGTGCACGACTTCCAGCTCGCTCCGGGTGACACGCTGAATCTGCGCATCCAGGACGGCCGGACCAAGGCGCTCCGCACGGTGCCCTTCCACTATGCCGGCATCGCCAAGGAGTTCCCGACCGCGCCGAAGGACAGCTTCTTCGTAGCCAACTACTCGTACGTGGCCCGGATGACCGGCAGCGACGCGGTCGGCGCCTTCCTGATCGACACCGGTGGCACACATCAGCGCCAGGTCGCGGCTCAGCTCCGGCAGCGTCTCGGAACCCGCGGCACCGTCACCGACATCACCCAGACCCGCGGAACGGTGGGGACCAGCCTCACCGCCGTGGACCTGTCCGGCCTGACCCGGATCGAACTGGTCTACGCCGTACTGCTCGCGGCCGGCGCGGGCGGCCTCGTCCTCGCACTCGGTCTCGCCGAGCGGCGGCGTACCTTCGCCATCGCGTCCGTACTGGGCGCCCGTCCGCGACAGCTACGTGGCATGGTTCTCACCGAGGCACTCCTGACGGCGGCAGCCGGTCTGTGCGGTGGCTCACTCATCGGATGGGCTCTGTCACACATGCTGGTCACGGTCCTCAACGGGGTCTTCGACCCCCCTCCGGCCTCGCTCGCCGTACCTGGCACGTATCTGGCGCTGACCGGGCTCGCCGCGCTGACCGCCATCCTGGGAGCAGCCCTGAACGGGGCGCGCCGGGCCGCCCGGCCCGCCGTGGAGGAACTTCGCGACCTATGACCCAGCGCCCCCTACCCTGCCGGTATGCGCATGATCCAGGCACCCTCCACCGCCGGAGCCCGCCCGCTGCGAATCCTGATCGTCGAAGACGACGAAACCATCGGCAGGCATCTCGAGACGGGTCTGCGCGGCAGCGGCTACGCGCCCACGTGGAGCCGAACCGGCGCGGGAGCCCTCGCCGAAGCGGACCGCTCCCTCTACGACGTACTGCTTCTGGACCTCGGGCTGCCCGACATGGACGGTGTCGACATCGCCCGTACGCTGCGAGCCCGCTTCACCGGATTGCTGATCGTGATTCTCACCGCCCGGACCGACGACATCGACGTCATCGCGGGACTGGACGCCGGCGCCGACGACCATCTGGTCAAACCGTTCAGCCTGAGTGTGCTGCTGGCCCGGCTGCGGGCTCACCTGCGGCGCCGGCCGGCCACATCGTCGCCACGGAAGCCGACACGACTTGGTGACCTGGTCGTCGACACCGCAGCCCGGCGCTGCACGCTCCACGGGGACGAGGTCGTGCTGCGTCCCAAGGGATTCAAGCTGCTGGCCGTTCTCGCCCGGCACGCAGACGAAGCCGTGTCCCGCGAGACCTTGATGGCCGAGGTGTGGGACGAGAACTGGTTCGGCTCCACCAAGACGCTCGATGTAACGATGGCCGGGCTGCGACGCAGACTCCTCGCCGGCGCGACGTCGGCCGACCGGGTGCCCCGCATCACGACGCTGCGAGGCCATGGCTACCGGCTCGAGACCGGCTGACTGCCCCCACCCCTGCCTGAGCCTCCGGCCAGCGAGTCCGCAAGGCTCAGCAGAGGTGCGGCTCAGGACGCGATCAACGGGCGCAGGCGCCCCCTACCGAGGACCTCGGCCGCAGTCACGGCGTTCCGTGCCAGCAGCGTCGCCAGCGAGGCGGCGACCAGGGCCCCAACGATCAGGCCAGCGATGATGTCGTGCGGATAGTGAGCGCCGACCCACACGCGCGAAGCCGCCATCGCCAGAGCACCGAAGGCGGCGATCACCCCGAGGCGTGCCGAGACGAACCACAGGGCGACCGCCGCCGCTGCGGCCAGCGCGGAGTGGTTGCTGGGGAACGACCAGTCACCGGGCGCCGGACAGGCCTCCAATGTCATCACGTGCAAGGACTGGCACGGCCGGTTCTCGTGCACCACCTGCTTGAGTGCGGTGCTGACCACGAACGCCACCACGGTCAGTACCGGGGCGGCCAAGGCCTTCACCGCCCGGACCGTGTCCTGGTGGCGGGCTTGCCACCAGCCGAGGAGCATCAGGACGGCGAACAAAGCGAGCCCGTACGTGGAGTAGCCGGAGATGAGGCTGTCCACCCAGGACGGTGTGTGGTGCGCGGCGTCGACCACGTCGAGGTAGGCGCCCCCGTCGATGCTCGAGCCGTCAAAAGGCTGCGCGCTGGTCACGGTGTACATCACGCTGCTCCGTTCGCAGCGTACGACCGCCGGGAGCGTACGAGCTCCAGCCCGACCGGAATGAGCGAGACGACAACGATGACAGCAATGATGGGC